>CAZLWY010000226.1:0-18748 GCA_964563425.1 uncultured Acidobacteriaceae bacterium | reverse complement strand
CCTTCTTTGTTGTCGCCGCGCGGCGGATAGTAGTTGATGCGGACCTTGTGGTGAATCTTCTTGTAGAGGTCCGGATAAATACTCGGTTGAAGAATATATTCGAGCGCGCCGAGCTTGGATTCTTCCTTGGTCTTGAAGGAGCCGGGATCGTCGAGCACTTCGCCGTCGCGATTGCCCAGAATATTGGTTGAAAACCAGCCGTTGAGGCCGAGCATGCGTGCTTTGAAGGCGGGCGCGAGGACGGTCTTCATCAGCGTCTGCCCGGTCTTAAAGTCCTTTCCGCCGATCGGCACGTTTTTGGACTTCGCAAATTCCTCGAGCGCGGGAATATCGACGGTGAGGTTCGGCGCGCCATTGGCGAACGGCACGCCTTCGCTGATCGCGGCCCAGGCGTAGAGCATTGACGGCGCGATTGCCGGATGATTCGCTTTCATCGCCTTCTCAAACGAGACGAGGTCCTGGTGCACGGCCTCCGGCTTCAGGAAAACTTCGGTCGAAGCGCACCAGACCATCACCAGGCGGTCGAGCTTGTTCTTTTTCTTGAAGTCGCGAATGTCTTGGCGGATTTGCTCGGCCAGGTCGTATTTCGTCTTGCCTTTCTTGACGTGGGTGCCCTGCAGATTCTTGACGTACGTTTGATCAAAGGCCGCTTTCATCGGCTTGATCGACTTGAGGAATTTCTGAACCTTGTCGAGGTCTTTGGACTCGAGGACGCCGGCTTTCACCGCGGCTTGGTAGGCATCGTCGGGAAACACGTCCCACCCGCCGAACACGAGATCGTCGAGCTTGGCGAGCGGAACGAAATCCTTGATTTTCGGGACGCGACCTTCGGTGCGCTTGCCCAGGCGGATCGTTCCAAGCTGGGTTAGCGAGCCGACGGGGACGGATTCACCGCGGCGCACGAGCTCGACTCCGGCCATGAATGTGGTGCTGACGGCGCCCATCCCGGGCGTCAGCACGCCGAGTTTTCCTTTTGGCGGAGCGATACTTGCGGGCCTGCGCATTCCTTTTCCCCCTTGGTCGGCTGATGTCGTATTGCCGGTTTTTCTTGAGCGAGGCCGCAGGAAATCAGGGCGGCACTCGTACGCGCGCGCTAAACCTTGAGCGCCGCGCCGGATGGACCGAAGAAAAGCATGATGCGGCATCCGCGAGGCATTTGCAAATCGAATCCGGCACACGGATAAAACGCCGGTTAGAAGATCGGGAGGATCGGGGCTACAATTGAAGTGGCAGGTATCGATGGCCAAGGAACGAAGGTCGAATTCGCTCGTCTCGCTGGTTACCGCGGCTGCAGGCGCGGGATTCCGGCGGGCCTACCAGCAGGTCCAGATCGACGAACGGAAATATCTGCGCCACGTGCAGCGCGCGTACCGGTTGCCGATTGTTGCCTGGGACGAGATGTTTGACCTGGGGCCCGAAGTAGTCGACCCGATCGCCGCGAGCGCGATTAAATCGGCGTCGCGCATGGCAGCCATGGAAGGCGCGGGGCTCGGGCTGGGCGGGTTCCTGACGGTGGTGCCGGACATGGGGATCCTGGCGGCCATCACCATGCGGATGCTGCAGAGGCTGAGTCTGCTGTACGGATTTGAATACGCGACCGAACAAGAGACGGTCGATTTGTGGATTGCGGCGGCGAGTGCTGCCGGGCTGGATATGGGCCGGGATTTTCTGGAGAAGCAGGCCGTGGAGCGACTGGTTGCGCGAATTATTGACCGGATTGCCGTGCGCGTGGGCACCGAAGTGGCGGAGAAGTGGGCCGGGCGAATCGTGCCCGTGCTGAGCGCCGGAGCGGCTGGTGCGCTGAATTATTATTTCGTGCGAGGATGGGGCCGCCGGGCCCAAAGGCATTTTAGGGCGCGGCACCTTGCCGTACTGGCGCAGGCTGCGCGGCGCGCGCGGACACGCTCGCTGGCTTCGCCAACTCCCTTGTTGCCTTCCAGTGTTTAGTCGGTTGGCCCTGTGGGTGATGCCTCTTGCCGCTGCGTGCAAACGAAATTCTTCGATTTCTTCTGTCCTGGCCGCGCGCTAACCGGCGGACGGAGCGCTCTTGAGCGCTGCCGAGCGGCGGCGAAAGGCGATACATAGGATTGCGGTAAATCCCGCGAACAGCAGAACGATCGAGCTCGGCTCGGGAACTTCGTTCGTGCCCGCTACTTCCATCTGGTAAGGGCCATTGTCGTTCGGAAATACGCCCAACGCGGTGGTCCCCCGGAAATTCGCAAAAAACTCTCCAGCGACGCCGGTACCGGACGTGTCGAAGGACCAATCCCAGCCGGCACTGTTGTCATCCGATGTGAGCTCGATCCAATACATTGTCTCCGGCGACAGGACGTAGGACGTGGAAAGAGTGTAGAAACCGGGCGTACCCGACAGGTCTGCTTCACTGATTGAGCCGATTTTCTCCAGGACCGACCCCGGCGTGGTGGAGGAATCGCTCAGTAGATAGGCCGTCGTGGTTCCCGCGGAACCCGTTCCGGTCAGGGCTACGGTCAGCGAATTGAGGTCAAACGCGCTCGATCCGGTTGAGAATGAGTCCGCGAGCGGCCCCCAGTCGCTGCCCGTCGGATCGGCTCCATCTGGCGCAGCGCCGAGATTGTTGAAGAGCTCGTCGGCCCGACTTGTGCCTGCGAACACCAGACCGACGAGAGCAATCAGCAGAAGGGCTCTTTTCGCGATGGCCATGACCCAACTCCCCCGTGGACGCCAAGACCGTTCGATCCACTCCGTAAGTGCCGCAAGTTCATTGCCAAAGCAGTGCTCATGTGCGGCGCATCCGGCGAGACGATCGGTTCCGGGAATCGCCTTTTCTTCGCAATCGGTTAACGACGAGTGAGGGCTCCTTTTCGGTCCAAGTGCCCGTTCGAGATGTTCCCATAACCCCTTCGATATTGGATTTAGGAAAACGAATTGTGATTTCCGTACAAAGTTTGCCGTTGAATACTACTCATGCAGTGGAGCGCAGAACGGCCTCCCGACAGTCATTCGGCGCCTCGCACAACAGCCCCGAGCTCAGAAGTGGCTGACCAGGCCGATCAAGATAATCAGTGGGATCGGAACGCCCAGCAGCAACAAGATAATGGAACGCATTCAAAGCTCCTTTCGGAAACGGCTGAAATCCGTTACGAATCTCGCGCCTCGATCTTGTGAATCTATGTCCTGATGCGATCGCGCTGCCGGCCGCCAAGCAGGGCCGCGTAGCTCGCGCAGAAGGCTCCGATGAGCGAGGCTACGAACAGCCAGTAGAGGGCGTGGGCCACGGCCTTGCGCGCGGCGTCGGCGGCCTGTTGATCGCGCTGGAACGTGTCGGTGACGCGTTGCTCGGCGTCAGCGCGGTTGATGCCGGTTGCGGCGGCGACCTGATCTGAAACGTAGTTCTTATCGTCATCCGTCAGCGCCCCCTGCGCGAGCGCATGAGCGAAGATCACGGCTGCTTGGGTGCGCGCAGACGACTCATTCGCCGGAAGTGGCTGAGACGAACGGAACAGAGCGTTCACGAAATAATCGTTTGGATTGAGCCGGGTGTCATCAGCCTGCGATTCGTTTTGAGCTCGGGCCGTAGCCCCGACCATCGCGCTGGACGCCGTGGTGAGCAACGCGCCGGAAATCACCAGCGCGACTGCCCAAACCAGAAATCCGTGAGCCGTATCGCGAAAGTAGACTTCGTCGGTGTGCACGCCCGTCCATTTCGTGCGCAGTCGGCCTGCCAAATACCCGCCGATACCAGCGGAAATAATCTCGGTGAGCGAAATCCAGATCAGCGCGCCGAGTTTGACCGCAGAAGCTGGCGCCCCCGAGTTCGTCCACGGCGATAGCGAAGACAACCCGGCACCCGCGCCCAGTGCGAGTAAAATCAGCGAAAGCGCCGCGGTGACGAAGGCTCCCGCGACGACGGCGGCCCAGGACACACCCGAAGCGGACGCCTCGGCCGAGAGCGGCGAGTTCTCGTAGACCAACGATCGGGATGCTGCGCTCATGCTGTCGTCTCCTCACTCAAGCGAGAAATGGGTCCATTCAAACCGAGCGATTCTCGCTGAATCAACAGCACGAGCCTATCGGATCAAAATAGTAAGCTCGGAAGCGCAACGCTGTAGGTGGTCGGTTGGGAAACGGAGCACTTACGTTTCACACGGTGCGCGCGTATAATCGCGCCGTAACATTTCTGCTATATCTCCGCGTGGTAACGAACTCACCGCGGTCCATTCGCTTAGGAGGCAGCATGCCGACGATTACCGTAAAGGACGGAACCAAGATTTTTTACAAGGATTGGGGCTCGGGTCAACCCATTGTATTCAGCCATGGCTGGCCGCTTAGCGCCGACGACTGGGACGGGCAGATGCTCTTCTTCGGGCAGAAGGGTTATCGCGTGATCGCGCACGATCGGCGCGGGCACGGCCGCTCCACGCAAACCTGGGACGGTAATGAGATGAACACCTACGCCGACGATCTGGCGGCGCTGTTTGAACATCTCGATCTGCACGACGCGATCATGGTAGGCCACTCGACCGGAGGCGGCGAAGTGGCACGCTATCTCGGACGCCACGGCTCGAAGCGCGTCGCGAAAGCGGCGCTGATCAGCGCCGTACCGCCGCTGATGTTGAAGACCCCAGCAAACCCGCTCGGTGCGCCCATCGAGGTCTTCGATGGCCTGCGCACGGCTCTGGCGGCGAACCGGCCGCAGTTCTACCGGGACATCACGCTGCCTTTCTACGGTTACAACCGCCCCGGCGCGGTCATCTCCGAGGGCATCCGCGAACACTGGTGGCTACAGGGCATGTTGGGCGGCATGAAGGCCCACTACGATTGCATTAAGGCTTTTTCGGAAACCGATTTCACCGAGGACTTGAAGAAGATCGACATTCCCGTCCTGGTGCTGCACGGCGAAGACGACCAGATCGTGCCCATCGACGCGGCCGGCCGCTCGTCGGCGAAGATTCTGAAAAATGCCACACTGAAGACCTATCCGGGCTACCCGCACGGCATGCCCGCAACGCACGCCGATCAAATCAACGCCGATCTGCTGGCGTTCTTCAAAGGCGCAGCTTCCGCATCTGCATGATGTCTGCGCCGGCTCGCTCAATTCAGTTGGCGCTCGTGGGCGTCGGTTGCTTTGCACGGCAGCGTCTATTCATCGCGCGGCTGCAGCCGACTGTGCAACCGACGTCCCAAACACCTCCGAATGCGCCGGGGCCGACGGGCGTCGGGCCAGACGTCCGGGTCGCAGCAGCGGAGCTTGACCGATCGCGGAAATTCAGGGTTCCCTTGCGCCGAATCCCTAGAGTCAGCTCGAAGGTAGTCCCGGGACAGGAGGGAGCGTGGGAACGGCTTACTTCTGCAGGAGCGGTTGAGCCACTCCGAGTTGCGTCAGGAATCCGAGCGCGTCGGTTGACTGCCACGTCTCGATGCATTTTCCGGCGCGGAAAAGATGGATCACCATGCCCGGCGAAATAACCAGCTTTGAAGTCGGCGCGACACCCATGTACTGTCCCTTGTGCGTGCCATAAAACGTATAGCGATTCGCGACTTTTTCGCCCTCGGCGATCACATCCTCGCTCGATAGCCGCATGTCGGGAAATCCCTCGCGAAGCGCCGAGTAGTAATCCCGCAGCCCGCCGACACCCGGCTTGAGCCTGCGCGACAATCCGTGGAACATCACGGCCTTGTCGAACATTTCGAGATAGCCTTCCAGATCTTTGGCGTTGAACCGTGCGATCGCGCGATTGACAGCTTCGACGTTCTCTTTCTGCGGCATGTGGGCACCCTGGGCCTGACCCGGAACCGACGGCGACACAACGCGTCCTAAACCGGCCATGAAAATCGATCAATTGCTCGGTTTCGAGTTACTTTCCGTCATCTCCTGCCAGAGAATGTAGCTCGGAATGGCCAGAGCAGCCGGGACGAGAATCAAGAAGTCAATCTTTGGGTGCGTGGATGCCTGCTCGAGCGCAGCGGGTTCATGGCAGGCTTGCGACAACGCATCCTGAAACGTCACGTCCGCCGACTTACCTTCCGGAATCGTGCGCAGTTCGCCGTCGCTATCAAGCGTCAGATTGCCGCGCATCGCGGTAATAATCAGCTCATTCGTCCCCTTGTAGGTGATCTCTCCAGCGGCCGCCGAGCCGCCTTCGGCCCGCACCATACCCGCCGGAGTCCGAATCGAAAGCGTGCCCGTCGACGGCTCCGAAAATCCGATCGTGCCGCTGTCGGCCAGCACTTCGATTTCGGTATTTTCGTCTTCAAGTTCCGCATTGCTCTGCGTCGCCAGGAAAACCTGGCCGCCCGAGATCCGCACCCGCATGGTGCCGCCGTCGTCGGTGCTCAGGTTCTCGCAAGAGTAGACGTCGGAGCCCATTCGGGCGTCGGTTTGGTCGATGTGCCCGAGGTTGGTCTGCGACACAACGCCCAAGACCTTGCCGTGGGGGTGCACGCCGTTATGTCCGTGCCCGCCGCCAAAAACCGGGGGGATGAAAAGAGCCGCATAGCACAACAGAACCACGGCAAAACGCACGACGGGACGCATCGCTTCCTCCAAAGTGGGTACTGGTACTACCCCCAATTTGGCCCTCCGGGCAACGAGCGTCTATTGGCAGCTACGGCACAATTGTCAAGGCCGCAACAGCGGTCTGCTAAAGGGAAGCCGGGCGCTTGCCGGTCGATCGGGAATTGAGAAGGCGGGGTCCACTGATGAATGGGTTACCACGCTCGAAGAATCGAAGCCGCCGGTGAGCATCGCGCGTGATTCCGATGCGGATGCTCACTCCGATGGTCCCGGCACGGCGCACGGCGGTCCCGAGCCAGATTTTGCCGCCGGCAGAACAGAGATCAAGTCCGTCGAGCCGCTTGTCGATGCCCAGCGCCTCCGCCAGCCTCCCAGGCCCCCGTGCCAGGTCGCGCAGGCGAGATGTATGCCGGCTGCGCTCCATCACCGGAATCCCCTCGAGCGGTTCCAGTGCGCGGATCAGCACTCCGGCCCCGACTCCGTCCATTTCGCTTGCCACATTGAAAAGCCAGCAGGATCCATAGGTGAAGCGCACATAGGCCGTGCCATGCGCCAGGAAAAGCGAATTGTTGGCCAGCGACCGCCCCGTGAAGGCATGGCCGGCAGCGTCGCCAACCGGATAGGCCTCGGTCTCGACGATCCGGCCGCTGATTCGTCCCTGCGGCAGGTCGTGCACCAAGGTTTTGCCGATCAAGTATCGCGCCAACTTGACGGTATTCGTCGGCAGCTCGGAGCGCCGCAACCGTCGAACGCGAATGCGATTGCCCTTCGGCGAGCTTTTGGTTCCGGACATCGGGCGCGTAGAGTGTATCGAAACGCAATTCCGAGTAGAATGGCGACGTGAGAGGAGTTTGAAAATGCCCGGCCTGTTTAAAACCTCCAACCCGGCTCTGAACGCCAAGACCTTTGAAGGCAGCGTCGCCACGGGCGATGCGATGACCCTTCAGGGCACGGTGAACAAGACTGGATTCCTTCTTTTCTGCGTCTCTGCTACGGCGGCCTGGACCTGGTGGATCGCCAACACGCAAGGCGCCCCTGCGGCGATGCCCTGGATGACCGGCGGACTGATCGGCGGTTTCGTCTTCGCCATGGTGACGGTTTTCAAGAGGGAATGGTCGCCAGTCACAGCTCCCATCTACGCGCTTCTCGAGGGGCTCGCGTTGGGAGGGCTATCGGCGTTCCTCGAGCAGAGTTATCACGGCATTGCCATCAACGCGCTGGGCCTCACGCTGGGCATTACGGTCGTGATGCTGGTTCTCTACACCTCGGGGGCGATTCGGGCCACTCCGAAGTTCGCGATCGGCGTCATCGCCGCGACCGGCGGCATCGCCGTCGTGTATCTGGTCGACATGGTTCTGCGGATGTTCGGCAGGCAAGTTCCACTCCTCAACAGTGCCGGACCGGCGGGAATTCTGATCAGCGTGCTCATCGTCATCGTTGCCGCGCTGAATCTGATTCTCGATTTTAATTTTGTTGAGACCGGCGTTCAGGCCCATGCGCCCAAGTACATGGAATGGTACGGCGCGTTCGGGATCATGGTCACGCTGGTCTGGATGTATGTCGAAGTTTTGCGCCTGCTCGCAAAAATGCGCCGGCGATAGGCTGGCCTGAGGGCTCCGCGCTACGTGACTTTTCATCGCCTGAGGGAGAATCGACCATGGCCGATGCTTGTCCGCACGTGAAGGAAATCAAGAAGGTTCATCCAAATACCAACGGCTGCGAAGAGTGCCTGAAGATGGGCGACAGCTGGGTGCATCTGCGGATGTGCCTCAGCTGCGGCCACGTCGGCTGCTGCGACAGCTCAAAGAACAAGCACGCCACAAAACACTTCCGTGCCATCCACCACCCGATCATGCGCTCGATCGAGCCGGGCGAAGAATGGCGCTGGTGCTACGTCGACAACATGGAAGTGTAGCAAGTGTAGCCCTCGGGCGGAGACCTCATGGCCAGCAAGCCCACACTCTCTGGATTATCTCGCGACGAAGCGTGGCCGGCGCTTCCGCTGGGCGAATGGGCCGCGACGCAAGCGACCCTGCACCTGTGGACGCAGATGGTTGGCAAGCTGCGCCTGGCGCTGTCGCCGCGGCAGAATCACTGGTGGCAGGTCCCGCTCTACGTCAGCGCCCGCGGCCTCACCACTTCGGCAATTCCGTACCGCTTCGGAAATGTCGAATGCGAGTTCGATTTTATCGATCACGTCTTGCGGTTCACGAGCAGCCGCGACGAAACCATAACGATGGCGCTGACCCCGCGCAGCGTGGCCGATTTCTACGGCGAGTTCAAATCGACGCTTGCGTCTCTTTCGATCGACGCGAAGATCTGGCCGATGCCGGTCGAGATCGCCAACCCAATCCGCTTCGATATGGATACGATCCACGCATCCTACGATCGCGTCTCCACCCAGCGATTCTGGCGCGCGTTGACGACCGTCGACGCGCTGTGCAAGGAATTCCGCGCGCGCTTCATTGGCAAATGCAGCCCGGTCCATTTTTTCTGGGGAAGCTTCGACTTGGCGGTGACTCGATTTTCCGGCCGCCGCGCGCCCAACCGGCCGGGAGCCGACGCGGTAACGCGCGAGGCCTACTCGCACGAAGTCAGCAGCGTGGGCTGGTGGCCGGGCCAGGGCGGATTTGACGCGCCGATGTTTTACGCCTACGCCGCGCCGGAGCCCCCCGGCTTTCGCGAATCCAAAGTCCTGCCGTCGGAGGCGGCATACAACGCCCAGCCGGGCGAATACTTCCTTCCCTACGATGCGGTACGCCGTTCCGCCGATCCCCAGCGCGCCGTCCTTGATTTTTTTCAGTCAACCTACGAAGCAGCCGCCATCAACGGAAAGTGGGATCGCGCCGCGCTCGAACGGCCTGTCTAGCCTGGCGCTTTCAAATTGCCAGCCGCGCACAGATGCGCTATCGGGCCGCTCCTGCGGATGCGTCCCGACGCCGTAGAGCGCGATAATCCACTACAACGGCGGACTTAAGATCGACGAGTCGCTTCCAAGCGTTGTCCTTTACGACTGAGCCGACGCTTACGCTCTCCGCACGAGCCAAACAACTACGAGGATAATTAAGATCGTTCCGATGATTCCATAGCCAAACATCGTCATCTCCCCGAACCCAAGACTTCTCGGATTCAAAATCCCGATGACCCAGTCTGCACCCTTCGTTGCGGAACCTCTGCCCCGTTCCGCACACAATCTCGATCATTCACGGGGAGTCGGGGGTGTGCGGAATGGGACTGCGCGGTTCGCACGCCGATCGTATTGTGTGTGCATGGCACACAAACACGCGAGCAGGGAATCCGGCACGGGAGTACCCGCCAGCGTCAGGAAGGAAATGGCGAAGCCCCGCATGGCCAGGTCCGCGAAGATCGCCGAACTGAATTGGGACCTAACGCGGATTCCAGAGCGGCCGAGCGTCACCATGCCGGGGACCATCCACAAGATCGTCCCGTCTCCGCGCCCAAGCCAACCGCAAAAGGCACAGATCGCGGTTGAAGGAGCCGACCGCCGATATCGCGACGTTCGCATTGAAAACGCCTTAACGGATGAACATGGCGACGATGTGAAGCTTAAGAAAAGGCGCTCATGTTGAGGTTACCGTCGCCGCGAAAGAGGTCAAGCTCGTCCCGTCATTCGACTTCGTTCACCCGACTGCCCATTCCGTACGCCTTATAAAAACGAGCGAGCACCGACCGGGCGGAAATCGCCTAGTCCACAATGGGACAGATATCGCGACGCGCAAGGGTCACGATGTTCTCTGCGAGGGAAACAAACGGAATCGAGAACAAGGAGCCAACAATGATAAAGCCAAGCACGAAGGATGAGTTCGGCGGCGATCTTCACGACCTCAAGGGGGCGGTGAAGGAGAAAGCCGGAAAACTGATGAACGATCCCGATCTCGAAGCCGAAGGACAAACAGAAAAGATAGGCGGGAAAATTCAAAAGATCGTTGGGAAGGTGGAGAAAGTTCTCGGCCAGTAGGATCGACGCAGTTTGAAAGCTAACAAGGAGACTCAAATGTTGCTACTGATTATCATCCTGTTGCTGTTGTTCGGCGGTGGCGGAGGCTATTACGGCTATTCGCGATGGGGAACAGGCGGCGGACTGGGAATTGTCGGCACGGTACTGCTCATCGCTGTGCTGGTTTTCGTGTTCGGCGGAATACGACTGTAGAATCGCACACCGACGTGGAGCCCGCGTCGCGACGGCCGGGAGTTGGGTTCACCGAACATCCGTTGGCGTGCTACGGCTTCGATGCCAGGCCAAGAATACTTTGGATCTTCTCGGGGCTCACGAGTTCTCGTGGGCTTCGCTTCGGCCGATTGAGCCAGGTTTTGAAGTCTTGAATCTTCCCGGAACGACCGGAGTTGCCCCGCAGGTGAGCTATGTCGCCAGCGGTGGCGAGCTTGCCGAGGGAGCCGCCGCCGGCTCCTCTGCCTCCTTGTGCAGCGGCCACATTCTGAAAAACTCCGCGTAAAAAATCAGGAACGGGAACGTCACAGCCAGCAGCGCCGAGGCGAGCCATATCTCGAAATCGTAGCTGGGTGGGCCCGGCTTGACCGCACCGGTCACCACCGGCGCCAAAAATCCGTAGATTTGCGCGAGCACGACTCCAATCACAGCGGACGCAAGCGCGTTCAAGACACCCTTCAGCGGTTGAGTCAGCTTGCCAAACAGCGATCCGTGCAGCATGTTCAGAACGATGATGGTGCCGAAAACGAAGGGTATGGGAGCGCGCACCATGAACGACACGACGTCCATTCCCATCACGTTTACGCCGAGATAGAACGCGAAGCCTCCAAGGACCAGCGCCGTGATCGTCCAGACCATCCCCAGCACGGGCTGCTTCATCAGCGCCGGAGATGCCGTGAAAGGCCACAGATCGAAGTTGAGCGACAGAAACATCGCAGCGATCACCGTGACGTAAAACACCAGTACACTCCAGGCGTTGAACAGTCCGTGCGGATCGAGCCCCGCCACATACACCGGCGCGCCCCGCATGAATCCGTAGTTGAATAGCAGCCGGAACAGCAGATAGTTGATGACGTAGGAGGCAACGAGCATCGCGAACCCCGCGCCGACCGGATTCTTGATCAGCCTATTGAACGGCCAGCCGCCCCACATGATCGCCAGCCAGAACGCAATGATCACCGATGCGATGATGCACATGGCCAGCATCGGCGTTGGTGGATTGATCCAGCCGCCCACGGTCGTGAAATGGACGGCGGCTACAATCGCGCCGACCAACAGCGCCATCAGCGTCAGAAGAATTCCCTTCGCGGGCTGCGGACGCGAGGCGGCGAAGCCCGGATGCTTGCATCCCCAGGTCACGGACGTGACGATCTGCATCGGTATGAAGCAGATCGTCAGAAACGCAACCCACGTCGCAAATATAGGAAACGCGAATAGCGCGATGAAGCCCAGTGAGACGGCGATCACGAGCACCGAGGCCACGATCCCAAGCAGCGGTTGTTTCACGTTGGCTCCTTGTCGTCCCCGACCCGCAGGTTACCGCGCGCTGAACGCCGTCATCATAGGATCATCGACGACGGCGCGCCACCCTTGCCGGGCCTTTTTCGAGCTCTGCGATGAGCTCTCCCGCTGTTGTGGGTTCTCTTCGTTTTCTCATTTGGCTGGGCGGAATCTAGGAATTATCTTGTCGGAATAGTTACGAGCATGGTGCAGTAGTATGCACCTTCCGTTCATAAATCGGGACACCAGGTGAGGGGCGAGCGGAACATCGCGATGGGAAATTATTAGGCTATGGGAAGGGTGGCGAGGGCGCGGCCTGGTCCAATTTGTCTGAGTGATGCCATCTCCAATCTCATCCAAGAAGAGCGAACCTTGATGCGCGAGCTCGAGCCGGCCGATCTTCTGTGCGATCGCGCCGGTGAACGATCCCCGCTCATGTCCAAACAGTTCGCTCTCGAGCAGTCCGCTAGGGATGGGTTTCGCCATATCTTCGCCGTAACGGTTGGAATACCCTACCGTCAGGCGGTCCCATATTCTGATATTCTCCTCGTCCTTGGAGGCCATATGGCAACCTCTGTATGGAAGGGTTTTCTCACGTTCGGACTCATTTCCATCCCGATTCGCCTGTCAACAGCGGCCCGGTCCGAGCGAATCTCGTTCAACCAATTGCATAGCGTCTGTCACACGCGAATCAAGATGCCGACGTTCTGTCCGACTTGTGACCGGATGGTTGACCGGTCTGAGATCGAAAAAGGCTACGAATACGAGAAGGGCCAATATCTTTTGTTCACGCCACAGGAACTCGAAGAAATCGAGCCTGATTCTGCCCGGTCAATGGAGATTCTCGAATTTGTAAAATTGGCCGAAATCGATCCTTTGTATTTTGACTCAAGCTACTACGTGGCTCCCGATGAGGGCGGCGCGAAGCCCTATAATCTGCTTCTGGACGCCATGAACACGTCCGGTTACGCGGGCATCGCCAAACTGACGATGCATGGGCGCGAGAATATTGTCATCATTCGCCCTCGCAAGAACGGACTTACGCTTCACACGATGTTCTATTCGAATGAAATCCGTTCTGCCGATGAATTTGGCGGAGGCGATAGGAGCGACGTTAAAGATGCAGAACGGAAACTTGCCACCCAACTCATTCAGACGCTTGCCGCCAAGTTCGAACCTGAGAAATATCGCGATGCCTATCAAGAGGAGCTTGAAAAGCTAATTGAGGCAAAGGCCCACGGACAGAAACTCGCGGTTGTTCCCCATAAAGTGCTGGCCCCAGCGGTTGACCTGATGGCTGCTTTGAAAAAGAGCATCGAGCAAAAACCGGCTAGTGGCAAGACTTTGCTAAAGTCGGTACCGGAGCCGTCCAGAAAACGCAAAGCAGGCTAGCTCACAGCGTAGGATGTCGCCGTCTCCGTTCGCGCTTTCAAGCCTTCGCATGTTCTATCGAATGATCTTGGACGAGCTGGTGGCTGTCAAGTCTACCCCTTGATGTATTTGCGCAGACAGATCCACACTCGGCCGTTTGGAATGAGTCGAACTCTTCCGCCGGATCGGTTTTTTCTTTCGTTTCGCCTTTTTCCGGCTAGCGGACTTGGCCTTGCCGGAATTCCTTGTAGACATGCCCGAAGTCTATCACCAGCGAACGTGGTGACAAACGTCGCCTTGTTAAGCCAAGGCACAGGGTGTGTCTAAGTCCCTAACGGAGCCGCGCCGTAAGTTGCTGATTCGTCGCGACTGCCGAATTAAAATCATGTGATTTCGGCACACGCGCTGGGCTGGACGCGCGCGGTGTGAAATGCCTGGCATGTCCGAGCTTCGAATCGGGAGCTCTGCGTTCACGGCGACCGGCTGGGTAACGTCGTATTATTCCCGTCTGAAGGCGTCGGCGGGCAATGCTGTTCCTTGACGATTCGGTAAGAATCGCGTACACGTTGACCTGGCGCAACCCTGCATGAAGCGTCGTCAAAAGGGTTCTATGAAGAGAATCGCAAGCCTAGTGATCATAGTGTCGCTGGTTGCTGCACCCACTTACTCGCAAACGGTAAGTAAGCTGAGGGTACTTACGGCGCCTGGCATCACCGATACGGCTCAAAAGGACTGGGGCAATTCGCTGGCTGTGTCCGACAAGACTCTGAAACTGACTTGCCCGAAGTGCTCGCCTATCCAGTCGGTGTCGATCATGGCCGGCGACATTACTTCGATAAGATACGGACAAAATGCCTACCATCATTGGGTCGCGGGAATCGTTTCCGGAGTGCTGTCGTTGGGAGTGGGATTGATCGTAGGTCTGATGCCGCACCATGAGCATTATTTCTCGATTGATACGAAAGACGGAAAGTCGATCGGCATCCAGGCGGATAAAAGTGATTTCAAACAAGTAGCAGGAATGCTACAAAACTTCGCAGCACTCCCGATCCAAGTGTCGGCCAAAGATGCTCACTATTTGAATGGTTTTAACGTTCAGGTGACTTCTGAACAAGCAGACGATAAGAGCCATTAGTCTCCATTTGTTGCTGCGGTTACCTTCATTTCGGTCTAGCTCGCACGCAGATTCAGGATCTCGCGTTCCCGCCTGAGCGCGAGAGGCAGTTCATGGCCTTTTTCCCCGCGCTTCTGTTCAATAGCTGAAATTTGTTTTGTGCGCAGAATTGCCGCCGGTGTTTCACAATCAGTTGTCTTTGGACAAGGGTGAAACGCTCAACCGCGTTTGCGCAAAACAAAAGACTTCCCGAGCCGGATTTCACGAGGGTTTTTGGCACAGCGCTCTGTAGGGCGAACACCGAACAGTCTACTCGGGCCGGAGCGAGGCCGACCTCGTTAAGACATCAATCAGGTACTCTGTACAGCATTTCACTAAATCCCAGCTCCCACCGATCCTCTATGCGAAAATCGCGCCGAACTGTGGAATGCGCCATTGTTTGGAAGGGGGTGACTGCGGTGAACTACCACGTCGTCTTTGATGTCTCGCTGAACGGTTCGCAACTGGCGGTTTACGCGCTTATTCTAATATTCGCATCGATTTTCGGACTACTTGGATGGGGGTTGAAAGATTCGAGTGATCCCAACTACGCTACCAAAGGCAAGGTTTTTATGTCCATTTCGGGTATCGTCCTTGTACTTTCGACCGTGTCCCTGATCGCCGACATTGATGAGTATCACAACCTCAAGAAGTCGCTTCAGACAGGAGATTTCAGCGTTGCAGAAGGAACCGTCGAGAATTTCGTTCCGATGCCACCCGGAGGGCACTCGACAGAGAGTTTCCAAATCGGCCCGACGTCTTTTGCATATGGAAGTGGATGGGGCTCCCTCGCCTTCAATTCCGATTGGAACCGTGGATACATTCACAATGGCGCGCGCGTCCGTATCGCCTACAAAGACGGGAATATTCTTCGAGTCGAAGTCAGGTGACACGGATCTACTTCAGCTTCTGCGTCGAACGGATTGAAGCTAAGAAGCCCGAGCGCGTGAAGCAGCAGAACGGTCCGCCGCGCCGGACCTGGAAATTCTGGCCGACAATCGTTGGACTCTTGAAGTGCGCGAAGTGTGGCGCCAACCTTCAAATCGTATCCGGTCGCGGCCGAAACCATCCAAATCAGACCTATGGTTGCCCGCTGAACTTTCACCGCGGCGACTCGGTTTGCTCGAATCGCGTTCGGCGCGACATTCTTGAAGCGAAGATACTTGCCGGCCTTCAGGATAAGGTTTTGCGCGAGGACGTGGTGAACTACGCGCTCGATCGGTTCCGAAGATCAACTTGAGAAGGAGCTCGGGAGCATCGGCGGGGAAATGGAACAGATGCGCAAGCGGAAGGCGGAGCTAGAGTCCGAAGCTGCCCGTCTTACCGCCGGCCTCGCCAGCGGGCTTTATTCCGTAACAGTCATGACTGAGATCGCGCGGCGCGAACGGGAACTCGGAGAGATCAGCGACCGGCTACTGTCTTCGCGACCAGATTCAGTGCGGTCCCGAATCAAGAAGCTGCGCGAAAATGCCCTTACCCGGATGCGTGACATCCGCGAGGTCCTGAACGGTGACACGGTGACGGCGCGCGCCTGGCTCATCAAGCACGTCGAGAAGATCGTAATGGATCCGGATGGCGGCATGTACGTGGCGTCGGGGAGCTGGAACCTGCTCGGTGCGGGACAGATGGAGTGTGCCGAGGGGCAGAGTTGAACTGCCTACGCCGGCCTTTTCAGGGCCGCGCTCTACCGGTGAGCTACCTCGGCACCGGGACAATCTGAGATTTTACGGAAAAGCGGCTGCGCAGGAAAGCGAAAACCGCCCTATTTTGAGGAGTCGTCGAATTCCTTCATCCACTCGCGGGATTTGAGTACCTCGCGCGGTTTGGCGCCGTCGGCCGGGCCCACGATGCCGTCCTTTTCCATGAGATCGATCAGCCGCGCGGCGCGGCCGTAGCCGATCCGCAGGCGCCGCTGCAAGGTTGAGGTCGAGGCGCGGCCCATCTCGCAGCAGACGCGCACGGCATCCTGGTAAAGGTCGTCGTCAACTTCCTCGCCGCCTTCGCCGTCGCCCCCGCCGCTGATTGCGTTTTCATCCTTCGGCGGCTTCAGCAATTCCTCGTTGTAAACAGCCTTCGCCTGCTCGCGCCAGAAATCGCACACGCCGGCAACTTCGTTTTCGTGAACGTACGGACCGTGGATGCGGTGCAGCCGGGACGAACCCGCCGGCAGATAGAGCATGTCGCCTTTGCCGAGCAGCGATTCCGAGCCGTTGGTGTCCAGAATGGTCCGGGAATCGACCTTGCTGGCCACCCGGAAGGAAATGCGCGCCGGGAAGTTCGCTTTGATCAGTCCAGTGATCACGTCAACCGACGGCCGTTGCGTCGCCAGAATCAAATGAATGCCCACGGCGCGCGCCATCTGCGCCAATCGGGTGATCGATTCCTCGACGCCATTCGTATCGACCATCATGAGGTCGGCCAATTCGTCGATGACGATCACCAAGTACGGCAGCGGGTGATGTTCTTCGTCCTCGGTCTTGTCGAACAGCGAAAGCGACTGACTCTTCTCGAACGTGCGGTTGTATTGGTCGATATTGCGGACGCTCCGCTGCGCCAGCAGTTTCAGCCGGCGCTCCATTTCTCTCGTGGCGTTGCGCAGGACGTTGGCGGCCACTTTTGCGTCCGTCACAACCGGCGTTTGAAGGTGCGGAATATCGGCGTAGAGGCCCAGCTCGAGCCGCTTGGGATCGATGAGCACCAGTTTCAACTCGTCCGGCGTCGATTTGTAGAGCATGCCCATCAGCAGGGAATTGATGAACACGCTTTTGCCCGTGCCGGTCGAGCCGGCAATCAGCAAATGCGGCATCTGCGTCAGATCGGCCGCGCGGATACGCCCGATCAAGTCTTTTCCAAGCGGCACGGAGAGCTTCGAGGACGAATGCGAAAACTCCGGAGACTCAATCACATCGCGCAGCGCAATCGTCTCGCGCCGTACGTTGGGCACTTCGATGCCCACGGTCGACTTTCCCGGGATGCGCTCGATCAATATCGATTCCGCGCGCAACGCCAGGCACAAATCTTCGCCCAGCCCCGTGATGCGGCTGTACTTGATTCCTGCCTCAGGTTTGAACTCGAATGTGGTGACCACCGGACCGGGATTAATCTGCGTGATGTGCCCGCCCACTTCAAATTCGGAGCACTTCTGCTCGATCGCGCGCGCGCACTCCTTGAGCTCGCTCTCGTCCATTTTTTCGCCGCGCTCGGCGGTTTGCAGCAGGCTCAACGGAGGCAGTTTGAAATTCGTCCTGCCGCGCGAAATTTTCGGCTCAGCGGCCTTTTTCGGCGGGGGAGGCGGCGTCGGATCGTGGAACTGGATCACATGCGGGCCGCGTTCGCCCTGCGCGGGTCTGTTGTCGATAGCTTCGATCAGTTCTTCCTCGTCGTCTTCGACTTCCTTGGTCGACACGCGCTGCTGCGCAACGGGCTTCCGGCCGGCGATTTTGATGTCCTCCACCTGCTTGCGCAGGCGTTTCGATTCGCGCTCCTCGCGCCAAGCCTGCACGCGCGCGAACCATTGACCCACCATCCCTTCGGCCGCCATCGGTTTCTTCATCCATTGAGCGGCGGTGCGGAATGAAAAGCTGGTGGCCATAAACAAAGCCGTCAGCAGCGTGGCGATCGAGACGAGATTCGCGCCCACTGGATTCAGCGCCGCGCGCAATCCTTGCGCCAGAAGTTTTCCCACCAGCCCGCCGGCCGGCAGCGCGCCGCGAACTTCCGGCATATGGATCAGCGTCACTTCTGCGGAAACCGCAGCCAGCATCAGCCCCCACCCGACGAGCTTCGTCGTCGGCGCCTCCAACAACTGGCTGCGGAACCAGCGCATCGCGACCAGAAACATTGCGATCGGGAACAAAAACGCTCCGTACCCGGCGAACTGGAAAAACAGATCGGCCGTGTGCGCGCCGACCGGACCAATCCAGTTGCGCGCCGGCCCGGATCCGGGAGGCGGCGCCGAGACATTGAACGACGCGTCGAGCGGTGAATACGACAGCAGGCTGAGCGCCAGCAGTACGGCCAGGCTCAAGCCGACAAAGCCGATCATTTCGTTGAAGCGTTTGTTTTCAGTTGGTGTAAGAACGCGCACTAAAATCTCCTAGGCGATTGGGGAAGGCCATGAGCGCAAGCGACGTCGCGGGCTGCCGGCGCAAACACCACCGCAGCAACCGCGACGCCTCAGGGCTGGGTCGCGCCGGCGCTGTGGCGCGGAACCCGTTCGGAGGAACGCGAGTACGGAGGAGACTATAGCAAACGGTAT
>CAZLWY010000225.1:0-14331 GCA_964563425.1 uncultured Acidobacteriaceae bacterium | reverse complement strand
TTACGGACCGAAACGCGGCAGCCAGCCTACTGTGTGACGCCTCATCCCAAGCGCGTAGGTAACGCCGGGGGAGACGCGCAGCTTACTTTTGGTTAGGCTGCGAGAGCCAACTGTGAGTTGCCAGTTGTGTTGTTTCACCCTATTACGGGCGGGTGAGACCCGGCATGCCTTCGAGCAGCGACAGTCTCCGTCGAAACCGTATCGCCCCCGTTGGAGGCTCCAGAATACCACTTCGCCCAAGCCCGAAGCAAAAACGAGGCCCGAAGCTGCATCGGAGCGCGCCGTTTCGACAGCCCAAACCGTGCTAGCATCGGTCTGGAGGCAGTGGATGCGCTTTCTGTTTCTCTTCCTCGCGTTCTTCTTCGTAATCGTATGGGTGTTCGCTTTTGTCGCATTTCACGTAGCGAGTTTTTTCATCCACATATTTCTCGCCCTGGCGCTGATCTTCTTCGTCGTGCACCTGCTCCGGCCGCGCCGGGCTTCCTAGCCCGACGAGTTCCCAACCCCGGTCTAATGCCCGTGCGAGCCTTCCGAGCTCACAATCGCTTCGTCGTCCGTCTCGTTGCCGAAGGGCGGCGTGTCATGCGCCCCGGGCTTCAAGACCGCCGCGAAGACGATTGCCGCAACCGCGACCACGGTGAGTTTTACAGCCAGCATGATATTGAGCGCGAATACGACCATTGCAATCAGGGCTACATAAGCGAGAAACAGGAGCGGTCCAAAATATTTGGCGAGGAGCCTTTCATCGTGCATTGCATGCCTCCGTTTTCCGGGCTCAACGAAACGCCAGCCGGCGATCGAAGCGGGCCGGGAACGAGCGATCCTGCATCGTTAGATGCGGCCCCGGGCTCAACGGGTCAGGAATGCAATCAGAGGGGCGTAGGCGGGGTATTGCGCGCTGAGCGCGTCGCGCCTGCCGGGCTCGAATTCTTTGGGATCGAAGCCGGGTGCCATGGTGGTGCCCATCAATGCGAATTTTCCGCCGGGAGCCAGCCGCGAACCCTGCCAGGTCCCGCCGGTGACGGCATGCTGCAGGCGCATCCCGCCATCGAGGTTAGGCCCCAGCAGCAGTGCTTCGGCCGTGCCATCGGGCTTCAGCGTGAGCATTTCGACCGGGTCACCCAGATAAAAATGGTAAACCTCGTCGCCCTTGAGCCGGTGCATGGCCGAAAAAGTATCCGGGGTCAGCATGTAATAGATCGCGCTCGATAAAGCCGACCGGTAAGACTCCGCAAAGTATCCGCCCTCGACTTCCAGCGGCCTAAGCTTCAACAATTCCTGGACCTGCTTGGCGGTCAACATCGCGCCTGAAATTCCCCCCGCTTTGCGCCTCGAAGATACGAACCCGCGCCGGGGAAGGCAAGCGAAACCTCGGCCCAGAGGGGCCAACCCGAACCCTGTGCCCCTGTTCGCACACCCGCTTCACCGTCTGGAACTACCACCGGGAAAGTCAGTTGACACCCCCGCAACCCGATTCATAATTTGAGTAGGTAGGATCGCTTGAAAGAACGCAAAGGAACTCTCGAGCAGGCCCTCGAAGAAGCCGTTTCCCGGGCATTGCGCGACAATTTGGCCCCGCTGCAGCGGACCGCCGACGACCTTCACCAGGCCTTCGCGGACCTCGTCGCGGCGTGCTCCTCGAGCCGGCCGAGCAACGCACTGCCGGCCATGCTCCGCGCGCAGACCGCCGCATCGGCCCTCGCCGCAGGCCTTTCCGTGCTTTCCAATTTCGTCGCCGTGGCGCTGAATCCGCGGGATGGGAAAGGCTCCGAGGAACAATCTGCTACGGCCGTGGCGGATTTGGAAGCCGAACCAGTCGTCGCAGAGCCGCCGCTCCGTGTGCCTCCGCCCCCCGAACTCAAGTCGGACTGGGACGAAGAGCCGCCGTCGACCCAACCCTCAGAAGAATCCGTCGAACCCTCCGCGGAGATTGGGGTTCACGCAGCGGTAGTTGAGGAGCCGGTCGCAGCGGAACCGATTGCGAGCGCTTCGCATGAAACGGCCGCATTTGACCCCGCGACGCTCCCAACCGAGCTTCGCGATCTGCATCGCCGCGCCAGCCGCGTCGCCAAAGTGGCCATGCAGGACATTAAGTTACTGCATCCCAAAGATGTCCGCCTGGGCCGTGAAAACAAAGACATCTGTCATCGGTTGCGCTCAGACATTGACAAAGCCCGCAAAGAATACGACCGCCGGTTCCGTGCGATTCAGGACCATCCTGTGGATTATTTCCACCAATGGATGCTGGAGATTCTTGCAGAGGGCGACGCCGAAGCACTCGGCGAATATCCCTATCCCTCGCCCGTTCTGCGGCACTAAAATTATTCACATGGGATCGCCTCGCCGGTTCATTCGCTCCGCCGGAGCCGTTTTGCTGGTGTGTTCGATTTGTGCTGCGCAGACCAAGCCCGCCAAGCCATCCGCGAAGCCGGCGGCGGCGGCCAAGCAGGCATTCACCGCTGACCAGCTTGAGAAACTTGCGCGCGCCCTGAAACTGCCGAACCCTTCGGGGGCGTACGCGCAGCTTGGCGCCGTCGCCATGCGGAAATCGTCCGGTACGCTCGGCGATCGCGCGGCCCTCGCGCTCGGTTACTACGACTACGGGAAAGGGAATTACGCCTCTGCGGTCAAGTGGCTGGCCAAGGCCGAAAGCGATCCGTTGCTGGCCGACTACGCCCTCTATTGGAGCGCGGAAACCGAGCTCGCGTCCGGCCGCACGGCCGACGCCCTGGCATCGTTTGAGAAATTTCGCAAGGAATATCCCGATTCGGTTTTGACCGACCAGGTGCTGCAATCGCTCGGCGACGCGGCGCTTGCCGCGAACCAAGGGGCCGACGCTGCCTCCGAGCTGGACGCATATTCGCAGACGACGCAACGCCCCGGCCTGCTGCTCCTGCGCGGCGAGGTGCGCGAAGCGACGGGTAAAACACTCGATGCCATCGCCGACTATCAAGCTGTCTACATGCGTTTCGCCACCAGCGAACAAGCGCGCCAGGCCGGCGTCAAGCTCGGTTTTCTGCGCGCCTCCATGGGCGCGACCTATCCGCCGCTCGCGCTCGACCAGCGCCTCACGCATGCCGCAATGCTTTTCGGAGCGAAAAGCTGGAGCGACGCTCGCAGCGAATACGCGGCGCTGCTCGGGGAGCTGGCCGGCGCCGATCGTGAGCGCGCGCAACTGCGCATTCTCGAATGTGGCGTTTCGCTCGGTTCGGGTCCAGGTGAAATGGCGGCGCTGCAAATCACTGATCCCGACGTAGACGCCGAGCGGTATGAGGCTCTCGCCGAATACGACCGCGCGCAGCAACAAGAACCGCAGATGATCGCGGCGGTCGAAGCTGTCATAACGCGCGCTCCATCGAGTCATTGGGCCGAATCGGCTTTGTTCCTCGCGGGGAATTACTACTGGGTGCAGCTTGATCGCGACCGGGCCTCGAGTTACTACAAGCGCCTCGAGGAAAATTTCCCTATGTCGACAAACGCCCCGGCGGCGCAGTGGCGCGTCGCGTGGTCGGCCACCCTGAAGCGCCAGCCTGAGGCTGCGGCGCTGCTCCAGGACCAGTTGCGGCGTTTTCCCGCCTCGACGTACACGCCGGATGCCCTCTACTGGCTCGGCCGCCTTGCCGAAGAAGCCGGAGTCCAGCCGCTTGCGCGCGGCTACTACGCGAAACTCGACGAGCGCTACCCACAAAATTATTTCGAAGCGCAAGCCGCGGTGCGCAGCAGCAAGCTGGGTCCCGGCCCCATTCAAAAATCCGACGTGCTCGATCTGATTCCGCCGGTTGCGGCGATACCCAGCCTCGATGGGCCGATCCCGATCGCCGCAGCGGGGCGCCAGGCGCGCGCCGACGCGCTGCGTTCGATTGCCTTCGATGCCTCCGCGGAGCTGGAATTGCGCGCCGGCTATGCCGCCACGGGTGAGCCGCGATTGCTCCTGGAAGCCGCGCAATCCGCCGTGGCCGCGGGCCACTACGGCGCCGCCATCGTCACCGTACGCCAGATTTTTCCGCAGCTGGAATCGCAGCCGTTTTCTGACGTCCCGCGCGACGTCTGGCGCGTGGCCTACGCACTCCCGTACGAAGCTTCGATTCGCCGCTGGTCCGCGAAAGCCGGGGTGGACCCGATGCTCGTCGCCGGTTTGATTCGCCAGGAATCGGCGTTCGAGCCCGAAGCGCGCTCCGGCAAATCGGCCATCGGGCTCATGCAGCTGATCGGACCGACGGCGCGCCTGCTCGCCCGTCAGGAAAAAATCAAGTATTCGCGCGCACGCCTCACCGATCCCGATTACAACGTTCATCTCGGCACCACCTACGTCGCCAATCTCGTCAAACAATTTGGCGGCGCGGAATCGGCGCTGGCCGCGTACAATGCCGGGGAAGACCGCGTGACGCTGTGGACGGCGGGGCAGTCCTACCGCGAGACCGCTGAATTCGTGGACTCGATTCCGTTCACCGAAACGCGCCAGTACGTGCAGATCGTGACGCGCAACGCGGATATCTATCGCCGGCTTTACGGAGCCCAACCAGATGAACCCCGTCCAACCCGGTCGCGCCGCGGCCGCTAGCCCGAAACTTTCCTCGAAGGCAGAACGATTTACCGAATCCGTGATTCGCGAGATGACGCGGCTGGCGATCCGCCACAATGCCGTCAATTTGTCCCAGGGCTTTCCGGATTTTCCCGCGCCCGCGGAGATCAAGCGCGCGGCGCAGGAAGCCATTGCCGCGGACATCAACCAGTACGCCGTCACCTGGGGCACGAAAAAATTCCGCGACGCGATTGCTGCGAATTTCGAGCGCACCCAGGGAGTCACGGTCGATCCCGAGCGCGAGATCACCGTTTGCTGCGGTTCGACCGAGGCGATGATGTCCACCATGCTTGCGATCATCAATCCAGGCGACGAAGTGGTGGTCTTCGAGCCGTTCTACGAAAATTATGGGCCCGACGCGATCCTGTCCGGCGCCACGCCGCGGTTCGTGAAGCTGCGTCCGCCGGATTGGAGCTTTGATCCCGACGAGCTGGCCGCCGCGTTCGGCCCGCATACGAAAGCAATCATTCTCAACACACCGAACAATCCCACGGGAAAGGTTTTCGAGCGAGCCGAATTCGAAAAAATTCGCGACCTCTGCCTGAAGTGGAACGCCTTTGCCATCACCGACGAAATCTACGAGCACATGCTCTACGACGGCGCGAAGCACATCTCGCTCGCCACGCTCGACGGCATGTACGACCGCACCATCACCATCAACGCGCTGTCGAAAACCTACAGCGTCACGGGCTGGCGGGTGGGCTGGGCCCTTGCGCCGCCCCACGTGACGGCGGCGATCCGCAAGGTGCACGATTTTCTAACGGTGGGAGCAGCCGCGCCTTTGCAGGAGGCCGGGGCCGTGGCTATGAATTCGCCCGCGAGCTATTACCAGTCGATTGCGACCCAGTACCTGGCCCGCCGCGACCGCTTGTTGGGGATTCTGACGGGCGCCGGTTTCAAATGCTTCAAGCCGCGCGGCGCCTACTACATCATGACGGACATTTCCGCCTTCGGTTTCCCCGATGACGTGACCTTCGCGAAATACCTGGTAACGGACATTGGCGTCGCCGCCGTCCCTGGATCAAGCTTCTATCTCGACCGCGCAGAGGGCCGCAACCATCTCCGCTTCACCTTTTGCAAAAAGGAATCAACGTTCCAGGCCGCGGCCGAGCGCCTCGCCAAGCTCGGAGCGAAGTAACTCTGTTTTCGTCGCTCGTTCGCAGGACAGCTGCGGTTAGGTGAGATCGAACGACTGCAGATAATTCGGTATCGTCACATTGGCCCAGTGGCGCTGCGCCACAATCGCGTCGCGCAGAGCCGTCAGTCCGCTCGGCTCGCCGTGGATCATGAACGTTTGCTTCGGAGCCGCCTGGAAGCCTGAAACCCAGCGCAGCAGTTCGCTCTTTCCCGCGTGCGCAGACAGCTGGCCCAGCTCGACCACTTCGGCGCGGACCGGCACCTGCTCGCCGTGAATGCTCAGGAACTTCGCGCCATTTTGCAGCGCGCGTCCGCCGGATCCTTCCGCCTGATAGCCCACCAGCAGAACTGCGCTGCGCGAATCCGGCAATCGCTTTGCCAGATGGTGCAGCACGCGCCCGCCGGTAATCATGCCGCTGGCCGAAATGATGATGCAGGGCGAAACCACGTCGTTAATTTTCTTCGAATCCTCGACCGTTCGCGTCAGGTGCACGTTCTTCACGCTCAGCGGGTCGTCGCTCGATTGCTGCTTCAGATCGTAATCGGTGCGATGGCGCACATACATCTCCGTGACGTTGATGGCCATCGGGCTGTCCACGAACACCGGAAGGCTGGGAATGCGTTTCTGGTCTTCGAGGACGCGCAGGTAATACATCAGCAGTTGCGTGCGGTCCACGGCAAAGGCGGGAATTACCACCGAGCCTCCGCGTTTCGCCGTGCGGTTCACCACGTCGGCAAGCTCATCGAGCACAGAGCCGCTCGGGTGCTCGCGATCCCCGTACGTAGATTCGCACAGCAGGAAATCCGCGCGCGCCGGCGATTCAGGATCCTTGAGGATCGGCTGGTCGTAGCGCCCGATGTCACCGGAGAAGACGACCACTTTCTGCTGGCCGTTTTCCGTGACCGTCAGCTCGAGCCAGGTCGCGCCGAGGATATGTCCCGCTTCGTGCGGCCGCACCGAAAATTGCGGGCTGATCTTGAAAACGTCATTGCTCGGAATATCGCGGAATTGGGTCAGCGTTGCTTTCGCCTCCGCGACGGTGTAGAGCGGCAAGGGCGGCTTGTGGCTGCTGTAGTGTTTTTTCGCCGCGTACTGCGCGTCCTCTTCCTGCAGGTGCGCGGAGTCGGGCAGCAGCAGCTCGCACAGCTCGCGCGTGGCCACGTTTGCGTAGATCGGGCCATGATATCCGTTTCGCATCAGCCGCGGCAGATAGCCGGTGTGATCGATGTGCGCATGCGTCAGCAGAACCCAATCGATCGTGGCGGGATCGACGGACAGCCTTTCCCAGTTGCGCTGCTTCAGGTCTTTGGAGCCTTCAAAAAGACCGCAATCGACCAGCAGCTTCTTGCCTTCTGCTTCGACCAGGTATTTCGAGCCGGTGACGGTGCCGGCCGCACCAAGAAAAGTTATTTTGGGCATGGGAGGGTATTTTAGGACGCAACCCCGCGCGAGTAGACTTTATTTCTGCGGTGTTGCCTAACGGCGCAGGCGGCCGGAGCGAAGGACGCCCGCGAAACGACGCTGCGCCCGCGGTTTGACGCTCTCCGCCGCCGGATGCTATAAAAGAAACAGCCGTTTTTCTTTCCGGTGGGGCCGTGGCGCAGTTGGGAGCGCGCCTCGATGGCATCGAGGAGGTCGAGGGTTCGAATCCCTTCGGCTCCACCATTTTCACAAAAATCGTTCCGGAGACATGGGTTACGCCTCTTGGCTGGATTGATCCAGAAGTGCCGCTGAGCCGATTGGCTCGGTCCGGACCGACGCTGGTGTTAACCTATTGTAAATAATGCTTTTACTGAATTTCGGGAGTTGTCCTGAAACAGTACCTCCGTGCCGTTCTCTTTTGCGCGATTTTTCTGTTATTCTTTGCAACAGAGTGGGTTGTTTCGGTGTCTAACGCTTCTATAAACGCCGCCTCAGGGAGCTCCTAGGCAATGGGCGAACTGGCACACAGTCTGCCGTGGGTACGCGATGAAGGCGAGCTCGTCACCGAGCTTCAGGCCGGCTCCGATTCCGCTTTCGACTACTTGGTCACGTACTACCACTCGAGCGTCTTCAACCTCGTGTACGGAATTCTGTCCGATCGCGCCGACGCAGCTGACGTGACGCAGGAGGTTTTTCTCCAGGTGTTCCGTGGCATTCGTGGTTTTCGGGGCGGCAGCTCGCTGAAGACCTGGCTCTACCGGATCTCCGTCCGCCAGGCGCTGAATCATCGTCGCTGGTGCTGGCGCCATCACCGGATGCAGACCTCGATCGATACGCAAGATTCCGAGCACAACGCGGTGCTCGAGCTGAAGGATGAAGAAGCCACACCGTACGAGCAGTGCGCCGCGCATGAGACCCAGATCACCGTCCGGCGAGCCCTCGCCAGCGTACCGCCTGTTTTCCGCAGCGCCGTAATTTTACGTGATCTGGAAGGGTTGTCGTACGAAGAGATCGCGGAAGTTTTGGAAGTCTCCGTCGGAACCGTGAAATCCAGAATCATGCGCGGGCGCCGCATGCTCAAGGAAATTCTCGATCCGCTGCTGCGCGCGACCCAGCCGGAAGCCCGCGAAGCGCAAGCCGAGGAATGGAAGCCTGTTGCTGCGCCGCTAAGCCTCGCGGCGCGCCGAGCACTCAGCCGACGCGCTGACGGACAATTCACTCCGCGGAGTGAGTCTGTCGAATCCGCAGGCGCCAGTTCTGGCGCTGTGCTGGAAATGCACGGGGGAAACCAGTGAACTGCCGCGAAGCACAGCACAGTCTTCCCGGCTATATCGATGGGGCCAGCCGCCCGCGCGAACGCGCGATGCTGCGCGAGCACCTGGAAATGTGCGCCGCTTGCCGCCGGGAGCTTTCGCGCTACCGCCTGCTCGCCACTCATCTGGCGAGTGTCACGCCCGTGCGGCCGCCGGCCGAGCTCGTCGCACACATCCGCGCCCGTGCCGCGCAGGCCCGCTCGCCGTGGGCTTTTGTCGTCCGCGCCTGGCATCGAGCGCTGCTGACTTCGCAAAATATTCTCGAGCCGCTCGCCGTCCCGGCAACTGGCGGCGTGCTCACCGCCATCGCCGTCTTCATGCTCGTCGTGCAGAGCATGCTCGTAGGCATGCCCATCGGCCAGGTGCGCGCCGACGATTTGCCCCTGAATCTCGTGCAGCCCGCGCAGCTTGAAAGTCTCGCTCCGTTCCCGGTTCCAGGCGTCAGCGACGGCAAGATCGACGCGTCTCCGCTTCTCGTCGAAGCCACGCTGGACGCGCAGGGCGGGGTCGTCTATTACAAGATTCTCTCCGGTCCCAACGATGCCGCTTCGCAGCGCCAGCTCGATCAGGTTCTCCTGTTCTCCCGCTTCCGTCCGCAGCTCGGATTCGGGCGTCCCATGGGTGGCGGACGCGTCCTGCTGAGCTTCAGCGAGGTTCGCGTCCGCGGCTAGACGGGCCCGCGGATTCCAAGCGCTCCACCTCGCGCGATTCTTGACTCCGATCCAGCGTCTCGCTACAGTTCCAGCGTATTGGTGGTTCCGCGTGCTGATGAGGTCGATCCGGGGAATGCTCTCGCCGTTCGAACGGAATCCCAAACCTGAGGAAAATTGAGCAATCGGCCCATCCAGTATTCCGTTTATCGATTGGCGCGTCCGTGTCTTACGATCTTTCTCGTCGCCGGGATCGTGGCATTCGGCCTGACCGCCCGGAAATCGCAGGCGCAAGGCGTGCCGCCGCCCTACGTGGAAGTCGGCGACAACGGAATCAGCGTCCAACCCAGCGAACAGATTTTCGACACCATGTGCGCGCTCGACGCCGCGGGGTTTGAAGCAGACGAGAGCACTCTCGGTGAAATGCCCGGCCGCCTGGCGTTGCGTCAGCAGATGCTTCAGCTGCGAGGTCCTGCTGCGGAAGCCATCCGCCATTTCTACCGCGACCACGTGCTGGCCAGCCCGACCGAGACACTGACGCCGTTCATGACCTTCGCTCTGGTGTCGGGCCCGGCGCCCGGCTTTGACCTGCCGGAGAATCGCGACGTGCTTCCTCCTTCCGTGCTCACGATCGACGGTTTTCAACCCCTGCTCATTGATTTCTACCGCGAGGCGAACCTCAACGCGCACTGGAGGGCCGTCGAGGGCGAATCCCAGCCGATGATCGTCAATTTCCGCTCGGCCCTTCGGCATATCGTCACGGTCTCGGACGCCTATCTGCGCGAAGTGCAAAAACCGGCCAACGGCCGTTCATTCACCGTCTACGTCGAGCCTCTCGTCGGCGCTCGCACGAATTTCCGCAACTCCGGCAACGCCTACGCGATCGTGGTCGGCACGCTCTCGGAGGCTTCCGCCGACACAATCGAGCATGCCTATCTACACTACATGCTCGACGGTTTCGTGCTTCGATATCGTCCCGCAGTGGACACCAAGCGGGCGCTGCTCGCCGTCGCCGCGCGTGCCCCGCAGCTGCCTGTCGAGTACCACGATGATTTCGTTTCATTCTTTGATGAATGCCTGATTCGAGCCGTCGAACTGCGCCTGCACCATGCCTCGGGGGACGCCCTCGAAACGCAGCTGAAGGACGAGGACGAAGCGGGCTTCATCCTGGTTCGCCCGCTCGTCGCCCAGCTCCTGAAATTCGAAAAGGACGCCCCGGCGATGTCCTACTATTTCCCGGGCCTGATCGTCGGCATTGACGTCCCCGCCGAACAAAAGCGCCTCGAAAGCGTCAAGTTCGCGTCCGCCGAAGCGCCGCCCGTCCTCACCGCCCACGGCCAATCCGTCGCCCCGGAGCCGTCCGAACTGGAGAGCCTGGTCGCGCGAGGGAATCGCCAAATAGCCAGCCAGGACGCCGAAGGCGCGACAGCGACCTTTCAAGGCGCACTTGCGAAGTATCCGAACGATCCGCGGGTGATCTACGGCATGGCCATCGCGTCCGTGCTCTCGGGCAAAGCCGCTCGCGCCCGCGAACTCTTCGAGCTACTCGTCTCCGGCCGCGCCGCAGCGGGCGCTCCGTCCGGCAGTGGGGCCGATCCGTCGATCCTGGCATGGTCCCACGTCTATCTCGGCCGCATCGACGACCTCGAGGACGAGCGCGAGCTCGCCGTCGACGAATATCACGCCGCTCTCGGCGTGCCGGGCGCTCCGGAGGCTGCGCGCGCCGCCGCCCAGGCCGGCGTCGAAACGGCCTACAAACCCCCGGCACGCCCCGGCGACTCGCAGCAACCCCCGCAATGAACCGAGCGTCTCATGCTAACGGTTTGTCGAGAAGTGACCGGCGAAAGCAAGGAGGACCGTATCCCGTGAAGAGATCATCGACGCACTTCGCACCCCGGGCCTTGTCTGTTGCGTTCTTTGCCGCATGGCTCGCCTTGCCCGCGTCGCATGCGCAAGGAATGTCGGGCGGCCGCCAAGCCACCCCGACCGGCCCTTCAACCGACATGCAGCAGACTGAGATGCACGAGTTGACCGACGTCCAGCGGCAGCCGGGCGTGAAAATCGATCCGAAAGAGCAAGCCGCTTACGACGCTTTCTATCACGTGAACTCCGAAAACCTTGACAAGAAGATCCAGCTCGGCGACGCGTTCCTCGCGAAATATCCATCCAGCGTTTTCGACGAAGCAGTCGACGCCGGCCTCGTGAGCGTCTATTTCGAGAAGCAGGATTGGAAGAATTTTTATTCTACGGCGGACAAAGCTCTGGCGCTGAAACCGGACGACGTGGACGTCCTGGCCACCGAAGGCTGGGTCATTCCCCATTTCTACAATCCGCACGATGAGAACGCGGACGAGCAGCTGAATAAAGCCGAGACTCTTGAAAAGCACGCGATCGAAGTTCTCGCCACCATGCCGAAGCCGGCCTCACTGACCGACGCGCAGTTCGCCTCGTCGAAAGCGCAAAAAGCCACGCAGGCCCACAGTGCCCTGGGACTGGTCTATTTCCGCCGCGAGGACTACGCCAATTCGGCCACTGAGCTCGAGCAGGCGATGCGCGGCAATGCGAGTCCCGACCAGACCGATCTATACGTTCTGGGGCTCGATGATCAGAATCTCGATCGCTTCAGCGAAGCCGCCGAGATGTTCGGCCGCTGCGCCGAAGCTCTCGGAAACCTGACCGATCGGTGCAAGGAGAGCGCCGACGAGGCAAAGCATCAGGCCGCCCAGCCAAAGCGGTGAGCAGGTCATCCCACGCAGGAAGGACACAGAACATGAAGCTCCGTCAAAGGATTATCGCAATGCCGGCGCTGCTGCTGGCGGCATCGTTTCAACTCTGCTTTTCCGCCGCCTCTCTGGCGCAGGGCACCAACCCTAATTTCGTCACGGGCAAGGAAGATCAGCAAAATCAGGATCAACAGCTCAAGCAAAAGACCCTCCAGGGCGATCAGCAAACGCCGCCCGCCGCCCCCAAGGTTGATCCTGCCGAAGAAGCTGCCTACAAGGCTTTCTTCGACGCCGGCGCCTCGGCCCCCGACAACCGGATTCAGCTGGGCAACGATTTCCTCCTGAAATATCCCATGAGCCGCTACGCCGAATCCGTTTACGCCGGCGTGGTGCAGGCCTACTACGCCAAGCAGGATTGGAAGAACTTCTACGCCACGGCGGATAAGGGCATCGCCGCCTATCCGGACGATGTCACCATGCTCGCCATCGTCGGCTGGGTGATTCCGCACGTCTTCGACCCGACCTCGCCCGACGCCTCCGCCAATCTCGACAAAGCCGAGAAATACGAGAAGCACGCCATCGACGTGATCGGCGCGATGCCGAAGCCTCCCAGCCTCACCGACGATCAGTTCGCTCAATCCAAATCGACGGTGCTCAGCGAAGCTCATAGCGGTCTCGGACTTGTTTATTTCCGCAAGCAGCAGTGGGGCGACTCTGTGTCCGAACTCCAGCAGGCCACCCAGGCCTCTCCGTCTCCCGATGCCACCGACTTTTTTGTCCTCGGCATCGACCTGGACAAGCAGAGCAAGTATCCCGAAGCCATCGAAGCCTATACGAAGTGCAGCCAGATCATGGGGGGCCTTCAGGATCGCTGCAAGCAAAGCGCTGAAAACGACAAGAAGCAGCAGGCCAAGTAGCCGAGAGAGGCGATCCCGCGATGACCGCAGACGAGCTCGGCGCGCTTGAGACGTTGCTCGGACATCGCTTCGAGAAACCCGAAAGGCTCGAGCGCGCTCTCACGCACCGTTCGCATCGCCAGAATTCGGGCGATATCGACAACGAACGGCTCGAATTCCTGGGCGACCGGGTTCTCGGTCTGGTGGCCAGCGAATTTCTCTTCGCATCCTCTCCCGACTGGGATTCGGGCCAGCTCTCGAAAGGCCTGGCCCGTCTGGTAAGCGCGTCTTCGATCCACGGTGCAGCTCGCCGGCTCAAGCTCGGCGGTCATCTGCGGCTCGGTCCGGGCGAGGAAAAAACCGGCGGCCGCGAAAAAAAGCGCCTGCTCGCCGATGCCTACGAAGCCGTTGTCGGCGCCATCTATCTGGACGCCGGACTGGCCGCCGCTGCCGCCTTTCTCCGCCGCAGCCTGCTCGATAGCGCCCTCGCTGACGGCGTCGACGGTCTGGAACGCTCCGACTTCAAATCCGCCTTGCAGGAATGGTTACAACAGCGCGGCCTCGGCATCGCCATTTATCGCGTACACAGCGAATCGGGCCCCGATCATAATAAGACCTTCGAAGTCGACGTCTGGCATCAGGGGCGCAAGCTCTCCTCCTCGGCCGGACTCAGCAAGAAAGAAGCGGAACAAGCCGCTGCGCGCCTGGCCCTCGAGGCGCTGGCACAGACGGGTGAAAGCATCTGAATGGAATCGACTGAAACCAGCGCCACCATCCACGGCTCCCAAGAATCCCTGGCTCCGGTCGCCCCGCCGCCGCGCACCGTGGTGCATCATACAGGTTACGCGGACGTCGTCGAATCGCTTCTCGTCACCGTGTTGCTGGCACTGTTCGGAACCACGTTTATCGTTCAGGCCTTCAAAATTCCTTCGCAGTCCATGGAACCCACGCTTCTTGTCGGCGACCATCTACTCGTCAACAAATTCCTCTTCGGTGGTACGGGCGCGTGGTACGAAAAATTTCTGCCCTATCGTGAAGTCCGCCGCGGCGACATCATCGTCTTCAAATTTCCCTTCGACGATCATCCGCACTACGTCAAGCGCGTGATCGGTTTGCCCGGCGACCACATCCGCATCATCAATCAGCAGGTTTTCGTCAACGGACAGCTGATGAATGAGCCCTACGTCGTCCACGATCCCTCGCAGGACGATTCCTTCGCCGACAATTTTCCTCCCATCAACGAGGATTTCAGGCGGTATGCCCTGCGCCCCGAGTGGGCGGACGAAATCCTGGATCACGTCCAGCACGCTGCGCTCATCGTTCCGCCAGACCACTATTTCGTCATGGGTGACAACCGCGACCGCAGCTGGGACAGCCGCTACTGGGGCTTCGTTGATCGCCGCGCCATCATGGGCCGCCCCATGGTGATTTATTGGTCCGTCCAGGCGACCGCGGAGGACTACAATGATCGCAGTCTCGTCGGCGCCATCCGCGGGATTGGCGACGGTTTGATCCATCTCACCAGCCGCACCCGCTGGCACAGGATGTTGCGCGAGGTTCACTGATCGCCGCCGCTTCCGTGCGGACATGAATCGCCGGGTGCTGCC
>CAZLWY010000224.1:0-19491 GCA_964563425.1 uncultured Acidobacteriaceae bacterium | reverse complement strand
GATGTGGATGTGAACTTGGCCTTTGTCGTCCGCCGTGCCCCGACCGTAGATATTGCCGTTGCGGACGGCCGGCTCGAAGGGCGGCGTCGTCCACAAATCCAGAGGTTCGGCCGGCTGCACGTCATAGTGCCCGTAGAAAAGAATCGTCGGCTTACCCGCTGCGTGCAACGATTCTCCGTAGACCAGCGGGTGCAGCTTGGTGGGTACGATCTCGACATTTTCCAGACCAGCCGCGCGCAGCTTTTCAGCCACCCAGCGCGCCGCCCGCTCAATATCGGACTTGTGCTCGCTCTTGGTGCTGACGCTCGGAATCCGCAGCAACTCCTTTAGTTCGTTCAGGTTCTCGTCGCGTTTTGACTCGATATGGCCGATCAGGTCCATTCGATCTCCCAGGGGGTTTCCGGGCGAGGTTGTTTCCAGCGCCCCCCGGCCGGCTGCCGGGAATAGGACAGACATATCCCCAAGACAGTCCTGCCATAGTACCCAAGCTGGCCAGTTTTCAACACACTTTCTCGGTCTGCTTCTTTGGGCACTTTCCTAACCGGCCTAATTGACTCGCATCCCACCCCATTGCACGATGTAGAGGATGATGATCGAGACCACCGCCAGCAGCGAACGCCGCAGCTCCCGCGTCTTCACGCGCATCCCCGTGCAGGCGAAGGGCAAGAACATTCTGGGCCAGAGGTTCCGCGCCAAGAGCCAGACCATCGTGATCAATGCGCATGGCGGCCTGCTCTATCTGAACGAGGAGCTCGAGCTCGGCGCGGATCTGGTGCTGATCAATCCCGCCACGGAAGAAGAGCAGGAGTGCCGCGTCGTCTATCTGGGCGACACGTCCGAGCGAGGCACGCGGGTCGGCGTGGAGTTTCTTTCTCCCAGCCCGCATTTCTGGGGCGTCGAATTCGCGCAGCAGGACTGGACCGCGCACCTTCCCGAAAAGCCCGCGAATTAGTCTCGAGTCCTGTACCGGTTAGAACTCCCGGGCGACCGTCGCTAGAGCCGCGGGAAGATTTTCCCTTCTCCGATGCAACATTCACCACTTCACTAGCCTCTAAATATTCACCGATCCTCGGCTCTCACACTCGGCGCGACGAGCGTCCCGGCCGGCTCGGCTGTATCAACTAGCGTGGCAATTCCGGGCCGCGCACGGGGCGGTCCCAAAAATCACGGAGGCGAAAATGTTTACCATCAAACGCTATGGGTGTGTCTTGGCAGTCGGCCTTCTGGCGGTGTGCTGGGAGGCCCGATCGCAAACGGCTTCTTCGGAACGCGCAACTCACGCGACCCTTGCGGCTGCCGCCGTTGCGCCCGCCGAATCGGAAAAATCCAGCGACGAATCGACAGCCACGAAGCTGCCCGTCCGCCGCGTGATTCTCTATAAGGCCGGCGTCGGCTATTTCGAGCATCTCGGCCGCGTTCAAAACGACCAGAGCATCCGCATCGATTTCACCAGCGGACAATTGAACGACGTCCTGCAATCGCTCACCATCCTCGACCTCAACGGCGGCCGCATCGCCGGCGTCAACTACAATTCCGAGGCGCCGCTCAGCCAGCGCCTTGGCACGCTGCGCCTGCCGCTTGAGGAAACGACCGACATCTCGAAGTTTTATGGCGCGCTGCGCGGCGCAAGGCTCGAAGTCAGCTCCGGAAAATCCTCGATCACGGGACGCCTGCTCAGCGTCGAACGAAAAACGCGCGTCAGCGGCGGGACCACGCTCGAAGTGGATCTCGCCACCCTCGTCAGCGACTCAGGCGAAGTCCACTCCGTCGAGCTCACGCCCGCCGTCAGCGTGCGGCTCGCGGAATCCGACGTGTCCGGTGAAGTTAGCCGCTACCTCAGCTTGCTTTCCTCCGTGCGGCAGCAGGATATCCGCCGTATGACCATCGACACGACCGGCACCGGCGACCGCCAGCTCTACGTCAGCTACATCAGCGAAGTCCCGGTCTGGAAGACGACCTATCGAATCGTCCTTCCATCGAAGTCCGGCGAATCGCCGCTGCTGCAAGGCTGGGCCATCGTCGACAACACCGTCGGCGAGGACTGGGACAACGTCGAGCTATCGCTCGTAGCCGGCGCGCCGCAATCCTTCATTCAACAGCTCTCGCAGCCCTACTACGCCCGCCGGCCCATCCTGGGTCTCCCCGAACTCGCGCAGCTTTCGCCACAGACCCATGAAAGCGCCATGCTCGGCGGCATCGGCGGGCTCTCCGGCGTAGTCACCGATCCCTCCGGCGCGGTAATCGCCGGCGCGGATATTAAAGTCTATTCCGAGTCGGGCGGGATGGTCGCCACCTCCGCATCGGACGGGCAGGGCCAATACGAAGTCGGCGACTTGCCGGCCGGCAACTATCGCGTTGTGTTTTCCAGGCTCGGTTTCAAGTCGGTGGACCTCGAGAACGTTTCTCTCGGCGGCGGACGCGCGCTCGATCAAAACATACGCCTCGAAATCGGCTCCGTCGCCCAAACCGTTACCGTCGAAGCAACCGCGGACAGTGTCCAGGCGGAGAGCGCTGAGATGGGTGCGGCTGCGAATGGGCGCGCAGGCTCGGGTTCCCGCTTGGGATCGAATGGATACAGCGGGCGGAACTACCGGACGGGTGGCGGATCTGGTGGTGGCGTTGGCGCTGGCGTAGGGTACGGAACGGGCGGGGGCCTACCAAACCGGGGCTCCGCTTCATTGAACGCGAATTCCATCAACGCAGCCCGTGACGCCATGTCCGCAGCGGCAAGCGGCCTCGATCTCGGCGACCTGTTCGAATACAAGCTGAAAGATCGCGTCACGATCCGCAAGAACGAATCCGCGCTCGTCCCGATCGTGCAAGCGCACGTCGACGCCGAAAAAGTCTCGCTCTGGAACACGAGCCTCGGCTCCGCGCGTCCGCTCCGCGCTCTCTGGCTCACCAATTCCAGCCCGCTGACCCTCGACAGCGGCAGTTTCAGCGTTCTCGAAGGTGAAGCGTTTGCCGGCGAAGGCCTCACCGACGCGATCAAGCCCGGCGAAAAGCGGCTGCTCTCCTACGCGGCCGACCTCGGCGTTCGCATCAGCCGCATCGCCACCAGCGGGCCGCAACGCGTCACGCACGTGCGCATTGAGCACGGCGTCATGATCCAGACCAGCGAGCTGCGCCAGGAAACCACCTACACCCTTCACAACGACGACACCACTCCGCGTACCGTGCTGATCGAACACCCGCTGCTTGACGGCTGGATCATCTCGACCGACACGCCCAAGCCCGACGAGACCACATCCTCGGCCTATCGCTTCAAGGTTCCGGTCGATGCAAAAGAGTCAGCAACCTTCGTCGTCCGCGAATCAAAGCCCCTCGCGACGAATTACCAGATCGGAGGCATCGACGAAGATCAGCTGAAGCTCTTCATCAGCCAGAAATCGATCAATCCCGATGTCGAAGCCGCGTTTCGAAAAATCATCGAGCAAAAGGCCAAGGTCGCCTCGCTCGAGGATGAATCCACGAAACGCGACGACGAATCAAAGGCCATCTACGATGACCAGCAGCGCATTCGGGAAAACCTGAAGGCGCTCAAAGGAAGTCCCGAGGAGCGCGCGTTGACAGAACGCTACACCAAGCAGCTCGACGATCAGGAAAACCGCCTGCAAGCTCTGCAGCGCGAATCGGCCGACCTCGAAAGACAGCATGAGGAAGCCCAAGCCGAGCTCGACAAGATGATCGACCGCCTGACGCTCGACGCCTCGATCTAGCAAAGCCGTGCGCCGCCGCGGCAGGGCTCGTGCGCGACTCCGCGGCGGCGCGCTTACCAACATCCGCTTGCATCCCCCCGCCGGGTGACTACAATGGCCTGGGTTTTGCCGCGCCAGGGGAATGCGCGGCCTGCCGCTTCGGGGGAGGCAGCATCGATGGAGCGCATCCGCACCGCTGTGATTCCGGCAGCCTGTTTTTTTCTGCTGGCCATCGCATCTTCGGCATACCCCCAGAATTCCGCCGCCCTAGCGCCTGCGCAAAAGTGCGCTGACTTGGTGAATCTGAAGATCGCGGGCGCAAACGTGCAGATCACCAAGGCCGAAGAAGCGCCGGCTACGCCGGCCGGTACTTTGAGCACAGCGTCGATTGCCCCCCAACCGATTCCCGTCGTGATCCCCCCCTATTGCCGCGTCGATGGCGTAATGGATCCGCGCACCGGCCTCGACGGCAAACCATACGCCATCGGATTCGAACTCGCGCTCCCCGACAACTGGAACGGCCGATTCCTGTTTCAGGGCGGCGGCGGACTGAACGGATACATCCTTCTTCCCCTCGGCTCGCAGGCTGCGGGCGACAATCCTGCGCTTGCGCGCGGCTTCGCCGTCGTCACTACCGACACGGGACACAAAGGGGCCGTGTTCGACGCCTCCTTCATGAAAGATCAGCTGGCGAGCCTCGACTTCGCCTACATCGCCATCGGTCGCGTGACCGTCCTGTCGAAGGAAATCATCGCGCAGTATTACGGACAGCCCGCGAAACACTCTTACTACGACGGCTGCTCCACGGGCGGCCGCGAAGCCATGATGATGTCCGAGCGTTATCCGACCTACTTCGACGGAATCATCTCGGGCGATCCGGCGATGCGCACCGGATATTCGAACATCGGACTCGCCAACGCGCGCGCCGCGTTCCTAGCGATCGCGCCCAAAGACGCGAACGGCAAGCCCGATCCGACGAAAGATTTCAGCGACGGCGACAAAAAGCTGCTGGCCGATTCGATCACGAAATCTTGCGACGAAAAAGACGGCCTGAAAGACGGCATGATCTTGAATCCGGAGGCCTGCCGCTACGACCCCGTCGTAGTTGAGTGCCACGGCGCGAAAACGGACACGTGTCTCACGGCGCAGCAAGTGGGCGCCTTGCAAAAAGCGTTCGCCGGCCCCAAGGATTCGCGCGGCAATCCGGTTTATGCGCGCTTCCCCTGGGAAGGCGGATACCTGCAGGGGGCGGGCGGGCCTTTCGCCAGCTTTCTGCCGAACGCGGGGCCGAATATTCTGGCCAGCGTAGCGCCCCCTGCGGATGTGGACATCGACACGCTCGTCTCCGGCGTGCAGACCAACGAGAACGAGACGCTGACCGACACGACCTGGACGAATCTCAGCACATTTTTCGGCCACGGCGGCAAACTCATCTTCTATCACGGCACCGCCGATCCGGTTTTCAGCCCGTTCGACACGCTTGCCTACTATCTGAAAATGGCGGACGCGAATGGCGGTCTGGATCAAGTGATGAATTCCAGCCGGTTCTTTTTCGTCCCAGGAATGAATCACTGCGCCGGCGGCCCTAGAGCACTCGACAAATTCGATATGGTCGGCGCCGTGGTCGATTGGGTCGAAAGCGGAAAAGCGCCTGACTCTGTCATCGCCACCGGCAAGCCATTTCCAGGACGCAGCCGTCCGCTCTGCCCCTATCCCAGGCACGCGCAATACAAAGGGAACGGCGATCCCGAAGACGCCGCCAGCTTCGAGTGCGTCAAGTAGAGTCTGTTTACGGAGCGTCGTCGGCGCGGCAGAAGCGAGCCCCGCACGGCCGGGACGCAAAACAGCCGCGATCCCGAGCGCCCTGGGTGCCACACATTTCGCGCCCGGCCACAGGATCAAGCGATGAAAGCAAAACTGAATCGGAGGGAACCCAAATGAAAATTCAGAAACCCATCGACCGTCGTTGCATGCTGAAAGGTTCCGTGCTCGGCGGCGCTGTTCTTGCCGAAAGTCTCTTCGGACGGCTGCCCCCCTCCGTACGGGCGTCTCCACAAAACGGCGCCGCGGCCGCCCCGCCAGCTGAGCCAAAATCCCTTGACGTAGTCCCGCCGATAAAACTCGAATACGTTTTCCAGATCCGCATAGACTTCAGCGAGCGGGTTTCCTTCGCCACACCCAATGGCCGCCGCGCCTACGTCCCGGCCGTGAGCGGCGTCATCGAGGGTCCGCGCCTGCAAGGCAAGGTCGTCCCGCACAGCGGTGCGGACTATGCTGGAAACGGCCGCCTCGACGCGCACTACATGCTCCAAGCCTCTGACGGCACGATGATCTACATCAACAACACGGGCTACCTCTATCCCATCGACGGCAAGCCGATCGATCGCAATGATCCAAGCTGGGGCGGTGACCGTGAGTTTTATTTTCGCTGCACACCGTATTTCGACACACCGGTAGGCCCGCACGACTGGCTAACACGCACCGTGATCGTGGGCACAGGCAAGCGCCACGCAAATCCCGACTACACGATGTTCACCTACTACGCCGTCCTCTAGGGCGGAGCCGACCAACCAGACGCTTGGCATTCGGTCGGCCCGCCCCGGGAAGCATGCGATTCAACGCAAGCTGTGTAGCAACTGCGTTCTAACCCCGAGCGAAGCGGCAAGATACAAGATACCCGGGCACCCTGGGGCCGAGGGGTGGCGAAATTCGCGCCTCCCCAGAGAGTCCACAGGCGCCCCCCTAAATTTCACCGTTCCTGGCCCTGCACTGACCCTATGGACCCGAGGTCGACACCGGGCGAGCTTTCCCGGGGGCCTCGAGCCGCCTTCGACCGGCCCCGCCCAACGGCTCCCCCGAGCCAACCCCCGCGTCTGATGCCCTCGCTGGGCCTTCGGAATCCCGAGGCATCCCGATTGCCCGTTTCGGCCATCTCTAGTAGTCTCTACGATTGCGCTTAACCCGCCGGCCTCGCCTGCGGACTCAGGAGTGGGAAATTTGTCTGGAATAGCTCGTCTCAGTTCGTGCCTTTTTATCTGCGTACTCATGTTGCTGCTGCCGTCGTGCCAGCAGCAGATCAAGTCTCCTTCTCCCGTGATCACGTCGCTGTCGCCCACCAGCATCGCCGCGCAGCAGCCGGCCTTCGAACTCGAGGTTGACGGCGCGAACTTCACGCCCAGCTCGATCGTTACCTGGAATGGATCGGCGCGCACCACGCTTTTCCAAACGACCAAGGAGATAAAGGCACAGATTTTCGCCAGCGATATCGAACAACCCGGCCAAGCCAATGTCGCTGTCGTGACGGAGCCGCCCGGAGGCGGCACCACGAAGACGCTGATCTTCACGATCAACCCGATCCAAAGCAACATCCCCGCAATTTCGGCCATTTCCCCGACCACAGTTGCGACCGGCAGTTCCGGATTCTCTCTCAGCATCACCGGACAGAACTTTAACGCGCAGTCCACCGTCCTCGTAAACGGCGCCATCCGAAGTACCGTTTTCCAGAGCACCACGCAACTGGAGGCTGGGGTTCTTCAAACGGATGTGTCGTCGGCCGGACAGCTTCAGATTTCCGTCGTCAATCCGCCGCCGGGCGGCGGCAGCTCCCAGTTCACGTATCTGTCCGTCATCAACCCGGTACCGATCCTGACGTCGATCGCTCCCGCGGCGATCCTGGCCGGGAGCACGGGCTCGGCGCTCACGTTGACCGGATCCGACTTCGTGCCTGATTCGGTCGTCACCGTCAACGGCGCGCCGCGCACAACCACATTTTCGAGCACAAATTCGATATTGGCCGCGTTGACCTCGGGGGATTTCGCGCAGGCGGGAGTCGTTCAGGTAGCCGTCGTCAATCCGGCCGACGGCGGTTCCGGGGGAGGCACTTCGGTGGTTCAGCCGTTCTCCGTCAACGGCACGGAGTTGTCGGGGCTGCCGCTGATCGCCGATCTTGCACCCACGGGCGCGCAGGCCACCAACGGCATCTGTGGACCCACCTGTTCGAGCGGCACGCCGTCGCTAACGACCTCTGGACCATCCACGAGCCAGACGGGTGAATTCATAGCCTTCGCGTCGATCTCTCCCAATCTCGTTGTCTCTCCGATCATCACCAGCAGCTCCATCTTTTTGCGCGACACTTGTTTCAGCAGCAATGTCACAAGCGGCGGTTCATCGACGTGTGTGCCGACGACCACGCTGGTCACCGTGTCTCCCTCGGGCGTCGCGGCCAACGGGGCGAGTTCTGAGCCCACGATCGACAGCGGTGGCACGCACGTAGCCTACACTTCGCTGGCCAGCAATCTGGTGAACTATGTGGTCGTTCCGGGCGGAAATCAGCAGGTGTATTGGGAAACCCCTTGCACCGGCGGAGCGACGGCGTGCAACACGGGAAGCCTGACTACGGCGCTCGTGTCCATCTCCGCCGACGGCTCGAACCCCGGGAATGGCAACAGTTACAACCCGGTGATCAGTTCCGACGGCCGCTACGTGGCGTTCGTTTCCCTGGCCACGAATCTGCTGACGAATCCGCCCCCGGGCGGCTTCGACGGCGTTACGCCGCAGGTATTCGTTCACGATACGTGCACGGTCATTCCCCCCCTCACGCTCGGCGGCTGCACGCCCACGACCACTCTGGTTTCCGTCTCGCCCGACGGCACTGCGGCGGGGAACGGCCCAAGCTCTAAACCCGCGATTGCGGATGACGGGCTCTTCGTGGCGTATGTCTCCACCGCTTCCAACCTGGTCATCGGCTCCAACCCCAGTGGACTCAGCGAAATCTTCGAGGACTCGACGTGCGTGACGACGATCGGCGTCGTGGGCAACTCCTGCGCGCCGGTCACGACTCTGGTTTCCACTCCCGATGGCGTGACTCCGGCCGACGGCGTGAACATTTCCCCGTCAATTTCGCAGGAGGGCCGATTTGTCGCGTTCGCCTCCACGGCGCAGAACCTGATACCAGGCGTAGGGCCTACTCAGGAAGTCTATTTGCGCGATACCTGCACCGGCGTACTGCTCAGCACGCCCGCGACTTGCACGCCAACGACCACGATCGCCTCGACGCCCGACGGCACCACGCCCGGAAACGGATTGAGCGAATCGCCGAGCATCAGCGGATGCAGCGACACGACGACGGCCTGCACTACCAGCGAGACGGTCGCGTTCGCCTCGCTCGCTTCCAATTTGAGCGGTCAGGTCCAAAACGGAATCGAGAACGTGTTCGTCCGTAATCCCTGCTTGAACATCGCGACGAGTACGTCAACCACCACCACCGGCTGCGTGCCGTTCACGCTGCTGGCCAGCCACGCCACCGGCACCACGCCGCCGCCGGCCGACGGTAAGAGCGTGGCACCCTCCGTCAGCGGCGACGGCAACACCGTCAGCTTCATTTCCTTCGCGGACAATCTCGTTCCAAACGATACGAACGGGCTGGAGGATGTTTTCCTAGCGAGTGCGACGATCACCTTCAATCTCACCGTGACGGTCTCGAATACGAAAAACGTCGGCACCGGCACGGTCACCGACAGTACCGGCCAGATCAGCTGCACCATCACCCAGGGAATCAGCGGTGCACCTTCCATTCAGTCGGGAACCTGCACGGGGCGCTACCTCAGCGGGAGCTCCGTTACCCTCACGGCCTCGGCGAGCACGGGTTCGACGTTTGTCACCTGGGGGGGAACGGTGGTTAACACCACGACCTGTATCGCCAGCGAGACGGACGACACCACGTGCCAGTTCGCGGCGATCCAGAACTTCACCGCGTCGGCAACCTTCCAGTAGCCAGCGTGAACCGCAGCCTGCCTGCGAGCGATTCCTAACGCCCACGCCAGAAGAGAGTTCAGCGACAGAACGAAGGTATGGACGGGTTGGTCAGCGTGCTACGGCTCCCTTCGGAACCGTCGTCCCCGCAACGCCGCTCCCAACCCGCACTGCCATTCTCCCGAATTGATCCGGCTTGGAACCATGGCTCGGAAGGGGTCTTTTTGCAGTACCGCGGTTTTAGTACCCCTCCCGGCGGCGGAACGGGCAGGGGGCTCGGTGAGCCGCTGCGCATCTTGCGGAGTCAAGTACCCTCTTTTTCGGCACGAAATTGTGCAGCTACTGCGTCACGGACACGGACTGGTCCGCTGGAGGCGGCAAGCGCAGGGTCACTTCGGTGGTTTTCTGGGAACGTATGGAGATGCGTTTCGCCCAGTCCGAGAACATTCCATTCGAGTAGGCTCGCAAATCGTACTGGCCGGTTTCGTATCTCGTAAACTGGAAGTGGCCGTCGGCGTCTGTGTGCGTAGCGTAGGGTTTCTTGCCGTCCGAACTCTGCATCGTGACCGTGGCGTCGGCGACGGGCTTCCCTTTCGCGTCGAATACGGTGCCCGTAAGATTTCCGATCGGTCCCCGTGCGCTTAGGCCAGCGGAAAAGCCCAGCGCAGCGAACAGGATCATGATGAAGGCGCGTCGCAAGATTGGCCTCATGCCAGTCACCTCGAATCTCAATTTTAATCCACGGTCCGGCGGCGGCCCGCGATTTCGCCGGATCGTATTCGGGATGGTCACCTGTACGCCCGTCCAGTTCGCCCGCATTTCGCGCGCGGCCTAAAGTGCTCTGTCGATTTGCTTTTTTCGTGCCAGGCGTGATTTCCTGTGTCTGCCCTTGCGTCCGCAAATCCGAATTTCATGGGAGACAGAATGCCCCGCTACATCTCGCAACACACGCTCGCCTGCCTGACGCGTCAGGGGGCCGAGGAAATTTCGCGGCGTCTGCTGGGCGGCCAGCCGACGGCCGCACGCCGCGTGGTTTTCAACATGCAAGAAGGCAAAATGCTCGCGGAATTCGACGCTGCGGATCGCGAAGTGCTGGAGAAATTTCTGGCGGCGGGAAAATTTCACTTCGATTGGCTGCTGCGGATCGAATTCGAGGCGTCCGCGGACGGCTCCTTGAAGCCGGCCGGCTGATTTTGCGCGAGTGTCCTGGTTTGATTTCGTGAGGAGTCCAGAGATAGCGTCCTGGTTCTCGGGATCGGACGCAGTGTGCTACGCACGGAGGCGCGAATGGGGCTGATAGGGAGAGAAATCGAGGCCCATTATCTCGACGGCGGGGAATCACAGCGGCTGTCGAACGAGTGGGGTGAGCTTGAGCGACTTAGGACTCAAGCGATTCTCGCTCGGCATCTGCCTACACCGCCGGCTGTCATTCTCGACGTAGGCGGCGGGACGGGAGCCTATGCCTTCCCGCTTGCCCAGCAGGGCTACGAAGTCCATCTGATCGACCCAGTGGAACTTCATCTGGAGCAGGCCCGGTCTTATGCGAAGACCTCGGGAATCGCACTGGCTTCGATCACACGGGGGGACGCCCGGACGTTGGATTTTCCCGCAAACAGTGTGGATGCCGTTCTCTTGTTAGGGCCGTTGTACCATCTCGTTGAGCGGTCGGACCGTCTCGAAGCACTCCGTGAAGCCCGACGCGTCCTTCGACCTCGAAGTGTTCTATTCGCTGCGTCGATCTCCCGTTTCGCCTCGCTGATCGACGGGTTATCTCGGGGTTTCTTCCAAGATGCGGAGTTTCGCAAGATCGTTGAAACAGATTTGACCTGCGGTCTGCACCGCAATCCAACGAATCAGGCGGAATACTTCACGACAGCCTACTTTCATCGCCCCGACGAGTTTGCCGCCGAGGTTCGCGACGCCGGGTTCGCAGATACCCAGATTCTCGCGATCGAAGGCCCTGCGTGGAGTACGGCTCTGTTCCGTAAGGTTTGGAATGACGCCGTCCAGCGACAAAAGCTTCTGGAGTTTCTATCCTTCATCGAGGGGGAAGTCTCGATTCAAGGCGCCAGCGCACACGTCATGGCAGTGGCCGTTCGGCCTCAGTAGGACACGATCGATTTTTCGGCGGGATTGCGGTAACCAGAGACGCGGGTGTATGCTTTCTGGGATGAACTGCTGCCAGAGGCCGGCGCAATGTTGTTGTAGTCCAGCGCGCGAACATGCGCCTTCTGGCTTGGGGAAGCGAGTTCCGTAGGAAGCTGAATCCAATTTTGGATTCCCCGGACCCACCGCCAGAGACGACTTGGTCGGTGGGTTTTTTGTTGGGGCCACGCGAACCGCACGATCACAAACGCGAGCGAATTCCGAATCAAGAAATGAGGAGAAAATCACATGGCTGAGTACGCGCATCCGGAAGTGCTGGTTTCGACAGCGTGGGTGGCCGAACACCTGAACGACCCGAAAATCCGGCTGGTGGAAGTGGACGTGGACACCTCGGCATACGATCAGGGGCACATCGCGGGAGCAGTGGGATGGAATTGGCAGACGCAGCTGCAGGACAATGTTCGGCGCGATCTGATCACCAAGGAAACGCTCGAGCAGCTGCTGGGGAAGTCCGGCATTTCCAACGACACGCCGATCGTTCTCTACGGCGACAACAACAATTGGTTCGCGGCCTATGCGCTATGGCAGTTGAAATATTACGGGCACAAGGACGTACGGCTGATGAACGGTGGACGCAAGAAATGGCTCGAAGAAAAGCGGCCCCTGACGACCGACGCGCCGAAAATCGCTGCGGCCACGTATCGTTCCTCGGGCCCCGATGAATCGCTGCGCGCGCGCAAGGAAGACGTTTTCAAGGTGATCTCGAAAACCGGCGGCGGCCAGCTGGTCGATGTGCGCTCCGTCGACGAGTTCACGGGCAAGATCATCGCGCCGCCGGGCATGAACGAGACCGCGCAGCGTGCCGGCCACATTCCGACCGCTGCAAATATTCCGTGGGCCCAGGCGGCCAATGAAGACGGCACGTTCAAGTCTGCCGACCAGTTGAGGCAGCTCTACGAAGGCAAGGGCGTGAAGGGCTCCGGCGAGGTGATCGCCTACTGCCGTATTGGTGAACGCAGCTCGCACACCTGGTTCGTGCTGAAATATCTGCTGGGCTACGACGCCGTGAAGAACTACGACGGCTCCTGGACCGAGTGGGGAAATCTGATCGGCGCGCCGATTGAAAAGGAAGTCGCTGCGGCGGCCCGCTAGGTCTCGGAAGTCGCTGGGATCCGCCGCGCTGTGCGCCCGGTTTTCGAAGCCGGCGCGGTGAATCCTTCTCTAAGGATCGAGTTTGCGGAGGGCTTCCTCGAGCGAATCGATCTGCTGCAGGACGTTGTCTTTGTTCTTTTGAAGTTGCGCGATTTGCGCGGTCCAGTCGCCCTGCACGCCGCCCCACGGATTGTAGGTCCGCTGGGAATCGACCGTTTTTCCGCTCTTGGCGTCCTGTAGGGTCGAAATCTGCTTGTCGATCTGGTCGGCCTGCTCCTGCATGTAGTCAATCTGCTGGCGATAATACTGCACCATGTACTCCGTGTTGCTGTTGCGCGGATAGGAATTCGGATGGTAGGTCGGCTGCGGCGGCTTCCGCTTGCCCACCACGGAAACATCCCCATGGTGGTCCAGGCTGCCCATGTCGTCGTTGGTCCAAACTTTTTTCGGTTTTGCGGTCGTGCCTAGAGCGGAAGCGTCTTTCTGATCGGTCGAAGCGGATTGATCGCTGGCCACGGCGGTCGCGCTGGTCGGAGCGGGCGCATTGGCCGAGGTCGCCGGGGCTTTCGCGGGCTGGCTTTTTGTCGCGGCATCCTGGGCGAAAGCGAGCGTGGCAAGCGAGAAAATTCCCGTTGTGACGATCAGAATGGCAGCGCGAAGCATGAATTCTCCTTCCGCGTCGAACGGATGTTCCAATTCAATGATCCGCCCCGGCGATGCGTCGCCGGTCTTGGCCGCGCGATGCCCGACCCTCAACCAGATGGCCGCCGCTTACGGCAGGGTGTTCGGCGGAACGCCTTGATGCCGGGCTTCGTCCTTCATCGCGGCTACTTGATCCAGGATGCCCTGCTTCTTTTTCTCAAGATCCTGCTTCTGCACGTTCCAATCATCGGCCTGCACGCTCCGCGGGCGCTTCGAGGACTTCGCGTCGCCGGTCGGTTTGCCGTCGATGGCGTCCTGCAATTCCGCAATCTGCTGATCGAGCTGGGGAATCTGGCCCTCCAGCCTGGCGATCTGCGCTTGATACTGCTTCGGATTCTTGTTTTTGCCTGCCGCCGTGGTTTTGGCGGGTGGTTTTGTGTCCGTTGAACCTACCGTGGAGATCGTGGAATTGGTGCGCAGGTCAGACACATCCTCGTTGGTCCAGACCTTTTTCCCGGCGGGCGGCGCGGGCGTATTTTCCGGCGCAGCGGAGGCCGTACCGGATGCCTGATTCGGAGTTTGGGCCTCTGTCGACGGCGTGGTCTGCGATTGGGCGCTCACAGTAGCGGCGATCGATAGCGCGGTCGCCAGCACGAGCAGGAAACGATGGCGCATGGGAACCTCCTTGCACAGCAGGGTACTCAGGGGCCGTTACCTCTATTGAACACCGGCCAGGGGCGAAACGTTACGGATCTTCGCTGAAGGTTTTCCCACTCGACAACTCATTCTGGACGACGGCGAGGGCTTCTTTCGGTGTGCCGATCCGGCGGTAGTGAGTCACTTCGATCACCTGGTGCTGATCGAAGGAAAACAGGAATTTGCGGCCGGCATAATCGTACTGGTAGCGGAGGGGCAGCCAGATGCCGGGCGCGATTTCTCCCTGATCGAGTCCAACCACGCTGCCGCGATACAGTTTTCCCAGGACACCGCCGCCGAAACCCACATCGCTGGTCACGGTCGCTTCCGCGTGGACGATTTGATTGGCCGCACGATCGACCCACAGCTTCGCGGTGGTGTGCGCAAAGACCTCCTGAAACATGGAGCGCGGCTGGAACTTCGGATTGGGATCGAGCGCAAACACGTCGCAATCGCGGCCGTTGCGATTTTCGCGGCCAACCCATTTGACCGTGTAGGCGTCGCGCGCGGCGTCCACGAAAGCCGCGCGTTCGCGCATTCGTTTCTGGAATTTGGCATCGGCGGCCTTCGCGCGTGGGTCGTCGGGATTGGTCATCATTTCGAGCTCTTGCTCGAGCACGTGCATTTGGCGGGCATAGGCGGCCGGATCGGTCGGCTTGCCTTCTTCATGGAGCAGGATTTTCTGGTTTCCCACGCCGGTTGGTACGATGCGATCGGTTTTGTCGTCGAGCGTGCGCGGATTTGCGCCGCCGGTGCGATCGATATGGCGCTCGACTCGCTCGTAGAGCTCGAGGGCTTCGTCATCGGCGTGCTGATTGGCAAGCAGCGTCTTCGTACGCGCGCGTATTTCTTCATCCGACGGCGCCTGTGCGTTCGCAGCGGCTGGAGGTACCCCCGGGGCGGTCGAAGACGCTTCGAGACTCGGCCGAGGAAACGACGTGAGCGTGAGCAAAATGTAAATGGCGGAAAGCCGGGAGATTCGCATGGTCACCTTGATGGGATTCCTGCCCACAACCACCGGTTGCCGTTCGGTTGCAGGTTTTATTGTAGCCGTTTTCCGTGGCTATCGAGCCAGGTCGGAGGGCAGCTCCAATCCTTTGGGAATTACGATCGGGCTTTGTGGATGAAGCGCCGATTTTCCATCGAGACCGAACTGGTAGGGAAATCCCGCCGGATCGACCGGATTGCCGGAGATGAGGCCGGCGTCGCGGAGGTCGCTGGTCGTGGAGGGAAAGTGGCCGAGGCGAGTCTTGTATTCCTGCGCCAGCTGATCGAGTTGCTGTTCGTCTTCCAGCGCGCGCAGGCCGCGCAGAGTCTCCATGGCGCGTTCGCGAACGGTTTTATCCTGCGTGGAGTTATAGACCTCGGTCCAAATCATGCGCGAAGTTTCAATCGATCCGCCGCGCTGTGAGACCAGCGCCGCCATGATTGTCATCCATGAGGGCGCACCCGCGATTTTGCTGCCGTCCATGTACGCCTGCGCCGCGGCGGCATAATCGTGTCTGCGCCAGTAGTATAGAAATCCGAGGTCACCGGCCAGGTACCAGTTGTCCGGATTCGCGGCCATCCCTTTCTTTACGAGCTGAATTGCAAGATCGCTGCGTTCGGCGCCATTGGGTCGAGGCTCGGAAAGAAAGACCGCGCCGAAGCGGTAGGCGACGATGAGCTTGGGATCGAGCGTCGTGGCGATATCGAGCAGCGGCCAGAGCAATCCGAATTGTGCGCCGTCGACGCCGGCCCGGGCGCCGTAATATTGCACAGCGCGCGTCCAATAGATATCCGCGACCAGCGAATCGTATCCCAGGCTCATGCGCTGTACGCCGCGGCCCGACTGGAGCAGCAGATCTTCGCTTTCGTCCGCGTAGGAGCGCGAGCTTCGGTCGATTTTTGCCTGCAGCATCGCAATCAGGATAAACAACACCGGAATGCCGATGATGGCGAGCCACGGTGCGCGAGTTTGGCCGCGGCTGCTCATTTCAAATTCCGGCGCGAAAAGATGGCCGAGGACGCGATCAACAGCAGCAGGATGTATAAGATCGCATAAAGCGAATTCTGCCAGATCAGCGCGAAGGGAATCGAGTCGCCGTGAGCGGCTGTGGCGATGGCATTGAAATTATGAAAATTCGGGACGAGATAATAAATCGCGCGCGTGACGGTCAGCACGACTGGACTCTTCGTGAAATCGCCGATGCCGTGAATGTCGTTGGCAAAAACGCCGGTGATATAGATCGCCAGCGTATAGAGAGTGGAAAGCATCGGGCTCGAGAAACAGGAGAAAAACATTGCCACAGCCGTGACCATCGCGAGCTCGAGCAGGATGAAGTAAATGGCAGTGAGGATGGACAGGTTGCCGCGCTCGATGCGCCCGCCGACGTAGAAAAATGCCGCCGCGAGACCGAGCGTCATGAATGCCGTGTTGACCACGAGCGTCAGCAGCAGGCCCGCGTATTTTCCGACCAGGAATTGCCAGCGCCGGATCGGCTTCGCCAGCAGGCTGTAAAGCGTGCGTTTCTCGATTTCCTTGTAGACGAGACTGACGCCGATGAAGATGGCCATCACCAATCCGAAAATGGAAATCGAAGAAAGGCCGAGATTGATGATCACCAGCTGCACGATGCCGATCGAAACTCCCCCGACCAGGATCGCCGCGCCGATCATCAGCAACGCGAAGAGCACCAGGTTGTAAAGCACGCGGTCGCGCACCGCTTCGCGGAACGTATTGATGGCCACCGGGCGCACGGTTGCGCTCATCGGGAAATCTCCTCGAGGCTGCGCTTCGTCCGAGCGCCGCCGACGAGCTGGAAGAAATAGTCTTCAAGCGTAGGGTGCAGGGGTGAGACCGAAAGGATGCGCGCTTCGGCGCCGCGCAATTTTTCGAACGCCAGGTAGAGCTGGTCTTCCGGAACCGTCATGCGGCTGCGTCCGCCGATCTTCGTGACTTGGGCGGCCAGGTCGGCGGGCAGGGCGCGTCCCTCGCCTAGCTCGAACAAAACTTCCATCGCCTGGGCCTTCATTGTCACGATGTCCCGCGGCGCGCCCACACCTTGCAGCTTTCCGCCTGCGAGGACCGCCACGCGGTCGCACAACATCTCGGCGTCGGAGAGAATGTGCGTGGAAAAGAAAACCGTGCGGCCCTGGTTCTTCAGGTCGAGAATGACGTCGCGAATTTCACGCCGCCCCACAGGATCGAGGCCGGACATCGGCTCGTCGAGAATCACCACGGGCGGATCGTGCAGGATCGCTTGCGCGATTCCTGCGCGTTGCAGCATACCTTTGGAGAACTTGCGCAGCTGGACGTCGGCAGCAGCCGTTAATCCGACGCGTTCCAGGAACCTGGTGACGCGCTCTCTTCGCTCGACCGAGCTGAAATTCGAGAACTGCGCGTAATAGTCGAGCAGTTCGCGCGCGGTAAGGTAATCGTAAAAGTAAGGCTGCTCGGGCAGATAGCCGATCTCGCGATGCATTTCGATGTCGTCGATCGCGCGGCCGCGTACGCGCGCCGTGCCGCTGGTGGGAAAGATCAGCCCCATCAGCAGCTTCATCGTGGTGGTTTTTCCGGCTCCGTTCGGTCCCAGAAACCCGAAAACTTCGCCTTCCTCCACCTGAAACGACAGGTGATCGAGCGAGCGCCGCATGTTCGGGCGCCAGAATCCGACGGGATAATCCTTCGTCAGGCCGAGGATCTCGATGGCGGGAGCGATCATGGCTTTTATTATTAGGTTTTTACCAGGCGCAGCGCGCGAATCAATTGCGCGGTGTTGCTTGGAATGGCAATTCGGCAGCGTAGTGGAAACGGGCGGTCACACCACTACCAGTAGACGATTAGGACACCGGAACCCAGAGATTTTGTGGTTTTTCGCCAATTAACTCTTGACAAGTTTTCCACAACCCCCGATACTTCGCACCCAGACTCGGCAACACATGCGTGACCTGGTCGTCTGCTGCAGCGCCGACGGCCTCCTCGCGATAGCCATACCGGGTTCAAGTGAATAGCGAAAGACGCGCATCCATCATGACCGCGCCTTTTCTTACGCGGCTTAGCTGCGCTTTTCTCGCTTTTCAGTTTGGAGCGGGCCTTTTCGGGGGGTCGAAGCGGCCGCTCTACTGGCTAAGATTCCATCCAATCGTGTATCGCTGATACACGCAAAAAAACCTCGGGCCCGGTTGGGAGTATAATGGATGCGTAGCGTCCCTCCCGGCTGGCGTCTCGATTAATTACTCGGCGACCTGTCTTAGAAAGGCAGGCACGACTGCCGCGCGGAGGCAGACGATGGCGGATACTCGAGCAGTCCTGAATTCAAATCCTCGAATGGAACGAACGACCCAACGCGCTACTGGTTTGGAATTCAAGCGTCGGTTTACCGACGGGAAGCTGCATCCCTTCGACGCGGTCGAATGGGAACTGCGGCACGCGCTGATCGGCAACGACAAGGGCCAGGTGATCTTTCGGCAGGAAGATGTGGAGGTGCCGAAGTCCTGGTCGCAGACAGCGACGAACATTGTCACGTCGAAGTATTTTCATGGCAAGCCGAACACCGCCGAGCGCGAGACTTCGGTGCGCCAGTTGATCGGCCGCGTGGCGGACACGATCGTCCGCTGGGGCATGGAAGGCGGCTACTTCGCCGACGCGGAATCCAAGCATGCTTTCCACGACGAGCTGACGCATCTTCTGGTCGAGCAGAAGATGGCGTTCAATTCGCCGGTGTGGTTCAACGTGGGAGTGCAGGCCAAGCCGCAATGCTCCGCGTGCTTCATCAACTCGGTGCAGGACAGCATGGATTCGATCATGAACCTGGCCAAAACCGAGGGAATGCTGTTCAAGTGGGGATCCGGCACGGGCACGAACTTCTCATCGCTGCGCGGCAGCCGCGAATCGCTTTCCGGTGGCGGCATTGCTTCGGGTCCGGTGAGCTTTATGAAAGGCTTCGACGCGTTTGCCGGCGTGATCAAGAGCGGCGGCAAGACGCGACGCGCCGCCAAGATGGTGATCCTCAACGTGGATCACCCGGACATCGTCGAATTCATCGAGAGCAAGACGAAGGAAGAGCGCAAGGCGCACGTGCTGATCGAGCAGGGCTACAACTCATCGATCGACGGCGAGGCGTATTCCTCCGTTTTCTTCCAGAATGCGAACCATTCCGTGCGCGTGACGGACGAATTCATGCGCGCCGCCGAGGAAGACCGCGATTGGTGGACGCACAACGTGAACGACGGCGAGCCCACCGAGCAATATCGCGCGAAGGAATTGCTGAAGATGATGGCCGAATCGGCCTGGCAATGCGGCGATCCGGGCATGCAGTACGACTCGACCGTAAACCGCTGGCACACCTGCAAGGCCACCGACCGCATCAACGCGTCGAATCCCTGCTCGGAGTACATGTTCCTCGACGACACGGCTTGCAACCTAGCTTCGCTGAACCTGCTGAAATTCCTTGGGTCGAACGGG
>CAZLWY010000223.1:0-26773 GCA_964563425.1 uncultured Acidobacteriaceae bacterium | reverse complement strand
CGACAGCCACAGATACGCGATGTACAGGCCCACGATCAACAGCGTTACAACGACTTTCGGATCGCCCCACGCATAGGCGCCCGTCAGACGGTGCTCCCAAACCAGCCCGCTACCGACCCCGAAGGCCAGTGCCGCGAGCCCCGCGAATACGCTGCTCCGTGACATTCGGTCCAGCACCTCGAGCGCCGGAAAGCGCCAGAACGGCCCGCCCGCCCGGTGCGAACGCAGCATTCGGTCTTGCATCAGGTACACGCTGCTCAGCACGAACGACAGTCCGAACGCGGCATAGGCCCAGATGTTCAGGGTCACGTGAAACGCAAACAGCGCTCCATGCGCGGGAGGCGGCGCCGGCATCTCGCGCGGCGTCAGCCAATCCAGGCAAGCCATCCAAGCAACCATCACCAAAGAGACGAGCGAGCCGACCGACCGTTGCCGGTGCAGCAGTTCCAGGCCGAGATAGGTCACTCCCAAAAGCCACGCGAAAAGCGACATGGACCCGTAGAGATCGTCATACGGCACGGCGTGCATGCCGGCCGTTCGATCGAGCAAGGCTAAATAATGCAATGCGATACCGCTGGCCAGCAACAGCGTGGCCAGCCGCCCCAGCCACACGTTTGGCGCATAGAGCAGCCGCGCGTAGCAGAGAAAGCTCGCGGCGTAGAGCGCAAGACTGAGATAACCCATGTGATTCGGCATGAGGTGACCGTTCCGGGTCAAATGATTATAACGCCGTTTTCCTATCGAAGCCGATTCCGGCATCGTCCCTGGCAGCCCTTCGCGGATGGTCTCGCAAAAGACGGAGGCCTGTGGAATCTTATGTTGGGCGCCCACCGGGGCTTGCATGCAAATTGTGCGGCGGCTCGCCTTGCGGGGCATCTGCTATCATGGATGGGAAACCGCCTGACCCCATGATGCTGAGTGCCGAAAACACGAAGGAACTTTTCCTGCGCGCCTGCCGCTGCGAGCTCACCGAACGCGTTCCCGTCTGGATCATGCGCCAGGCCGGCCGCTATTTGCCGGAATACCAAGCGGTTCGCGCGCACCACACGTTCCTTGAAATCTGCAAAACGCCGGAATTGGCCGCGGAAGTGTCGATCCAGCCGCATCGCGTGCTCGGCGTGGACGCGATCATCGTCTTCTCCGATATTTTGATCGTGGCCGAGGCCATGGGAATGCCGCTGGAGGTACCGGACTCGGGGCCGGTGCTCGGCAATCCGGTCCGCGATGCCGCGGCTGTCCGCGCCCTGCGCGATTTCGATCCGGAGCGCGAGACACGATTCCTGGGAGATGCGATCCGCACAATTTGCAAGGAGGCCGGGCCCTCGGTTCCCGTAATTGGTTTCGCCGCGGCTCCCTGGACGCTCGCGTGCTACATGATTGAAGGCCGCACGCGCGGCGACATTTCGCGCGCGAAGCAGATGCTACGCGACGAACCCGGACTGGTGCGAGATCTCCTGGCGCGAATCGCGCACGCAACCACGGCGTATCTGCAAATGCAGATCGCTGCAGGAGCTTCTGTCGTGCAGCTGTTCGATACCTGGGCAGGCGAACTTACGCAAACCGAGTACGATTCGGCCGAATTGCCGGCCATCCAGCAGATTTTACAGGGCCTCAGCGGTGCGCGTGTCCCGAAGATTCTGTACACGAAAGGATCGGCGCGGCATCTGGAGAGCATGGCGAAGTCGGGCGCGGAGGTACTGAGCGTCGATTGGAACACCGATCTCAGCGAGGCGCGCCGCAGAGCTGGCCCGCGAATCGCTCTGCAAGGAAACGTCGACCCGTCGAAGCTGCTCGGGCCGGCCGAAGAAATCCGGCGCGCCGCCCGCGAAGCGATCGAGAAAACCGGCGGCACGGGCCACATCCTGAATCTGGGGCACGGCATTTTGCCGGCCACACCGGTCGAAAGCGCCCGCGCGTTCGTCGAGGCCGGCAAAAACGCGATGGCAGCGGCACGAAGATGAGCGAAGTGAAAACACAAGCCGGCGAGAAGCTCGAAATCGGCGCTGTTTCTGAAGAACTGCTCGAAAAATACAATCGGCCCGGTCCGCGCTACACGAGCTACCCCACGGCGCCGGTATGGAAGGACGATTTTGGCCCCGCCGATCTCGAGGAATCCTACGCGCGCTCTAACGCCCTCGCGACGCCGCTGTCGCTTTACATGCATCTTCCCTTCTGCGAGAGCCTCTGCCTTTTCTGCGCATGTAACGTTTCGATTCAGAAGGACAAAAGCGTCGCCATCCCCTATCTCGCGGCGCTCAAGCAGGAAATCGAACATGTTTCCGCTCTCGTCTCGAAAAACCGCCCGGTGATTCAGTTTCATTGGGGAGGCGGCACACCCACGTATTTGACTCCGGCGCAGCTGGAGGATTTATTTGAGCATGCGCGCGCGCGATTCACTTTCGCGCCCGATGCGGAAGTCGGCCTCGAAGTCGATCCGCGTGTGACCAGCCGCGCGCATCTGGAATCCCTCCGAAAACTCGGGTTCAACCGGCTCAGCATGGGCATCCAGGATTTTCAGCCCAAGGTGCAGGAGACGATCCGCCGCGTTCAGCCCTATGAATTGACGCGGGACTTGATTCTGGCCGCGCGCCAGCTGGGATTTGAAAGCTTGAGCGTCGATCTGATCTATGGTCTGCCGTACCAGACCGCCGATACATTCAAAGCGACGATCGACCAGGTTCTCACGCTCAAGCCGGATCGCGTGGCCATGTTCAGCTACGCGCATGTACCGTGGCTGCGCAAGCAGCAGGGCGCGTTCGCCACGCATCTGCCAGAAGGCCGTGCGAAATTCCAGATTTTCCGGGCCGGCCTCGAACGGTTTCTCGGCGCCGGCTACCTCTATATCGGTATGGACCATTTCTCTCAGCCCGCCGATGAGCTCGCGAACGCGCAGCGCAATCGTACGCTGCACCGGAATTTTCAGGGATACACGACCAAAGCCGGCGCCGATCTATACGGTATGGGCGTAAGCGCGATCAGCTCGGTGGGCGACGCCTACGCGCAGAATCGCCGCGAAGTGCCGGCGTATGAATCCGCGGTTGCCGAACGCGGCATCGCCACCATGCGTGGCTACAAGCTTTCCGACGACGATCGCCTACGCCGCGCGGTCATCGGCCGCCTGCTCTGCCACACGGTGATACCAAAGCACGAAGTTGAAAGCGAGTTCGGCATTTCATTCGACGAGTATTTCGCGCCCGAGCTGACTCGGCTGGCGGAGCTCGCCGCAGATGGTCTCGTCATTCTCGATCGCGACGAAATTCGTGTCACGCCGCTCGGCCGCATCTTCATCCGCAACGCCGCCATGGTCTTCGACTCTCACCTGGAGGCGCAGAAAATGGATCCGAAGCCCCTGTTTTCCAAAACCCTGTGAACGCGCCGCGAAATCCATGAACACACAGGTTGCCGTCATAGGCGGGGGGATTTCCGGGCTCGCGTGCGCCTACCGGCTTTTCACACTCGGCGTCCCCGCCATCCTGTTCGAAGCGGAAGAACGCGTCGGCGGCCTGATCGGGACGGTCGAACAGGACGGTTTTCTGTTCGACACAGGCCCGCAGAGTTTTCAGGGCATCGACACGGTTCTCGACTTGGTTCGCGATGTGGGCCTTGAAAATCATCTCGAACAGGCCGACCCGCACGCCCCACGCTACGTCCTGCGTCGCGGAAAACTCCAAAAGATTCCCATGTCGCCGCAAGCCATTCTGGGCAGTTCCCTGCTGGGGCTCGGTTCCCGGTGGCGCGTCGCCACGGAAGCGCTGAAACGGACGAGGCCTCCAAGCCAGGAGGAATCGGTCGCGCAATTCGTCCGCCGCAAATTCGGCCACGAGATCCTCGAGTATCTCGTGGCTCCGTTTGTTTCCGGCGTGTACGCCGGCGATCCCGAAAAACTCAGCCTCAGCGCGGCATTTCCGACCCTCGATGAGTGGGAGCGCACCTACGGCAGCGTCCTTCGCGGCGCCAACAGATCCCGCCCCGCGAAAGGCGCGGGGCATGGACCGCCGCCGTTGTGCTCGTTCGATCGTGGAATGGCGATGTTGACCAGCCAGTTGGCCGCCAAGCTTGGCGACCGCGTGAGAACGGGTGCTCCGGCAACCGCGATTGCCAAGGGCGAAGGAAGCGGCTCACCGTACCGGATTCAGTTCACCCAGAACGGCCGCGCGCAAGCGCTCGATGCCAGCGCGGTAATATTGGCGGCACCCGCCTACGCAGCGGGGAACCTTGTGGGCTCTCTCTCCGAACCGCTCGCGCGCACGCTCTCCGGAATCGAGTACACAGGCGTGGCAGTCATCGGGGCCGCGTATCACGCGAGGCAAGTGGGAACAGTGCTGGACGGATTCGGCCTCCTCATACCGCGCACCGAAAAGATTCGGACTCTCGGCATCGTCTGGAATTCGGCGCTCTTCCCGGATCGCGGCGGCCAAGGTCGAGTCTTGCTCACAAGCTTCGTCGGTGGCGCCACCGATGCCGCGATACTGGGAATGACGGACACGGAAGTTCTCGCGACCGTCGAGAACGAATGCGCCAAACTCCTACAAATCACTGGACCGCCGATCTTGTCGCGCCTTTGGCGACACCCAAAAGCCCTGCCCCAATACAATCTCGGCCACGGCCACATGGTGGAAGCGATCCGCTCCGCTGAGCGGTCGATCCCCGGTCTCTATTTCGCCGGCAATTACCTGGAAGGTCCGTCGATTGGCAAATGCGTCGCGCGCGGCACCCAAACCGCCGAAGCGGCCCGGGAATATCTGCGAGCTGGCGCCGCGAAATCCGCGTAGCAAAACGCGGTCTCCGCATCCGCACCAATGGCGAAGCCGCGCACCGCGCGCCCCGGTTGGCTGCTTCCCTGGGTCCGGGTCGTTTCTCGGCGCTTGGCGCACGCCTTAGCTGCCGCTATAATGCCTTGCCGTATAACGGCCCTATGCCTGACCTAAGAAAATCGCGACGCGAACAGCTCGAGCAATTTGTCGCACTCAAACCGACCGACGCGTTCGCGCGCTACGGTCTGGCCCTTGAATGCGTCAAGCTCGGAGACAATGACGCCGCCGCTGGCCATTTCCACGAGCTCCTCGAGTCCAACCCCGAATATTCGGCGGGATACTTCCAGTTCGGCCAACTCCTTTCGCGTCTCGGGCGGCACGATGAGGCGCGCAAACTCCTTTCCGACGGAATCGTCGTCGCACAAAAAGCTGGAGACATGCACGCGCGGGACGAGATGCAGGCAGCCTTGACGCTGCTCCGTTAGTTCCGCTTCGCGGCGAGACCGCTGTAAATGGCAAGACCCAAACGCATCCCGCTGTTTCCGCTCGATTTGGTCCTCCTGCCGGGCGCCGAGCTTCCTCTCCACATCTTCGAACCGCGTTACAAGGTCATGATCGCGCGGTGCCTCGAAGAGAAGCTCGAATTCGGCCTGATCCTCGCGGCGAATCAATCCGTCGCCACGATGGGCTGCACCGCCGAGATCGTCCAGAAGATCCGCGAGTACCCCGACGGCCGCATGGACATCCTCACGGCCGGCCGCGCTGTGTTCCATCTGATCGAGCTTATTGAGGACAACGAATACTACGAGGCCACGGTCGAATACGCCGTGGACGACACCTTCGCCCGCGATTCAGAGCAGGAAGTGCAGCTCGTGCAGCTCTTTGACCGCTGTCACGCGCAGATGTTCGGCAGGCCGTGGGCGAATCCCGCCGACCTCGAACCCGAAGGGCTCGCCTACCGTCTGGCCGCCATGCTGCCCGTCGAACTTGAAAAGCGCCAGGCGCTGCTCGAAACGCGTTCTGAACGCGAGCGGCGCGAACTGCTGCTGCGCTGGATGGAGCGATTTCTGCCCAAGCTGATCGCTCAGCAGCGCGCCCGCGAACGCGCCTTGAGGAATTAGCCCGCGCGGCCAATCGGCCGCCGCACCTGTGGCTCGGGAACGGGGGCCTGAGGCCTTCCCAGCCCCAAACCGATGTCGAAACGTGCGCAGGGCAACCGCCCGCCCGGCAAATTAATCCTAATTATGCCTGCGCGTTCGCTTCCACTATAATGAGCGGGTCATCGGAAATCAGAGTGGCTGTCGCCCCTTGAAAAGGGATTGGTGAGGAATGAGTCCACAACCGAAGAGTTTAGGTGAGTTGCGCCGCAGCCAGTGGTCGGAACAAAAAGTCGCGCAGCGGACCGTGCGCCAGGAGCTTCGTGAGAATCTGCTCCAAAAGCTCGAAAAGGGCGAAACCGTTTTCCCCGGCGTGCACGGCTACGAAGACACGGTGACTCCGCAGATCGTCAACGCGCTGCTTTCTCGCCACCACTTCATTCTGCTCGGCTTGCGCGGGCAGGCGAAATCGCGCATCCTGCGCGGCCTCGTAAATTTCCTCGATCCGCAGATTCCGGTCGTGGCCGGCTGCGAGATCAACGACAACCCGTATGCGCCGATCTGCCGCGCCTGCCGCGAAAGGATTGCCGCGGAGGGCGACGCCACTCCGATCACGTGGCTGGACCGCGAGCAGCGTTACGTCGAAAAGCTCGCCACGCCGGACGTTACCATCGCGGACATGATCGGCGACGTCGATCCGATCAAAGCCGCGCGCCACGGCCACAATCTCTCGGACGAGCTCACGATTCACTACGGCCTGCTGCCCCGCGCCAATCGCGGGATTTTCGCGATCAACGAGCTGCCCGACCTCGCCGGCAAAATTCAGGTTGGCCTGTTCAACATCATGCAGGAAGGCGACATCCAAATTAAAGGCTATCCCATCCGCATGGCGCTCGATGTCCTGCTGGTCTTCACCGCGAATCCCGAGGACTACACCGCCCGTGGAAAAATCATCACGCCGCTGAAAGACCGCGTCGGCTCCGAAATCCGCACGCACTACCCGGCCACCGTCGCCGAAGGCATGGCCATCACGGCCCAGGAAGCCTGGACGAATCGCGCATCCAAGCGACATGTGCAGGTGCCGGAATATGTGCGCGAGGTCGTCGAAGAGGTCGCGTTCCAGGCCCGCGACGACAAGCGCGTGGACAAGCGCTCGGGCGTCAGCCAGCGTCTGCCGATCAGCACCCTGGAAAACGTGCTGAGCAGCGCCGAGCAGCGCGCCGTCCGCGGCCACGATTCCGCCATCGTCGCGCGCGTCGCCGATATTTACGCCGCCATCCCGTCGATGACCGGCAAGTTCGAACTCGAATACGAAGGCGAAATGCGCGGCGCGGACAATATCGCCCGCGAGCTGATTCGTGCGGCCGTCGGTAAGACCTTCACACGCTATTTCAAGGACGTGAACTTCCAGCCTGTCGTGCAATGGTTCGAAATGGGCGGCGAGCTGAAGGTTCCGGCGAACGCCTCGAGCAACGATCTCCTGAGCCAGCTCAGGAAGATTCCTTGCCTGTTTGAAAACCTCGAGCCTCTCAACGTGCGCTCGAAAGACGATGCCGCAATCCAGGCCAGCGCCGCCGAGTTCATCCTCGAAGGTCTGTGGGCCCACAAGCGCGTGAATCGCAGCGAAGAGCGCGGCTATTACGCCGACGCGCGCAAGACACCTCCCGAACCGCGCGAACCCCGGGAACCTTCGGGCCGCATGCCGAGACGCCAGTTCAACTGATTTTGATCGACGCGACGTAAGGTGACGCGACGATGAGATACACGAAGTATTCCAAATACGCGCCGGGTGCTGCCGACGATCTGGATCTCGAGGAGCTGATGAACCGTCTGTCGGATTTTTTTCTCCAGAGCGGCTTCGAAGGCCAGTACGGTTTCCACGAAATGGATATGGAGCAGACGCGCGAGCAGCATCTGGAACAGCTGCGCCAGGCGATTCTCCGCGCGCTCCAGGAAGGCGACCTGATCCCGCCGGATTTGATGCAGAAGCTGATGGAAAACCCGGACATGTCGCAGAATCAGGAACTGCGCGACCTGATCGACCAGATTATCGAGCGGATGGAGGAAGAAGGCCTGATCACGCAGCAGAATTCAGCTCGTGTCACGCCCCCGCCTTCGGAAACACCCGGCGGACAGATCGGGCAGGACCAGCCGAAGGTCGAAGCGCGCTTCGAAATCACGGACAAAGCTCTCGATTTTCTCGGTTTCAAGACACTGAAAGACCTGCTCGCCTCGCTTGGCAAGAGCAGCTTCGGCCGGCACGACACGCGCGATCTGGCCACCGGCGTCGAATCAGGCGGCAGCTCGAAGCCCTACGAGTTCGGCGACACGCTCAATATGGACATCAGCGGAACGCTGTTCAATGCGGTTCGCCGCAACGGCACTGGAATTCCGATTGAGCTGGATTATCCCGACCTGATGGTCCACCAGTGCGAGTATCAAAGCTCGTGCGCTACCGTGTTGATGCTTGATTGCAGCCACAGCATGATTCTGTATGGCGAAGACCGCTTTACTCCGGCCAAGCGTGTGGCGCTCGCGCTGTCCCATCTAATCCGCACGCAATATCCCGGCGACTCGCTGCACTGCGTTCTGTTCCATGATAGCGCGGAGGAAATTCCGCTCGGCAAGTTGGCCCGCGTGCAGGTGGGCCCGTACTACACGAATACGCGTGAAGGCCTGCGGCTCGCGCAGCGCATTCTGTCGCGGCAGAAGAAGGACATGCGCCAGATCGTCATGATTACCGACGGCAAACCATCGGCGCTCACTCTGGAAGACGGCCGCATCTACAAGAACGCTTTCGGCCTCGATCCCCTGGTAGTGACGCAGACACTGGAGGAAGTCGCGAAATGCAAACGCGCCGGCATCCTGATCAACACGTTCATGCTCGCCAGCGACTACAGCCTCGTGCATTTCGTGCAGAAAGTAACTGAACTCTGCCGCGGCAAAGCCTACTTCACCACTCCCTACACGCTGGGCCAATACCTGCTCATGGATTACGTGGGCCGCAAGACCCGCAACATCCACTAAGCTTCGGCGACACGGACGCGAAAGACACCCTTCTACGGGCGCCCCACGCTGTGCGCGCGCACCCGGGTTGAGTGCGGTTTTAGTCCTGGTCGAGAAACTCCTCGAGCGGCTTCTTGTGTTTTGCCGGCTTGTCCCGCTTGTTGGGGATCACGCGCCCTGCGGGAGGCGGGCCGGCCTTGAGTCGAGCCTGGCGGCGCGCTTCGGTGGAAGCCTTGAATCGCGATTTTTTCTTTCGCGCCATCAGCTGACCTACGATTGTAAACGGAAAGTGGCGCCCGCTGACTACCGAGCGGTTGCACTCATGCGTGTGCCCGACAGATCGATCGGGCGCCTAACTCCTGGGGGACACGGCAGCGTATTTCTTGCGGGCCAGATCCAGAAGCTTGGCGTCGGTGACGATTTCGTAGTATTCGCGTTTGCCCTGTTCGCCGATCTTCGCGCCGGGAAGAAGCTGGTGCACGAAGCCTTTGCGCACCACGATAGGCTCCAGCGATTCACCGATGGGCACTTCTCCAAAATAGAGCTGCACGCGTTCCCTACCCCAGGGCAGCGGAAAATTCCCGCCCATAGGCGAAAGTGAAATCTCCGCGCTCAGTTTCTGGAAGCCTTCTTCGTTGAGCACGATTCCGTTCAGGTTGTAGCGGACCAAAAGTTCTTCGCTCTCATCATCGGCCGCATCGTCCATCAGCGATTGCAACAGGAAAACGTTGAAAGGCGAGGCATTTGACTGGAACAGCCGCTTGGCCAGCTTCGCACAGCTGGAAAGACGGTCCGAGAGGTTGAGCGCGCGCGAGATCATGATTTTCGAGTCCGCATCCTCCCAAAGCGAGGGAGCGGAATCCTGAAACGCGACCCCCACGCCCAACTCGAGCGGCGGCAGATCGGCGGTCTTGGCGCGAGCGTTGTACGCGGCTGTCACGGCCAGAATCTCGCGCGCCAGCACGCAGGCCCGGGCCACGGCCCGGCGTGTCGCGCGGGTCGATTCCGTCTCATAAATCGCCAGGATAATCGCGTCGCCCTCGATGAATACTTTCGCCGCGCCGTAGCGCTCGAGCATGCGCTTCACAGGCTCGTGCAAGTTCATGCTGAAATGCGAAGCAGGATTCAGTCCGCGCCCGAGTAGATCCTTGGTCATGCTCGTCGAGCCGCGCACATCGGCCTTGATGACCACGTGATTGATGACCGGATCGTCGACCGGGTGGTTCTCTTCCGGATGCAGGAATTCGTAGAGGCTTTTGTTGGCGCGGGATAGCTCGCGGGCGCGCTCCGAATGAACCAGGGTGATGCGCTCCATCCAACCGTCGACCTGCTTGTAATTCCGTCGATCGCGCCGCATGCGCATCAGGTCTTCGGCGAATTGCAAACCCACGCTCAGGGTCTCCTCGTGCGTGCGGCGGCGTATCGTGCGCGAGGCCTCCTCCAGCTTCTTCATCGAGACTTTGCGCGCCGGGAATTTTTCCAGAATCTGCGCCACGCGCTTGGCTTCTTCGCGCTGGACGAGCGCTTTCTTGAGCTGCTGCAGATGGACCGGCGGGCAATAATCTGACGAAATCTTACGCATTTCATAGCTCGCGAGTACATGGAACAGTAGGTCGCGCTCTTCCAGTCGGTGCACCCATTCTTCGAGAAGCTTTCCGCGTGTTGCCGCCGGAGTTTCGCCGTCAGATCCGGCCGTTTCTCCAGGTACTGGATGTGGATCGAAGAGCCGATGCACATTCGCGGGCTGGCTTAGGTAATCGCCGAGACGGTTTTGCAGCTCTTCGGTGAGGAATTCGCGCCGCTGCTTCGCGGCCACGATCTGTGGATCGAGTTCTTCGAGGTTTTTCTCAAGGGCTGCCGCTTTGTTGCGGAGCTCCTCGAGCTGCGCCCGGACTTCGGCTGCGGCCGTCGGTTTGCGTTTGAATAGAGACGGGAACCCGCTGTCGCCATCACCCGCGCGGGAAGCCGCTTCTTCCAGATCCGCCTCGATTCGCGCCATTTCCGAGCGCAGCACGCGGGCCTGCTCGAGCAATCGTTCATGGTTGTTGCGCGCCTTGGAAAGATCGTCCGAGCTGTCACCGGCCAGCACGTAGTCGCGGACGAACTCCAGCAGCAGCGCATCAAAGGTCTCGAAGCGGTCTGGGTCGTTGACGAAATTGCCAAGCAGGACGTAATGCTCCAGGAAAAACTGGTCGTCATTGCCCCCTTCGACAAAAAGAAACCGGTTCTGCAGGAGCGGATAGGCGTCCTGATTGTTCTCGCCGAATAGCGCACGGCGCGTTTTGGCGATGGTTCCCTCTTCCACTTCGCGCCAGACGCGGCAAAGCGTTTCGCCCACTTGGCGGATCACGTTTTTGCGGTCCGCCTGCAGATCGGCGATCTTCGAGCGCATCACGTGAGCCTGCTCGCTGTGCTCGAATAGCTCGCCACGCCCGCGGATCCAATCCTTGCACTCCACCAGAATGCTCGAAAACTGATTACCCGTTTCCTGGCTGATGAATTTCAGCAGCGCCAAATGGTGCAACACGTCGGTTTCGACCGACTGTACGAATTTCGCGCGGGTGATCGATTCCTGCAGGATCTCGGTGAGCATCTTGCGAAACGCGGCGTGCTCGGGCGAGCCCGATTGCTTGCGGTCTCGTTCTTTTTCTTTGCCGTAGAGCAGGTTGACGTTGACTGCCTGACGAACCAGGTCGCCCAGATATTTGCGGGTAAATTCGACAAATCGCGGGCTCAGAAAAACGTCGTAATGAATGTTGTCGATGCCCAGCGTAAGGTTGGCGAGCCGGATTTCGGCTAAATAGGCTTCCAGCTTCATCCGCGCGGGATGGGCTGGTGGCTGCGCAATATGTGTTTCGGGCATGAAGGGCCTGTCGACGGTAAGCTTTCACTCTAGCGAACCGCGAATCGTAGGCGCAATGGAACGGCGCGAAAGTGATACTGGCCCATCGCGCGCCCCGCGGCGTCGCCCGCCCTACCCTTCGGCTGCGCCGACGTTCCCGCCCCCTGGCAAGCAATACATTCGACGTTACTTGAACCCGCCCGACGGCCCACAATTTGCATCGCGGCGGACCTGTCGGTGGACTTTTCTCGGAACGAAGATGAAGCCCCACGGAGCGATTGCGGGTAAAATATTCCCCATGTCCAAGCTCATGCAAGGCAAAACGGCCATCGTTCTGGGAGTGTGGAACAAATGGAGCATCGCCTATGCCATCGCGCAAGCGTTTGCGCGGGAGGGCGCGAAGCTTCTGCTCACGTATCAAAACGAGCGCGCCAAGCCCGCGGTCGAAGAGCTGGGACGCGAGCTGGGTGCCACCGGATTCTTCCCGTGCGAGGTGCAGGAACAGGACGACATCGACCATCTGGCCGAAGGCCTGCGATCGGCCGGACACACGCTTGATGTGGTGGTTCATAGCCTGGCCGCCGCGAAGCATGAAGAGCTGAACCAACCTTTCCTGCAAACGTCGCGCGAAGGATTCCAACTGGCGCTCGATATCAGCGCGTACTCGCTGGTGGCAATTTCGAAGGCACTTTCGCCGCTGATGACCAACGGCGGCGCGATCGTGACGCTGACGTATCTCGGCTCCACGCGCGTGGTAACGAATTACAATATTATGGGCGTGGCCAAAGCGGCGCTGGAAGCCGAAGTGAAGTACTTGGCCAGCGAGCTTGGGCCGAGCAAAATTCGCGTGAACGCGATTTCCGCTGGGGCCATCAAAACGATTTCGGCGCGGGGCGTGAAGGATCTCTCGAAGATGCTTGAAATTTCCGCGCAGCGGGCGCCCTTGCGCCGCAATACGGAAACCGCGGAAGTGGCCGATACCGCGGTGTTTCTCGGCAGCGATCTCGGCCGCGGCGTGACCGGCAACGTGATCTTCGTCGACGCAGGATTCCACATCATGGGGTTGTAGGCTTCCGGTCCAGGTTCACGACCGGATCGTCGATCGTAATTCGCCGCATGTCTTCGGTCACGTGTTCGAGCTTGATCCGCATGACGGGCCATTCGGTGCGTAGCCTGAACCGGTCTGGCCACTCCACGATTACCACGGCCTTCTCGGCGAAGACATCTTCCAGGCCCAGCGTTTCGAAATCGTGAAAATCGCCGATGCGGTACAAATCCACGTGATAGACCGGAGCGCCGCGCGTGTATTTATGGACCAGCGTGAACGTCGGGCTGGTGACGTCGTCTTCGCTCGCCGCGCCCAGACCGCTGGCGATGCCTTTCGTGAGCGTGGTCTTCCCCGCCCCGAGCTCGCCGGACAGCAGGACAAGCACGGGCGGCTTCAGCGTCGTGCCGATTTCGCGCCCGCAGCGGATCGTCTCCTCGAACGAGTGCGTGACGATTTCGCGGCTAGCCACGACCGCACTCGAAATAGAACCGCCGGTAAGCGTTGGGAATGTCGAATATCAGATCGGATGCCATCAGCGGGGCGTCGCCGCCATCGGCGTAGCCGATGTCCGCAGCGAGCCCGTGCAGATAGACTCCGAAGGCGATCACGCGAAACCAGTCCGATGTGGCGAACTGCGCGGTGAGCCCGGCGAGGATGCCGGTGAGAACGTCGCCTGTGCCGCCTGTGGCCATTCCCGGGTTGCCGGTCGAATTGATGAAAACTCTTCCGTCAGGCGATGCCACAACGGTTGCTGAACCCTTGAGAACTACGACGGCGTTCCAGTCGCGCGCCGCCTTCTGCGCCCCTTCGACGCGGCGGGCCTGCACTTCTTTCACGGTCGATCCCAGCAGTCGCGCCATTTCGCCTGGATGCGGCGTGATGCAGAGCGAACCCGCCGAATTTTTCAGCTCCCGAGCGCGGCCGGCGAACGCGTTCAGGCCGTCGGCATCCAAGACAATCGGAACCGAGCGGTTGCCCACAACCCTGCGAACGAAATCCTGTGTCTCGTCCTGCGTCGAAAGACCGGGGCCGATCGCCAGGGCGCGCTTTCCTTTTAAAAGTCCGGCGAACAGGCCGTCTTCCAGAGATTTCTCCGAAATTGTGCCGGCACGCGTGGCGGCGAGCGCCTCGGTCATGACTTCAGGTGTGCGCGCTGCGATGATCGGCAGTGCCGGTTCCGGAGTGGCGACGGTGACCAGGCCGCAGCCTGCGCGCAGCGCAGCCCAAGAAGCGAGCACCGCGGCACCGGTTTTGCCCACGGAACCCGCGACGACGAGCGCGTGGCCGTAGTCCCCCTTGTTCCCGTCGGCTTTGCGCGGAATCGCGAACTCGGCAAATTCGGCTGACTCACTCCAGCGAAGGTTGCCCTTTCCGATCTCCTCGACCAATTCGGGGGGCGAGCCAATTTGCCGGACTTGCGGCGAGCCGACGCGATGAACGCCTTCGCGATCGACCAATCCAGGCTTTGGCGCTGTGAAGGTGATCGTGTAGTCCGCGACGATTGCGGCGCCTTCGACTTCGCCGCTATCGGCGTGAAGTCCGGAGGGAATGTCGACGGAAACCATATAGGTGCCGGATTCCCGCTCGTTCACCGCGTCTATGATTTCCCGCAGCCGGCCATCGACCGAACCGCGCACGCCGGTGCCGAGAAGCGCGTCGATGACGATCGTGCCCTGCGAAAGCTTGGAGAAAACTTCGGCATCAAGGGCCCTATCATTCTCGAGCTTGCCGATCTTTTTAAAGCGATTGAGATTCGTCGCGGCGTCGCCCTTGCCCTCCCGCGGATTGCCGATGAAATAGACTTCGGGCTTCGCCCCCATCCGGCGGAGGTGGCGCGCGACTACGAAGCCGTCGCCGCCATTATTTCCCCTGCCGCAGAGGACCATGATTCTGCGCGGCGCCAGATTCGGGAAACGCTGCTGTATGAATTCAGCGACGCTGCGGCCGGCGTTTTCCATCAGCGTGAGGCTCGGCACGCGATAGCGGGCTGTCGTCAGCCGATCGACTTCCTTCATTTCTGCTGCGGTCAGGATCTTCATGTAAGGCTCAGTATACGGCTCGGGATTAGCCGGAGGGCGGTCAAAGCGCGTCTCGCTGCACCCTGTTTTATTGTCAATTCGACTTGGCACCCATCGTTTGTTTTCATTGGCTGGCGGGTAATTCTATTCGGTTTCATCGTCGAGTAGAACTCGGTTCCTTCCGGGGGCTGCGACACGAAACATTCACTCTGGCCTCAATCCGTTCACCGGGCGTTGCGCGCAATTTGTGGTCCGAGCATGGGCGGGCCCGCCGGGGCGGCAAACAGCGGTGGCAAGCCACCGCACGTCACTTGAGCTTTTCTTTCATCGGATCGAGATGACCCGAGGTGCCTGGTAATTGAATCGCGGATGCCTGTGGACTCTGGTTGCGGCCGGTTTTCGCAGTTCAGGGAGCTTCCGGGGCCGAAGCCCGCCTCCTTCACTACCGGCTCTCCCGCTCGGGAACGGGCGAGCCACAGGCCTGTCACACGTCAGGGGCCAGCTCGCTGACTAGCCCATGCGCGCAACTACGACCGTCATGTCGTCCGCCTGGTCGGCGGTGCCGGCCCATTGTTCGGCGGCGTCTACCAGGGTTTCGGCGATCCGCGCGGGACTGGCGTCGCGCTGCCGCATTACTTCCGCGCTCAGGCGCTCGGTACCAAATTCCTCGCCGAAGGCGCTCTCTGGCTCGGTTAAACCGTCGGTGAAGACGACCAACAGCGCGCCGGGTGTGATTTTCAGCGTGCGCTCGACAAACTCGGCTTCTTCAAAAAGGCCGACTACGGTGCCACCTTCGTTAAGCGCCTGGACGGAGCCGCCGTTCATGAAGATGGGGGCGAGGTGGCCGGCATTGGTGTAGGTGAGCGTCTTGGCATCGGAATCGTAAATGGCGTAGAAGAGCGTGGCGTAGCGATCGTCGGACGTGTTGCGGAACAGATGCTTGTTGAGCTGCGAGACGATGGCGGCCGTGCCGGCACATTCTTCCAGCGCGGAGGTGCTGCGCAGAGCGGCTTGCAGGCTGGCCATCAACAGCGCCGCGAAAATTCCCTTCCCGCTGATGTCGGCCAGCACGATGCCGACGCGATTCTTGCCGAGCTGGATGAAGTCGTAATAGTCGCCGCTCACGGTACGCGCTGGGCGGCAGACGGCGGCGAGCTCGAGGCCCGGGAGCGAGGGAATCATCTGCGGGAAAAGCTGTTGCTGGACGCCGCGTGCGATTTCGACCTCATTCTCCAACCGCTGACGGACACGCTGGCTTTCGATCAGTTCCGAAATCGAGCCTGTCATTTCGTTGAACGAATTGCCCAGCGAACCAAGCTGATCCTGGTTCAGCACCCGGACGCGGTGGCTGAAATCGCCGCGGCGCACGTGCAGAGTGGCGTCGTAGAGGTCGCCGATCGAACGCGTGATGGTGCGGGTCAGGACCGTGCCGGTGGCGAGCGCGCCGACTTCCAGGACCACGAACACGAAACCTGCCGCGGCCAGAATCACCAGCAGATACGGCCCGATCGCTCCGGTCGATTTGAAAAGCCCCCTGTTCACCATCATCGGGCGCAGCCAGAACGAAACCAGCACCGGCTCCTTGGGTGTATCTTTACCCAACTCCTGTATATCCAGAACATCGAGAGTCGAACCGCCTGCCAGGTGGGGATCGGACCAGCCCTGTGAATTGGGCAGAACGCGCCCGGAGCTGGCGATCTGCTCGGTGGTGACGTAGGTCTTGCCATCGATTTCAAGAGAAAAGCCACGGGGCGAACCGGGTTCCGCCGGGCGCATCAGGATCATTTGGATCGGCCCCAGCTCCTGCGGAAATGCGTCGAGGATTTCAGAGGTCACGGGCGCGACGACGAGCACGGTGAACTCGCCAGCCGGGATGGAGCGGCGCTGCGCCGCGACGAAGGAGAGCCGGTCGCGATACGCCATGAGGCCGGCGTAGCGTTTGCCGTCCGCCAACGCCAGCAGCGGAGCGCCACGATTGATCCAGACTGCCATTCCCGGCCACTCGCCCTGCTCGTCCGCCATGAGTCCGGCAATGGCCGCATCGGTCAGAATGGCGGGCCCCACAGGGGCGCTCGCGTGGGACGCCTGGCGTTCGATGGCGGCGGCGATCGTTTGCGCGTCGGTGTCGATTACGTTGGAACGCTGCTGTACGGCGTCATTCAGCAGGTGCGCGCCAAGCTGGAGATAAAACAGATATGTCGCGACGCCGATCATGACGACGAGCAGCACGATCGGGACGATGGCCATGAAGAGGTAGGCCACGATGAGACGATTCCGCAAGCTCCAGAGCACGCGCCTGCGAAACCAGGGTATGAGCCGCACCAGGAAATAAACCAGCGCGGCGAAAGCCAGGAAACCGAAGAACGTCGAGTGTGGAACCGCCACACCGAGGGCACGCGGGATTCGCACGATGATGTAGAACGCCAGAAGCACCAGGGCGACGCGGTCGAGCGGCGAGGTTCGCCTGAGCAACAGCGTGAAACGCCGTGCGGAGATCGGGTTCATCGGAAGTTTGGGACGGGGCGGATATTGACGGCGCTCCGGCCCGGAAACCGAAATCTAGCATGGACAGGAGTGCGGGCGGGCGATTATGTAGCGCTTCGCCATCAAGCTCCCGGACCTCTGAGTGCCAAACATTTTCAGAAAAACGCCGGCGGGATGCCGGCGCTACTGGGCGTAGCGGTCGCCTTTTTGGACTCGGCTGTGGTGGCGGCTGTAGGTGAAGTAAACGACCAAGCCGATGCCGAGCCAGATGAACAGGCGCGCCCAGTTGATCCAGCCCAGCTTGTAGATCATGTATCCGTTAAACAAAATCCCCAGAATGGGCACCACGGGCACGAGCGGCGTGCGGAACGGGCGAGGCTGGTCCGGGTTGGTGGCGCGCAGGACCACCACGGAAATGCAGACAAGGACGAAGGCGAACAGGGTGCCGATGTTGACCATTTTTCCGATGTCGTCGATGGGAACCAGGCTGCCGACGATCGCGGCGAGCAGGCCGACCAGAATCGTGGTCTTGTACGGCGTGCGGAACTTTGGGTGAATTTTGGCGAAGAAGCTGCGCGGTAGAAGACCATCGCAAGCCATCGAATAGAGCACGCGCGTCTGCCCCAGTAACATCACCAGCATCACGCTGGTCAATCCGGCCAGAGCGCCGGCGGTAATCAGGTAGGAAGCTTTCGTCAGTCCGCGGTCCAGGAAGGCCACCGCCAGCGGCGCTTCGACGTTCACTTCCCGCCAGGGCACCATGCCCGTGAGCACCGCGGCGACCAGGATGTACAGAATCGTGCAGACCACCAACGAGGCCAGGATTCCGATCGGGAGGTCACGCTGCGGGTTCTTGGCTTCCTGTGCGGTGGTGGAGACGGCGTCGAATCCGATGTAGGCGAAAAAAATGTACGCCGCTCCGGCGCCTATACCGGAAAAGCCCATCGGCGCGAACGATTGCCAGTCGTGCCCCCAGTTTGAGGGATGGACGTAGTGGGCACCCAGAGCGATCACGAACAGCACCACCGCCACCTTGATGACGACGATCGTGGCGTTGAAGCTGGCGCTTTCCTTGATTCCCACCACGAGAACCGCCGTAATGAGCAGCGCGATCACAAAGGCGGGAAGGTTGAAGCCTATCTCGAAGCCGAAAAGATGCGGCGCACCGACCAGGTCGTGCGCCCGATGGACCAGCTCGGGAGATTGCGCGGAGATGACGTCGCCGACTCGATTGAGGAAGGCCTGGCTGCCAGCGACCAAGCCAGGGTCGGATGCGTGCGCCATCTGCCGAGCCACGATCCCTTGCGCGGTGCGAAGCGCGGTCCAATGGTCGTAGGCGAGCCACAGCGGCATCTTCAGACCGAAAATGTTGAGAAATTCGATGAAGTGGTTGGACCAGCCCGAGGAAACGGTGCTCGCTCCCATGGCGTATTCGAGCGTGAGGTCCCAGCCGATGACCCAGGCGAAAAGTTCGCCGAGCGCGGCATACGAGTAGGTGTAGGCGCTGCCCGCCAGGGGAATGAGCGCGGCGAATTCGGCGTAACAGAGTCCCGCGAATCCGCAGCCCAGGCCCGAGATCACGAACGAGAGCATCAGCCCCGGGCCCGCGTAGTGCGCGCCGAGGCCGGACATTACAAAGATGCCTGCGCCGATGATGGCGCCCACGCCGAGCGCGGTAAGCGACACGGGGCCGAGCGAGCGTTTCAGGGTGTGCTCGCCGGCATCGTCGGCTTCGTTCAGCAGCCAATCCATCGGCTTTTTTGCAAGCAGCGGACTGCCCATTCCTCAATTCTCCCTCGCGCGAAAAAAACTGCGAATCTGACTGCGGGTTGACGCTACGCCCTGGACGGCGACTTCCCTGCCAGCTTCCAGAGCGCGTACACCGGCAGACCCAGCAGAACGATGATCAGGCCGGGCCAAGTGTACTGCGGTTTATACCGCAACAATTGGATTTCGAGAAATCCTGCCATCACGATGTAGAGCGCGGGAAGAACGGGATAGCCGAAGGCGCGGTAGGGACGGGGCATGTCCGGGCGCTTGACGCGCAGGATGAACAGGCCGCCGAGCGTGAGGATGTAGAACAAAAGTTGGGCAAAGATCAGAAAATCGAGCAGCTGGCCGTACGTGCCCGACAGGCAGAGGAGCGAAGCCCAGATGCATTGCACGCTTAGAGCAACGGCCGGGACGTGATGGCGATTCACCCTGCCGACCGCGCGAAAGAACAGGCCGTCTTTCGCCATGGCGTAGTAAATGCGGGCCCCTGCGAGAATCAAGCCGTTGTTGCAACCGAAGGTTGAGACGAGAATTGCGATCGCCATCAGCGCCGCGCCCGCCGGTCCGAAGATCACCTGCGTGACGGCTGTGGCGACGCGGCCTTCCGCAGCGAACTCGATGCCTCGCGAGATGGCGGTGATACCGTTCGGATTGCCGGAAAGAGGCAGAACGCGCAGATAGGCGACGTTGGCGAGCGTATAGAGCGCCACCACGCTTGCCGTGCCGAGAGCGAGCGAGAGCGGGAGGTTTCTGCCCGAATTTCTTACCTCGGCAGCGGTGAAGGTCACGCTGTTCCAGGCATCCATGGCAAAAAGCGAACCGACCATGGCGACGCCAACCAGTGTGATGGTAGCGATCATCCAGGTGGAGTGATCGGGCGGATACGGGTGCAGCGTGGACCAGCCGGCATTTCGCCAGAAACCCGTGAAGTTCGCGGCGCGTGCGGCAACGGTCGAAAATAAGACGCCCAGGAGGACAAGGCCGGCGAGCGAAATCGCCTTGGCGACCGTAAAAATATTTTGGACGATTTTTCCCATGCGCAGGCCGCGCGTATTGATCCATGTGAGCAGGACGATGGAGAGGATGGCGAGCAGGTTCTGGCGATTCAGGCCGACGTTGTAGGGTCCGAGTTGGCCAAACCACAGGGACCATGGACCGAATGTGCCGATTTTCCAAATCCATGCGGTCGACGAAAACCAATGGGCAAGCACGCCGGCAAATTTTGCAAACGCGATCGCTACCGCGGCGATCGTGGCGGTTTCGATTACCAGCAGCATCGACCAGCCGTAGAGGAAACCGAAAACGGGGCCACAGGATTCGCGCAGGTAAACGTATTGGCCGCCGGCGTGGGGCATGGCGGCGGCAAGCTCGCCGAAACTGAGCGCGCCGATGAGCGTGATCAGGCCCGACGCGAGCCAAACGATGAGTAGCAGGCCAGGGCTTTCGACCTGATGCGCGATGTCGGCCGAGACGATGAAGATGCCGGAGCCGATCATCGAGCCGACGACGATCATCGTCGAATCGAAGAGGCCGAGACCTTTGACCAGCTCGCCTTCGTGGCGGATGGAGGGCTCGATCGTGGGTGCCGTGTTTGCCATTTGTTGGACGCCTGCGAGGCGGGGCCTAGCCGCGGGGCCTCCGCGATTTTTCCGCCACCGCCAGGAATTCTCTTGCGCGCGCGGCCGGATTCGTCGCGGCCGAGAGATCGCGGATGACCGCTACGGAATCCGCGCCCGCCAGAAAAACGTCTTCGGACCGCTCGAGAGTAATACCGCCGATCGCCACGAGCGGCTTGCGCGTGATGGCGCGCGCGGCGCGAACGAAATCCAGGCCGACGACGGGATCCGGATTCTCTTTCGTCGACGTCGGAAAGATCGGGCCGATGGCTATATAGTCCGCTGAACTCTCGTCTGCGTGGCGCAATTGATCGAGATTGTGTGTCGAAACGCCTACCCATTGCGACGGCCCGCAGATTTTCCGGGCGTCCTCGACCGGCAGGTCTCGCTGACCTATGTGCACGCCGCCGCAGTTCAGCATGGCCGCGATATCCGGACGATCGTTCAGGACGAAGCGGACATCTTTGGGCGCGAGGATCGCGGTGAGTTCCCTTGCGGTATCGAAAACGTGCGACCAGGGGCTATGTTTATCGCGAAGCTGGATGAGGCCTACCCCGGCGGCGGCAAGTTCGGTGGCAAGTTCGGTGACGGGAGTTTCCGACAACTGCGGATCGAGAATCGCATAGAGCGCTGGGAACAAACGATGGCTCCTGAAGCTGCCGGTGGCTGCTTCTACTTTGCCGTGAGTCGGTCGAGAAAATGAGTGTCGAATTTGCCGGCGATGAAGTCGGGTTCGACCAAGATGCGTTTCTGGAGCGGGATGGTGGTTTTGATGCCTTCGACGATGAAGCCGTCCAGGGCGCCGTGCATCCGGGCGATGGCTTCGTTACGGTCGCGGCCATGCGCGACCAGTTTTGCGATCAGCGAATCGTAATAGGGAGGGACGACAGCGTCGGCGTGAACGAACGTGTCGATGCGAATGCCCGGGCCACCGGGTACGCGGAAGGCCGTGATGTGGCCCGGCGACGGAACGAATGTCTCGGGATCTTCGGCGTTGATGCGGCATTCGATCGCGTGGCCGCGGAAGTCGAATTTGCCGACGGCGCTATCGAGTGTTTCCCCCGCAGCGATGCGGATCTGCGCTTTCACCAAATCGACCTGCGTCACCATTTCGGTGACGGGATGCTCCACCTGAATCCGCGCGTTCATTTCGATGAAGTAGAGATCGCCGTTGGCGTCGCGCAGAAATTCGACCGTGCCGGCATTCGAATAGCCGACTTTCGCAAGCGCTTCGACGACCTGTTTGCCGATTTTATGGCGCGTGGCCGAGTCGAGTGCGGGCGAGGGCGATTCCTCGAGCACTTTCTGATGGCGGCGCTGTAAAGAGCATTCGCGCTCGCCGAGATGAATCACCCTGCCGTGTTTGTCGCCGAGCACCTGAAATTCGATGTGACGGGGATGCTCGATCAGCTTTTCCATGTAGACGTTCGGGCTGCCGAAGGCCTGCTGCGCTTCGGTGCGCGCGGTCTGAAACATCGGGATCAGCTCTTTTTTCGTGCGAACCATGCGCATGCCGCGCCCGCCGCCGCCATCCACCGCTTTGATCATCACCGGCAGCCCGATTTCGGCGGCCACGCGCTTGGCGGCATCTTCATCTGGCACGGCGCCGTCGCTGCCCGGGATAATTGGCAGGCCGGCGGCCTTCATTTCGGTGCGCGCGCGGTCCTTTTCGCCCATCATGCGGATCATCTCCGGCGACGGGCCTATGAAGGTGATATGCGACGCTTCGCAGACTTCGGCGAAATTGGCGTTCTCTGACAGGAAGCCGTAGCCGGGATGGATCGCATCGACATTGGCCACTTCGGCCGCGCTGATGACCTGCGGAATATTCAAATAGCTTTCGCTGCTGCGCGGAGGACCGATACAGATGGCTTCGTCGGCAAAACGCACGTGAAGCGCGTGCCGATCGGCTTCGGAATAGACCGCGACGGTGCGGATGTCGAGCTCTTTGCACGCGGAAAGGACGCGCAGTGCAATTTCCCCTCGGTTGGCGATCAGGATTTTTCGGAACATTGCGTTTGGGCCGGCGTTCCTAACGGCGCTCAGGCGTCCCGGAGCCGAGCTATTTCTTCCCGCTTGGGCGGATGCCGAAGAGCGGCTCACCGTATTCGACCGGTTTGCCGTTCTCGGCGTACACCTCGACGAGCTCGCCGGGGACATCCGATTCGATTTCGTTCATCAGCTTCATGGCTTCGATGATGCAGAGCACCTGCCCGGTCTCGACTTTGGCGCCCGCCGCAACGAACGGATCGGCCCCCGGACTCGGCGAGCTGTAAAACGTTCCCACGATGGGCGACTTGATCACATGCAGATCGCTGCGGGCCGCCGCGGCGCCATGGCTAGGGGGTCGCGGCGCTTCCGCAGACGCGTAGGACGGCTCGGGCGACATCGTGACTCGAGGAATCGAGACGGTAGCGAATCCGGGTTTCTTCAACCGAATGTGAACGCCGCCGCGCGCGTATTCGAATTCTTCCAGGCCGTGCTTGTCCATGAACGCGAGCAGGCGCTCTACATCCGTGAGATCCACGCCCGCCACGTCCGCGCCGCCGCCCGGCTTTATCTTTGATGTACCCTTCCCTGCTGTCTTCGGTTTCTTCGCCATTTAGAGTTCGAGAAAATCGCGGGTGGCGGTGGTCAAATCCTCGCAACCCTTGGAGGTCACAACCACGTCGTCTTCGATACGGATTCCGCCGAGGCCTTCCAGGTAGATGCCCGGCTCGACCGTCAGGACCATGTCTTGTTGGAGCACTGTCTTTTCGCTCTTGCCCAGGCGCGGCAGTTCATGAACTTCCAGTCCCAGCCCGTGACCGAGGCTATGCGTGAAATATCGATCCAATTTCGCTCGTTTGAGGGTGTTTCGCGCCGCTCTGTCCACGTCGCCAGCCGTGACTCCCGGTCGAATGGCTCGTTTGCCCGCTTCCTGCGCTTCCAGGACCGCGGTGTAGAGGCTCCGAATCTTCTTCGGCGCTTTGCCTGCGAAAACCGTGCGGGTCATATCGCTGCAGTAGCCGCGAAGTATAGCACCCTGATCGAGGACGACCAATTCGTTTTTACCGATCGGCCGTTCCGTGGGACGCGCATGAGCCCACGCCGACCGCGCGCCGGCGGCGACGATGGTCTCAAACGAGGGCCCGGAGCCGCCGCGGCGTTTGATCTCGCCCTCGATCATGGCGGCGACAGCCAGTTCGGGTGTTCCCGGCCGGATGTCGCTCGCGGCGCGCATAAACACCGCGCTGATCAACAGAGCAGCTTCGCGCATGACCCGCAACTCCCCGGCGTCCTTGATCGCGCGGAGCTTCTCGACCGCGCCGCCGTCGTCAACCCAGCGCACGCGGCCACCCACCCCGGCGTCGAGCATCCGCTTCTGCGCCACGGTCATTGCCGCCGAATACGCCACACGGGAACGGCCTTTGCGGGCGCGCAGGGCATCGGAAACAGCCCGGATGAGCCCGTGCCTGGCTATCTGGGTGCGTGCGCCGGAAACCTCCTGGCGAGCCTGAAGGGTGTAGCGGCTGTCGGTGAAGAATGTGGCGGAGGAGGGATCAACCAGCAGCAGGCCCGCGCTGCCGGTGAATCCGCAAAGGTAGCGGACGTTGGGAAGATGCGAGACCAGGATCGCGTCCGCGCCGATTGCTGAAAAAGAAAGCCGGAGCCGGCCCAGTCGATCCGAGGGCCCGCTCCGGCTCAATTTCGCTTCTTCCGACTTTATCGCCACGCCGCCAGAATAGCTGTTAGCTCGGCAGAATGCGAGGCGTCAGGAAGAAGAGCAGTTCCTGTGAGCTCGAATTCACGGTCGTGTGCTTGAACAGATTGCCCAGGACCGGCACGCTACCAATCAGCGGAACCTGTTGGACGCTGGTGGTTTGCTGCGTGACGATAATTCCGCCGATGACCACGGTCGCGCCGTCGTTGACGGTAACCTTGGTTTCGGCTTCCTGGGTGTCGATCGCCGGAATTCCCTGAACGCGGGGAATTGAACCGTCGATCTGGTCGTTCTCGACGTTCACGTCCATGTAGATCGTCCCGTCCGCGGTGATCTGCGGTGTGACGTCGAGCTCAAGCACGGCGTCCACGAACTGCACGGAAACGGTATTGTTGACGATCGTCTGCACCGGAATCTTGGTTCCCTGCTTGACGGTCGCCTTTTCGTTGTTCTGCGTGATGACCTTCGGCTTTGACAGCAACTTGCCTACACCCTTTTGCTCCGCCGCCGTAATGATCATATCCAAAGCGAAGTTCTTCGAAACGAACCCATAGGAGAAGCCGCTGGTCGGCACGCTCGCCCCGAGGTTCGTGTTCAGCGGGATCGACGAACCCGAAGTCCCGGTCGAGCTGCCACTGTTGACGATGAGCGGAGGCGTAAATCCGGTCGGAGACGTCAGAGGACTTGTACCAACGGAACTCGCGCCGCCGAAGACGTTCTGGTTCCCGGTGCTTTCCGGCGCGCCGGCAAAGCCGAACTGCGTGCCGATTTCACGCGAGAAAGAGCGGTTCGCGGCAACCACGCGGGCTTCGATTTCCACCTGCTGCGACTTGCGGTCGAGCTGGCGGATCAGGTTGTCCATCACCGGAAGCGTCGAGGGAATGTCGCGAATGATCAGCGTGTTCGAGCGGTCGTCGGCGATGATATCGCCACGCGACGAGAGGAATTTCTTAAGCGTCGTGGCCATGTCGGTCGACTTCGCATAGCTAAGGACGCGCGTCGTGGTAACCACGTCGGCCGCCTCGGCCTGCGCCTTGGCGAGGTCGCGATTCTCTTCGGCTTCCTTGCGCAGGGTTTCTTTCGTTGCCAGGCGCAGGACGTTGCCGTCGAGCTGCTTATCCAGATCGTTGTTCTTCAGGACGATATCAAGCGCCTGGTCCCACGGCACGTCGTCGAGCACGATCGTCAGGTTGCCCTTCACGCCGGGGTCAACGACGACGTTCAGACCGCTGATTTCGTGAATCAGGCGGAAGAAATCGCGCAGATCCACATCCTTCAGGTTGACCGAGATCGGCTCGCCTGAATACTTGCCGACCGGTGCCGACGCTGCGGGAGCCTGCGACATGGGAGCAGAAGCGGTCATGACAGGTTGGGCCGGAGCCGAAACCGGAGCGGGCGCAGCAGCGGGCGCCGCAACCGGCTGGGCCGGGGCTGCGGTGTCAACCGATGCGCGTGTGGCGTTGATCGTACCCTCGACCGATTGCGGTGCCGGAGTTGCGAGCGCGGAAGAATTCTGCGTCAGCGAAGCGGGCAGGGCCGCGGCCGGCGCCGGAACGTCAGCGGGCCCGGCGGCGGCGTTCTCCGCAACTAGGACGGTGGCTGCTGCTTCGGACTTCGGAGCGGCCGACGCAGCCGAATCCGTCGTGGGAGCCGCCGACGAGGAAGCGTCGAAGGAAACGGTAACCGTGCTGCCTGCGCCGGTGATGTTGTAATGAGCGGGCTGACGGAGATCGATCACCACACGGGAAATTTCCGGCGTGAACTGGGACAGTCGGATTTCCCGGACCGGATCGAGGTTGCTGGCGATCTGCTTTTCGGTGGTGGTCAGGTGCGAGCCGGCGAAATCGAGCACCAGACGATCGGGATTCTGCAGCTGCGCCGATTTGTAGGTGAGCGGCCCGGAACCCGAAATGCTGACTTCGGTGGCCGAGCCATTCTGCGTCAGGTGAACCTGACGAATCGCTGGATGAGAAATTGGCGCCAGATCAGCCGACTTGGCCGACGCGTTCACCAGGGAAGCCGGCGCCGGATGGTCCGCCGGCTCTTTCGCGGCAATCGTGTCGCGCCCGACCAGGAGCGTGAGATCTTGCGTGCCCTGGCGCTCGAGCTTCGGTTCAATTCCCTGCGCCAATAGGATTTCAAGGCGAACAACCGGCTTTGTTCCCGAGGCGTAGGTGATGAGCCGATAGCTCTTCACGAGATCGGAAGCCACCACTCGCGCGCCCGCCGGGTCGCCCGCCGATACGCCGGTCAGGTCGAGCACGTAGAGACTCTCGCTCGGGCGATAGGTCGTGTACTCGAACGGCGCGTTGGCGTCCGCCTGCAGCCGGACCGTGCCGTCCTTGACCTCCGCCTTCACGTGGACCACCGGCGCATCAGCCGCGCGCAGCGTTCCATTCGTCAAAATTAGACCGGCCGCCAGCAGCGCGCTC
>CAZLWY010000222.1:0-8834 GCA_964563425.1 uncultured Acidobacteriaceae bacterium | reverse complement strand
CGCAGCGCGGGACCGGATCGATCTTTCTCTGCCGGGTATCGAGCGCGCGATCGGTACGCGGCATCTGATCCGGCAGACCTACGAAGAGCTCGAGCGGATCTTCCTTTCGATCGGATTCACGGTGGTCGAAGGGCCGGAAATCGAGACGCCCTACTACAATTTCGAGGCGCTCAACATTCCCGAGCACCATCCCGCGCGCGACAACATGGATACTTTTTACATTGAGGGCTCGCGCGCCGGGCATTTGCTGCGCACGCACACTTCGCCGATGCAAATTCGCACCATGGAGAAAGAAAAACCGCCGGTGCGCATCATCGTGCCGGGCAAAGTCTATCGCCGCGACAATCCGGATTCGACGCACGGATACATGTTTCACCAGATCGAAGGGCTGGCGGTCGATACCGACATCACCTTCTGCGATTTCAAAGGCACGGTGGAATATTTCGTGCGCGAATTTCTGGGGCCGCACGCGAAGACGCGGCTGCGCCCGAGCTATTTTCCGTTCACCGAGCCTTCGGCGGAGGTGGACGCGAGCTGCCACGTCTGCGGCGGCGGCGGATGCCGTGTGTGCAAATTTTCCGGGTGGATCGAGCTTTTCGGAGCGGGAATGGTGAATCCGGCGGTCTACGGCTTCGTGAAGTATGACCCGGAAAAACTTTCTGGTTTTGCGTTCGGCATGGGCGTGGACCGCCTGGCGATGATGAAGTACGGCATCAACGAATTGCCCGTGCTGACGCAGAACGACGTGCGGTTTCTTCGGCAATTTCCGTGATGACGGCGGCACCGGATCCGAAGGAGCGGTTCTCGAATCGCGTGGCGGATTACGTCCGCTACCGGCCGGGATATCCGCGCGGGGTCTTGGAATTGCTGCGCGATGAATGCGGATTGACGCCTGAATCGGCGATCGCGGACATCGGGTCGGGCACAGGAATTCTGACCAAGCTGTTTCTCGACAACGGGAATTCCGTTTACGGGATCGAGCCGAACGCCGCGATGCGCGAGGCGGGTGAGGAATTTCTGGCTGCGTATCCGAAATTCCGCAGCGTTGCGGCGACGGCCGAAGCGACCACGCTGTCGGATGCGGGCGTCGATTTGGTGACGGCCGCGCAGGCATATCACTGGTTTAATCCGCCGGCGGCACGCGTGGAATTTGCACGGATTCTGCGGCCGGGCGGATCGGTAGCCGTGATCTGGAACGAGCGAAAGAAGGACTTGGGTCCGTTCGCCGAGCAGTACGAGCAATTGTTGCGGACCTACGGCACCGATTACGCGCGAGTTTCCCAGACGTATCCGGAATCGCGGCGGATGACGGAGCTTTTCGGCGGCGGATTTCGGCATCGCGCGTTTCCGAACGAGCAGATGATGGATTTTACCGCGCTGCGCGGAAGGCTGCTCAGCTCGTCCTACGCGCCTGCGGCGGGTGATCCGCATCACGAGCCGATGCTGGCGGATTTGCGGAAGATTTTCGATTCGCACGCTGCAAGCGATTCCGTGCGGTTTGAATATGAGACGCATGTGTATTACGGGCGGTTGAAATAAATGAAGATCGTCTACAACTGGCTGAAGGAATTTGTGGACGCTAGGGCGCCTGCGGCGGAGCTGCGCTCGCGGCTTTCGCTGGCGGGCCTGTCGGTCGATTCGCTCGAGGACTCCGGGGCGGGGCCGGTGCTGGACGTCGAAGTGACCGCGAATCGTCCCGATTGCCTGGGACATTACGGGCTGGCCCGCGAGGTGGCGGCGATTTACCGGCTGCCGGTGAGGCCGCTGGCGCCGAAATTCAAGGAATCCGGCGGAAAAGCGAGCGATGCCGCGCGCGTGGAAATCGAGGCACCGGAACTTTGCGGGCGATTCACGGCGCGTGTGATGCGCGGTGTGAAAGTGCAGCCCTCGCCCCCGTGGCTGCGGCTGCGGCTGGAAGCGATCGGGCAGAACTCGATCAACAACGTGGTGGATGTGACGAACTACGTGATGTTCGAGCTCGCCCAGCCGATGCACGCCTACGATCTGGACAAGCTGAGCGGCGGAAAAATCGTGGCGCGGCGGGCGCGGGCGGGCGAAAAGATGCGCACGCTCGATGGCGCCGAGCGCACGCTGACGAAAGACATGTGCGTGATCGCGGACGGCACGCGCGCGGTGGGAATTGCCGGCGTGATGGGAGGCGCGGAAAGCGAGATTGGATTCGCGAGCCGCAATTTGCTGCTCGAAGCAGCGTGGTTCGATCCGGTCAGCGTGCGGCGCGCGTCGAAGGCGCTGGGTCTGCGGACCGAGGCATCGTACCGATTCGAGCGCGGCGCCGATCCGGAGATGGCGGAGATGGCATCGCGGCGCGCGGCGGAGCTGATCGAGCAGCTGGCGGGCGGCGAAATTCTCGAGGGAGTCGTGGACGTGTATCCGGGCCGGGCGGCTGCGCCCGCCATCGAGCTTTCGCGGAAGCAATTGCTGCGCGTGATGGGCGCGGACGTGCCGGACCGCGATATCGAGGAGATTTTGACCGCGCTGGGATTTCAGCCCGCGCGCACGGACGCGCATCGCGGCACGCCCGGCTCGTTGCTGGCGGTCTGGAAATGCGCGCAACCTTCGTGGCGGCGCGACGCTTCGCGCGGAATCGATTTGATCGAGGAAGTCGCACGGCACTACGGCTACGAGAAGTTTCCCCCGCGGCTGCCTCCCGCGAAACAGCCCGCGCATGGTCTGCCGCATGCCGAGGCGCACGCGAGCCTGCGCGAGTGCGTGGTGGCGCTGGGCTACCAGGAAATCGTGGCGATTCCGTTGGTGGATGCGCGGCGCGATGAAGTATTCCGCGCCGTGGGAGTTTTGCCCGCGGTGATCGGCAATCCGCTGGCCGAGGATGCGTCCGTGATGCGCTCATCCGGCGTCGTCAGCATGATCGGGGCGCTCGAATGGAATTTGAATCACGGGCAGCGCGATCTGCGGCTTTTCGAAATCGGCAATACGTATGAGATGCGCGACGGCGAGCCGGTCGAAACCCGCGTGCTCACGCTGGGTGCGACGGGCCTGGCTCGAGAGAAAACGATCCACGAAGCGGCGCGCGAGATCGGCTTTGCGGATCTGAAGGGCAATCTTGATGGCTTGGGCGCGCTTGCGGGCACATTTTCGTGGCAGCACGGCGGTCCGGCGTGGCTGGCGGGCGGGCGCGCCGCACGGATTTCAGTCGGCGGCACTGAGCTGGGTGTTGCCGGGCAGCTGGCGAGGCGGGTTGCCGATCAGTTCAAGCTGCGGCAGGAAATACTCGTCGCGGAATTACGTTTGGAGCCGCTGCTCAAGGGCATCGAATCGGCTCGAGCAGCCCGCAAATTCGTGCCGATTCCGCGGTTTCCCGCGGTCGAGCGTGATTTTTCGCTGGTGCTGTCAGATGGCGTGGCGTTTGCGCAGGTGGCGGAGACGATCCGGGCTCTGGCCATTCCGGAACTCCGTGGCGTCGAGCCTGCGGATTTGTTCCGGGGCGGGAAAATGCCGCCAGGGAAGTTTTCGCTGATGGTGCGCGTGACGTTCCAAAGCGAGGAGACCACGTTTACCGACGCGCAAATCAATGATTTCTCCTCGCGCATTGTGTCCGCGCTCGAGACCAAGCTCGGCGCCACGCTCCGCGCGTCCTGAACGATCCCGTTGCGCACCGGGGCGCGATGGCCGACAATGGCGGCAGCCCGGCGACACCAACACGGGGAGAGCGCGCGTGAAAATCGAAATTTACGATCAGTCCTACAACGTCAACGCAGACGGCAATGAAGAATATCTCCACGAGCTCGCCGCGTATGTCGACGGCAAGATGCGTGAGATCGCCTCGGCTACGAAGATGGTCGATTCGCTGAAGGTCGCCGTGCTCGCGTCGCTGAATATGGCCGACGAGCTGTTCACGGCGCGCGCGCGGCAGGATTCGATGGAAGGGCCGCTGCGAAAGCGCGTGGAGAAATGCGTGGCGCTGGTGGAAAAGGCGCTCGAACAATCGAACTGATCGCGCGCATCCTCAAAAGCGACGGCTCTTGAGAGTCTCGCAAGCCTCTCGTCGCCGAGCCTAGGCTCCGATTGCCCAAAAACCCGAGCGAAGCGCGAGCCGACGGTATCAACTAGCGCAACCCGTTGGACGACAGCCACATCTCCTATATCATGGGATTGGGCTTCTGGCAGGGTTTCTTGGTCATGTTCAGGCGAACTGAAACGCGATTTCGGCTGATTCCGATAGCGCTTCTTGCGCTGCTGCTGGTCGGCATGACGCTTACGAGCGTCATCTGGCATCATCACGACGCTGCGGCGGAGGCCGGCTGCCCGATCTGCCACCTGAGTCACCAGCCCATCGACAGGCCGGTTGCCGTGAATCATGCGCCCACGTTTGGGCTGGTCGCGCCGACAACTGGAATCCGCGACGCGGGCCTGGCGCCGACTCCCGCAGTTCGTCGCGTACCCGCACGCGCACCACCCGCCGCTTAACCTTTGCGTTTCTCCCTGCCGCAGGCGCGGCACATCCAATTGGCGTAGTGATTCGTTTGATCGAGGATGAATTTCATGCGTACACGATTGCTCTACGTGGCCATTTCCGTTCTCGCAGTTTCGTTTGCCGCGGGCGCGCAGGATGCTCCCGCGCCACCCGCGACGCCACCCCCGATGCAGTCAACCGGGCAAGGACCGGTGAAAATCACGCTTGACGACGCGATCCAGATGGCGCTGGCACACAACCATACCTTGCTGGCCGCGCGCACCACGATCACGCAGAACGAGGCGCAGGAGGTGACCGCGAATCTGCGTCCGAATCCGGTGCTGCTCGGTGACGCGCAGTTTCTCCCCATATTCAACTGGAACCAGTTCAACGCGAACGACGTCGATGAGGACGCGCAGTTCGACCTGGGCGTGAGCTACCTGTTTGAGCGCGGGAAAAAGCGGCAGCACCGTCTGGCTGCGGCGAAGGATGCGACGGCCGTGACGCGCTCGACGGTGGCCGACAACGAGCGGACGCTGACGTTTCAGGTGGCGCAGCTTTTCACCAACGTGCAGTTGGCGGAATCCACGCTCGATCTGGCGCAGCAGGACCTGAAGAGCTTTCAGAATTCGGTGGACATCAGCAAGGAGCGCTATCGCGCAGGGGATATCAGCGAAGACGACTACCTGAAGATCAAGCTTCAGCTACTGCAGTTCCAAAGCGACGAGGCGCAGGCGAACCTGGCGCGCGTGCAGGCCCTGGACGATTTGCGGCAGCAGATTGGCCGCGAATCCGTGCCGATGGATTACGACGTGGCGGGGCCGTTCGATTATGTGCCGCTCAACGCGAAGGAAGACGATCTGGAAATGAAGGCTCTCTCCACGCGTCCCGACCTGCGCGCCGCGCAGCAGGGCGTAACCGCGGCGACAAGCCAGTACGAGCTGGCGAAGGCGAACGGAAAGAAAGACATCACCGGGCAGATCAACTACACACACATCGCGGATTTGAGCACCGCGTCACTTTTCGGACAGGTCCAGATTCCCATTTTCGACCGTAACCAGGGCGAGATCGCGCGCACGAAATCGACGATCACGCAGGCGCAGGAGCAAGAAAAGCAGGCGGCCAATCAGGTGCTGACCGACGTGGCCGACGCGTACGACGGCGTGCAGACGAACAATCAGATCATCCAGCTCTATCGTTCCGGTTATCTCGACGACGCGCAGCAGGACCGCGACATCAGTGAATACGCATACAAGCGCGGCGCCGCGAGTCTGCTGGATTTTCTGGATGCCGAGCGCAGCTATCGCGCCACCCAGCTTGCGTACCGGCAGGCGCTGGCGGCCTATTTGCTGGCGCTCGAGCAGCTACGCGAAGCCGTGGGAACGAGGAATTTGCCATGACGAACAAGCTATCGAACGCCGCCGCGTGCGTTTTCGTTGCGGCTGTACTGGCAGGCTGCAGCAGCGAACACAGCGCGAGCCAGATGACGTCGTATTCCTCGCAGACGTCAAAATCCGACACGCCACAGCTTTTTAATATTCCGCAGGACCAGGTCTCGCATGTGCAGGTCGTCACGGTTGAGCCCGGAAAAATCACCCGGACGCTGCGGCTCACGGGCGCGGTCGCCTACAACGCATTCAAGACCACGCCGGTGATCACGCAGGTCGGCGGACCCGTGAGCCGGATCTTAGTAGTCCCGGGCGAGCACGTGCGCGAGGGCCAGCCGATGTTGGAAGTATCGAGCCCCGACTATTCGCAGCTGCTGGACACGTATCTGAAGGCGAACGATTCGTTCCGGCTGGCGGACAAGAACTACGACCGCGCGAAAGATCTCTACGATCATCACGCCATCGCGGAGCGCGACCTGCAGCAGGCGGAGTCGGATCGCAACCTGGCGCAGGCGGACCTCAACGCCGCCGAACAGGGCATGAAGATCCTCGGCATCAAGAATCCGGCGGACCTCGAGAAGGCACCTTCCTCCGCACAGATTCCGGTGATCGCGCCGATGAGCGGCGAAGTAGTCGAGCGGCTCGTTTCGCCCGGGCAGGTGATGCAAGCGGGGCAGACGCAGGCGTTCACGATTTCAGACATGAGCACGGTGTGGGTGCTCGCCAACGTCTATCAGGCCGACCTCGCGAACGTGAAGGATGGTGACGACGTCACGGTGACGACCGACGCCTATCCCGACACGTTCCACGGGAAAATTTCCTATGTTTCCGCGGCGCTCGATCCGAATACACGGACGCTGCAAGCCCGCATCGTGGTCGATAACCCCGGCGAAAAATTGAAACGCGACATGTATTGCACCGTAACGGTGACGGCGGGGGTGGTCTCAAACGCGATCAGCGTGCCTGATTCGGCAGTGCTGCGCGACGACGAGAATCAGCCCTTCGTGTACCTAGCTGAGGGATCAAACCAGTTCGGCAGGCGATCGGTCGACATCGGTGACAGCCAGAACGGCCGCACGCAAATCCTGAAGGGGCTTTCGCCCGGGGACAAGGTCGTCGGCGACGGCAGCCTGTTCCTGCAATTCGCGAATTCATTTCAGCAGTGAGGGTCGCTACCACCTGGTGAACAGCCCAGAAAACATCGAATGATTCATCGCATCGTCCAATTTGCACTGCGGCAGCGGTTCCTGATCCTGATGCTCACGGCTTTCGTGGTCATCGGCGGCGCCGTGTCGTTCCAGCACATGCCGGTGGATGCGTATCCCGACCTTTCGCCGCCCATGGTGGAAATCATCACGCAGTGGCCCGGCCACGCGGCGGAGGAAATCGAGCGGTTGGTCACGCTGCCCACGGAAATCGAAATGAACGGCGTGCCCAAGCTCGACGTGCAGCGCTCCATTTCGCTTTACAGCCTCTCGGACATCATCCTCACATTCCAGGAAGACACCGACAACTATTTCGCGCGGCAGCTGGTGTTCCAACGGTTGAGCGAAGTGACGTACCCGAGCGGCGTCACGCCCACGCTCGCGCCGCTGTCGAGTCCGTCGGGGCTCGTCTACCGCTACGTGCTCGTGAGCCCGGATCGCTCGCCGCAGGAGCTGAAAACTTTTGAAGATTGGGTGATCGAGCGCGAATACAAGGAAGTGCCGGGCGTGGCGGATGATTCCGGTTTCGGCGGCACGGTGATGCAGTATCAGGTGCTGCTCGATCCGGCGCGGCTCTACGGCTACCACATTCCGGTGCCGCAGGTGATCCAGCAGCTGTCCGTAAACAACGCCAACACCGGTGGCGGGTTTTATTCGCAGGGCGGACAGTTTTATTACGTGCGCGGGCTCGGATTGCTGCGCGACACGCAGGATATCGGCAACGTGGTCGTGGGCTCGCAGAACGGCGTGCCGGTTCGTATCAAGGATGTGGGCGACGTGGAGATCGGCAACGCGCCTCGGCTGGGCGAGTTCGGCTTCAACAAGACGGATGATGCGGTCGAAGGCGTCATCCTGATGCTCACGGGCGAGCAGACGCAGAATGTGCTGAAGGGCGTGGAGGCCAAAACGCGGCAGCTGAACGAAAACATCCTGCCGCCGGACGTGAAAGTGGTGCCGTACTACGACCGCAGCGATCTGGTGCGCGTGACCACGGACACCGTTGAAAACAACCTGCTGCGCGGCATGATCCTGGTGCTCATCGTGCTGATTTGTTTCCTGGTCAGCTTCCGCGCCGCGGTGATCGTCGCGTTTACGATTCCGGTTGCGCTGCTCTTCGCGTTCATCTTCCTGCACATGCGCGGCGTGGCCGCCAACCTGCTTTCGATCGGCGCGATCGATTTCGGAATCATCATCGACGGCACGCTGGTCATGGTCGAAAACGTTTTCCGCGAGCTCGGCCTGCGCGAAGGCCAGGAATACGACCTTCACGAAGTGATCCTCGCCGCGGCGAGGGACGTCGACCGGCCGATTTTCTACTCGGTAGCCGTGATCATCGCCGGGTACATTCCGATCTATGCGTTGAGCGGGCCTTCCGGAAAACTGTTTCATCCGATGGCGGATACGATGGCGATCGCGCTGGTCGGCGCGCTGATTCTGACGCTGACGCTGGTGCCCGTGCTCTGCTCCTACTGGTTCAAGCGCGGGGTGCACGACCGATCGACCAAGCCGTTTGAGTGGGTGCGGAACAAATACGCGGGGCGCTTGCTTTGGTGCCTGGACCGCCCGAAGACCACGATTCTGGTTTCCGCGTTGATTTTCGGCGCTACGTTGCTGCTGATTCCGTTTATCGGCGGCGAATTCATGCCCCACCTGGATGAAGGCGCGCTCTGGGTGCGGGCCACGATGCCGTACACGATTTCCTACGAGGAAGCCGCGAAATTCAGTCCGCAGGTGCGCAGCATCCTGATGAATTATCCCATGGTCACAGACGTGGGCTCGGAATTGGGCCGACCCGACGACGGAACCGAT
>CAZLWY010000221.1:0-4913 GCA_964563425.1 uncultured Acidobacteriaceae bacterium | reverse complement strand
GCCGCGCAGGTCGGAAAGTTTCGCGGGCTTGCCATCCAGCGTGAGAGAAAAATCCTGAGGCGTGCGGCCGCGCAGGCTGGGCTCGCCCTGCCGATAATCGGGCCGCGCGAAAAGTATCAGAAGTCCCGCGATAAACGCCAGGACCAGGCCCGTTTTCAGTTTGCGTTTCAATCCGCTGTCCAAGCGCCCTATAATAGACCGTATACTGTAACTGTCGCCGACGAGATAAAACTAGTCTAGCAGCCCCCCCGGCGGATCGGATCGCAAATACCGTGGTTTCCGTAATCATTCCCGCTCGCAATGAAGAAGCTTCGGTCGCGCGTGCCGTGGAATCGGTGGCCATGCAGCTCGAGGTTGAGGAAGTGATTGTGGTGAACGACGGCTCGACGGACGGGACCGGTGCGGTCCTTGCGGGGCTCGCCCAACGATATCCCAAGCTCAAAGTGCTGGACGCCGGACCGCTGCCGGAAGGCTGGGTGGGAAAGAATCACGCGGTCGCGGTCGGCGCGGCCGCGGCAGAGGGCGATTGGCTGCTTTTTACGGATGCGGACACGTTTCATTATCCGGGTTCGACGCGGCGCGCGCTCATGGATGCCGTTGATCACGATGCGGTATTGGTTTCGTATTCGCCCGAGCAGGAAATGGCGACGTGGTGGGAGCGGGCGCTGATCCCGTTCGTCTATTGCCGGCTGGCCGCGAAATTCTCGTACGCGCGGGTGAACGATCCGCGGCGGCCCGATGCGGCGGCAAACGGGCAATTCCTGTTGATGCTGCGCGATGCGTACCAGGCTGTCGGAGGACAGGCCGCGGTGGCGGGTGAAATCCTGGAGGATGTAGCGCTGGCCCGGCAGGTGAAAAAGCTCGGGCACGGCATTTATTTTACGGCGCCGATCGGGGTGGTGCGGACGCGGATGTACCGGTCATTTGGGGCCATGTGGCAAGGCTGGACCAAGAACCTGTATCCGCTGGCGGGTGGAAATCCCGGATCCCTACTGTTGGAATTGGCCGAAGTGTTTCCGTTTGCAGAAATCGGTCTTTTGCTCGCCGGGCCCCTGTATCTGGCGGGTGCGCGGCATTCGTTTGTGGCCGCCTTGCTGTGCGTGTTCGCGGGGATGGTCGTGGGACGGCATGTCACCTACGCGGCGGCCCTCTATCGGAATCTCTATCCGGTCGGGTACATCGAATACTTCGAGGTGGCCGCCGTGCTCTACAGCCTGGCGCTGGTGGAGTCCTGGTGGCAGACCACCCGAGGCCGTGTGGTATGGAAGGGCCGCGCGTACGCGGCGAGGACGCCATGATCCGCGTGACGCGCAAAATCGAATTTTCAGCGGCGCATTTTTATCACAATCCGAATTTTTCGGAGGCGGAGAACCGCCGCGTGTTCGGGAAATGCGCGAACACGCATGGTCACGGGCACAACTACGTGCTGGAAGTGACGGTGGCCGGAGAGCCGGATCCCGCGACGGGCATGGTACTGGATTTGAAGGAACTGAAGGACATTTTGCAGCGCGAAGTGGGCGACCGGATGGACCATCGTCACTTGAATTTTGAAGTGCCGGAGCTCGCGGGCCAGGTCCCGACGTGCGAAAACATCGCCGCGGCGATCTGGAAGCTGTTGGAGGGGAAAATCACGCGGGGCCGACTCGATCGCGTGCGGCTCTACGAGTCGCCCGATCTGTTCGCGGACTGCACGGCGGCGGAATCGAACGGGGCGCGCGCGTGACGCCGGCCCTGAAAATTTCGCTGACGCGGCGCTATCGTTTCGCGGCATCGCACCGACTGCACCGAGCGATTTTCAGCGAAGCCGAAAACGCGCGCATCTACGGGAAATGCAGCAATCCTTACGGCCACGGTCACAACTACGTGATGGAAGTCACCGTCGCTGGAGCCGTCGATCCGGCGACGGGCATGATCGCGAATCTCAGTGAACTCGATCCGTACGTGGACCGTGAAGTGATCGACGCGTTCGATCATAAGTATCTGAACGAGGAAGTGTCCGAGTTCGCGGAAGTGGTGCCGACGGCGGAAAACATTTGCCGCGAGATTTATCGCCGCCTGAAGCCGTTTCCGGCGGCGACAGTCGAGCGGGTGCGGGTGGAAGAGACGAACAACAACAGCTTCGAGTTCGATGCGACGACACAGGGCGGCGGACGGCCGTAGGGCGCGCCACAAGCTCAACAAAGGACAACAACCATGAGCAAGACGACAAGAATCGAGATTCCGGAAACACAAGGCGCCGGCAGGATTGCGGACCTCGTGCGCGAAATCCTCGTGCAGGTGGGCGAGGATCCGGAGCGCGAGGGGCTGCTGCGCACGCCCGAGCGATTTGAGAAAGCGCTGCGCTTCCTGACGAGCGGCTACAAGCAGGATCCGGAAAAGCTGCTGAATGGCGCGATGTTCAGCGTCTCCTACGACGAGATGGTCGTGGTGAAGGACATCGAGTTCTACAGCTTGTGCGAGCACCACATGCTGCCGTTTTTCGGCCGATGTCACGTGGCGTACATCCCGAATAAGAAAGTGGTGGGCCTCAGCAAAGTGGCCCGCCTGGTGAACATGTACGCGCGGCGGCTCCAGATCCAAGAGCGGTTGACGAGCCAGATCGCGCAGACGATTTCAGACCAGCTGAATCCGCAAGGCGTAGGCGTGATCGTCGAGGCGCGTCACCTGTGCATGGTGATGCGCGGCGTGGAAAAGCAGCGGTCCGCAGCGGTGACCAGCGCAATGCTGGGCGTATTTCGCGAGAATAAACAGACGCGCGACGAATTCCTGTCGCTGGTTCGCAACGGCAAGTAGGCGGCATCCTCTTAAGCGTTCAGGCGGATCGCGCTGCATTCTTGCCCGCCCCCGGGCCGAATGGAGAGGGAATGAGCAAACGAGGATGGGTCGTGGTAGCTCTCATTGGGCTGATTGTCGTTCCCAGCTTCCTTCGGCGGGACTGGCGCGCACAGGCGAACGCGTCCACGGCAGCGACCCCCGGAGCGGACAACTTTCTCGCTAAGTGGAACGCGCTGGTCGATCGGTATTTCGACGATTACTTCGCATTCCATCCGACAGCGGGAACCAGCGCGGGCTTTCATGAATACGACTCCCGTCTTGAGGACTACTCCGGCGCGGCGGTCGAGAGAGAAATCGCGGCCATGCATGCGTGGGAGGCGCGCGTCGAAGCTTTTGATTCCAAGGGGCTCGACGAAACGAACGCCGCGGATCATGAGCTCTTGCTGGCCAACATTCGCTCGACGCTCCTGAGCCTTGAGACGATCCGGTCGTGGGAGAAAAACGCCGATGTTTATTCGAGCGGAGTGACCGAGAGCGCGTTCTACATCATGATGCGCAAGTTCGCGCCCACGGACGAGCGCCTCCGTTCGCTGGTTTCCCGGGAAAAGCAAATGCCCGCTGTTTTCGCCGCGGCCCGGGAAAACCTGAAAAATCCTCCGCCGATTTACACGGAAATCGCCATCGAGCAGATTCCGGGCATCCTCAGCTTCTTCCAAAACGATGTTCCTGCGGCGTTCGCCGATGCAAGGGACCCGGCAACGAAGCAGGAGTTCGCGACTTCCAACGCCGCGGTGATCGCGGCGCTCGAGGGCTATGGCGAGTGGCTGAAAACGGATTTGCTGCCTCGGTCGCACGGAGACTACCGCATCGGGGCGGCCACGTTCTCGAAGAAGTTGCTTTACGACGAGATGGTGGATACGCCGCTCGACAAGCTTCTCGAGATCAATCGGGCGAACATGAGACGGAATCAAGAAGAGTTCAAGCGGATCGCTCGCGAACTGGAACCGACAAAGACCAGCGAGCAGGTGCTCGCGGAGCTGGAAGCGGACCATCCGAAGCCGGACCAACTGCTACAGGCCTTCCGCGACACATTCGACGGGCTGGTTGCGTTCATCAGGCAAAAACAGATCATCACGATTCCGTCCGATGTCCGCCCGATCGTCGAGGAAACGCCTCCGTTCGGGCGCGCGCTCTCGACAGCTTCCATGGATACGCCGGGCCCTTACGAAAAGGTGGCTACAGAGGCGTATTTCAACGTGACGCTTCCCGGGGCAAACGACACGCCCGAGGAGATTGAAGGGCGTATGGAGGATTTCAACGTCGGGACGATCATCAGCACGGCGGTGCACGAGGCATATCCGGGCCACTACGTTCAGTTCCTGTGGACGCCCCAGGCTCCCACGAAAATACGCAAGTTGTTGGGTGCTGCGACGGACGTGGAAGGTTGGGCGCATTACTGCGAGCAGATGATGCTCGATGAGGGCTACGGACAGCCAGGCGCCGGAGCGAGGGACGAGCGCGAATCCAAGCTGATCCGCCTGGGGCAGTTGCAGGATGCATTGCTGCGGAACGCGCGGTTCGTGGTCGGTATCCAGATGCATCGTGGGAACATGACATTCGACCAGGGCGTCGAGTTTTTCGAGAAAGAGGGCTATCAAACCCATCAGATCGGTTTGGTCGAGGCGAAGCGCGGCACCTCCAATCCCACGTATCTTTACTACACGCTGGGAAAGCTCGAAATCCTCAAACTTCGCGCCGACGTCGAGAAGAAACAGGGCGCGGCGTTCTCGCTTCAAAAGTTCCACGACGATTTCATGCGCCAGGGTTTCCCTCCCATCAAAATCGTGCGCAAAGCGATGCTGGGGGATGACTCGCCCGCGCTTTAGAAGGGAGATGGGCGTCACGATTTGTGACGGATCGCGACGGGCGAGGCTCAGGTGAATCCTGTATTTTTGCTTTGCGGCCCACGACCTCTGTGCTAGCATTTTCACGTTGACGAGCGAAGAGCATAGAGCAGGGGCACGGCGTTTCAGAGGGAGGTTCAGTTGATGGAAGCCAAAGCCGGTGTAATCGAGATGTACCGGGTTCACACGAAAGACACCGGATCGCCGGAAGTGCAGATCGCGCTACTGAGCGAG
>CAZLWY010000220.1:0-7854 GCA_964563425.1 uncultured Acidobacteriaceae bacterium | reverse complement strand
TATCGAGGGCCGCGCCATTTTGTACGCCGATCACATGACGGATTCGATGCGCCAGGCCATCGGCGAAACCAATCGCCGCCGCGCCAAGCAGGAAGCCTACAACCGCGAGCACAACATCACGCCGCAGTCGATCACGCGCTCCGTCGACATGCAGCTGGCCCGCATCGTCGAAGCCGATTACCTGACCGTTCCGGCCGAAGAAGTAGCCATCGGCGAAATCTCGAGCGAGCAGGATTTACAGCAAGCCGTGGCGCAGCTCGAAGTGCAAATGCGCGAAGCGGCCAAGAATTTCGAATTCGAGCGCGCCGCGGCGCTGCGCGACCGCATCCGCGGTCTGAAGCAGCGGGACCTCGGGGTGATTGCCGCAACCCGTGTGCCCACCGCGCCTGCCGAAACCGAGCGTTAGTTGAAGCTGTCTTCGGGCATCGAGTTTGTCTGTCACTTCGCGTGCGCCCCTTTCGTTTGTTTTCAGCGACGTAGGCTCGAGGGGTCTTTGCAGGGTGTGTCACTTCGTGTTGCGGTGTGGATGTGTCGCGCCGCCGTGCCGGGGGCGCTCGGCACGGCGTGCCTTCGGGGCCGGCCAATTCAGTCGGTGTCGTCGACCGGAAATGTGACCTTGGCTGTGGAGGGCACATGCTTCGGGCCGTCAGACCACTCCACGCTTCAACTCTTCGATGGGGTAAAACGTGCCGCGCCAGGTTACGCCGCCTTGCCAGAGCGTCACGGCCGTCGAGCGCAGGAGCATCCAGCAGATGATCACCGCGCCGATCGGATAGGTGAGCCCGTAGAACGGCGAAGCGCCAATAGCTCGCGCCGCGCCCGTCGCGATAATCAGCGCGAATATCGAAGAGGTCGCCGCGAACACGAGCGCCCAGCCGTCGAGGAACGCCAGAGCCGCCACTGGCAGCACGAACATCGCCAACGTCCCCAGTACCTGGGATGCGAGAACGGGCAGCCTGAAACCCGTCGCGGCGAAGAAATTTTTCGTCGTCCCGCGCACGATATTTGCGAGCCCGGCATGCCAGTGCACGCTCACGGCGTCTTCACCACGCGCCACGCCCGAGCGGAATCCCGCTTCTTTCACAATCTTGCCGAGCTTCAGGTCGTCGATCACTTCCATCGCCAGACGCCGGTGCGTGCCAGCTTTTTCATAGGCGCTGCGGCGCACCAGCTGAAACGCTCCGATGCCTGAATAGCCGCGCGATTTCGGATCGTTCGCGCGCCACGGCCGCGTGCCGATCAAAAAACACGTGCTGAAAAACATCATGGCCACTTTTTCGCCGAAGGTGTAAAGCTTCGGCGCGGCCAGCAGCGTCAAATGATCCCACTTCATTCCGTCCGCCAGCGCGATCACGCGCCGCAGCACGTCCGGCTTGAAGTGAACGTCCGCATCCGTGAAGACCAGCCATTCGCCGCTCGATCGTTCGTAGGCCTTTTCGAGCGCGTGCGGCTTGCCCAGCCAGCCCGCGGGCAGGGAATCGACGCGCGCCGGTTTTAGCCGGGCGTCTTTTTTCGCTCCGGCCGCGAGAATCGCGCCGGTTGCGTCCACCGAGCGGTCGTCGACGGCGATCACCTCGTAGCGGGGATAGTCGAGGGCGAGCATCGTCGCGATCGCGCCGGGCATTTTTTCGGCCTCGTCGCGGCCCGCGAATAAAATCGAGACAGCGGGGCATTTTTCGTCCTCGAGCGGCGCTGCGTCGCGCAGCCAGGGAATCGTCCGGATACCCATAGCGAGGTCGATGGCCGACGCGACCCAGGCGATGGCGATGGCGCCCATCACGACGATCCAGAAAATGTGCACTGCGGGATTCCTCCGCGCGAATTCGCATTCCGGGCTGTTCCGCGTGCCGGGCGCAGAATGTGTCGCACCTACGGGCTTTCGCTCGTGGCGGCTTCGCTTCCCAGCCCTTCCAGGTGGGCCAGCTTTCGCCGCGCCCGGGGCGCTCGATGATCCAGAACTCTTGCGGAGCTCGATTTTCTCCACGCGAGAACAGCGATCAAGTTATGCTAACACGCTCAATGAAGGCGACTCTTTCGATCATCGGAGCAGGTCGCGTAGGAAAAACGCTCGGCCGCCGCCTGCGCGAACGCGGCTGGCACGTCGGCGCTGTCGTGACGCGCTCCGCCGCGACGGCTCGCGCCGCTGTCCGCGCCATCGGCGGGGGCACGCCGCTACCGGTAGGCGGAAGCGCGGGAATTCCGCGCCGCGCGTCCGGCAGCGCCGCTCGACGCGCTTCCGCCCTGGGTTCCGATCTGATTTTCGACGCCGACCTGATCTTCCTCACGACGTCTGACGACGATCTGCCTGCCATCGCGCGCACGTTCGCCAAAATCGGCGGTGCCCGATGCCGCGGCAAAGTCGTTCTACACACCAGCGCCACGCTCGATCGCATCGCGCTGGCGCCCTTCGCGCGGTTTGGCGCGGCCGTCGGCTCGCTTCATCCCATGCAGGCATTCGGCGGCAGCGTCATGCCGAACCTGAGAGACGTTATCTTTGCCGTGGAGGGGGACGCCAAGGCCAGCCGCATGGCGCAGTCCATTGCCAAATCGCTGGGGGGAATTCCCGTGGTAATCGACACGCGCGACAAAGCCATCTACCACGCATCGGCCGTGATCGCCGCCGGCAGCACCTACGCCACCATCGAGACGGGCCTGCAGATGCTCGAGCACATTGGCTTCCCGCGCCGGCGCGCCGAACAAACGCTGTTTCCCCTCTTGCGGCAAATCCTCGATAATATAGAGCGCATTGGATCGCACGCGGCATGGACAGGGCCGCTGTCACGCGGGGATTACGCGATCGTGGCCCGGCACGCGCGAGCGCTGCGCAACTATCCGTTCGAATTTCGCCAGGCGTACGCCGCGTTGGCGCTGCTGGCCGGCCGTGTACTGGCAAAGAACCCGAGAGTCGCCAAGGAAAAAATCGTCGCGGCGTTGCGCGGCCGTTGACGAATCGGTTTGTAGCCTGAATAAGGGAGATCTGATTTGACCGGACCCGTCAAACATCTTCACATTGCCGTAGAACACGCGACGCTGGCAAACGGCCTGCGCGTGGTGGTGTCGCCCGACCGCTCCGCTCCATTCGTCACCGTCGGCGTCTACTACCAGATCGGTTTTCGCCTGGAGCCGCACGGCCGCAGCGGCTTCGCGCACCTGTTCGAACACATGATGTTCCAGGGCTCGGAAAATGCCGGCAAGATGGAGCACATCCGCCTGATCAACTCTTCGGGCGGGATGCTCAACGGGACGACGAACTACGACATTACGAACTATTTCGAGTCCGTGCCTTCGAACGCGCTGGAGCGGGTCCTGTGGCTGGAGGCGGATCGCATGCGCGCGCTGAAAGTGGACGACGAAAATCTGCGCAACCAGCGCGACGTGGTCAAAGAGGAAGTCCGCGTGAACGTGATGAACCAGCCCTACGGCGGATTCCCGTGGCTCGACCTGCCGCCCGTGGCGTTTCGCAACTGGCCCAACGCGCACAATTTCTACGGTGATTTCGTCGATCTCGACGCCGCCACGCTCACCGACGTGCAGAAATTCTTCCACACGTATTACGTGCCGAATAACGCCGTGCTGCTGATGCTGGGCGATTTCGAGCCAGCCGAGGCTTTCGCGATGGCCAAAAAGTATTTCGAAGATATTCCGCCACAGCCGAAGCTGCCGCACGCGGACGTGAGCGAGCCACCGCAAACCGAAGAGCGCCGCGGCGAGGTGGAGGAAAAATTCGGCCCGCTGCCCGCCATTGCCATCGGCTATACGATGCCGCCGCGCGAAACCGGCGACTGGTACGTTGCGGGGATTCTCGATCGGGTGCTGCACGGCGGGCGCGCTGGCCGTGTCTATCGGAAACTGGTGCTGGATGAACAGATCGCGGTGGACATCGACGGCGGCGCGGACCTGCTGGAAACCAACGGCCCGACGCAGATGGTCACGCGCATTTATCACAAGCCCGAGTTCACTTCGGAGGGGACCGTCGCCGTGTTCGACGAAATTATCGAGCAGCTCCAGCAGAAGGGAATTGAGTACGCCGAGCTCGATCCCGTGAAGGTGAAATTCCGGTCCGACTACTACTCGACGCTGGAGAGCGGCGGCTATCCCATGCCGCGCTTCGGATTGATGCATCTGCTGGCGTGCTTCACGCTTTTTGACGGCGATCCGCACCGCGTGAACAAGATTCTCGACGGATTCCTTGCGGTCACGCCCGATCAAATTCAGGCTTTCTCGAAAAAGTATCTGGTGCCGCGCAATCGCGCCGTACTCGTTCGCCAGCCGACGGCCTTGGCAGGTGCGCGATGACCGCTCCTGCCGCTCCTGCCGTTGCGCGCGCCCATGCGCCGGCGCTCGCTCCCGAGACTCGCGTGGCGTGGCCGAAGCGAACCGTCGCGACGCTGGCGAACGGCTTGCAGGTCGTGCTGGTCGAATCGCGCACGTTCCCGAAAATCACGGCCCAGCTCTATTTTCGCAGTGGCAACGCAGTCGTTTCCCACTCCGCGCCGGGCTTGGCCGAGATCACTGCCACCGTCGTACGCTCGGGCACCGACGCTCGTCCCAGCCGCCAAATCGAGGAAGATCTGCGGCGCATGGGCGCGGGCCTCGGCACGAGCGCCGGCGCCGATTTGAGCGCGATTTCCGCGAACGGCCTCGCCGAATTTTCTGGAGGCATCCTCGAGCTGATGGCCGATCTGGCACGGCACGCTTCTTTTCCGGCCGAGGAGTTCGAGCGCGAGCGCCGTCAGCGCTTGGAAGAGCTGAAAATCGAGCGCACTACGCCTGGGTTTTTGGCCAGCGAACGCCTGCGCCGGGTTCTTTTCGGCGCGCATCCTTACGCGGTGGTCTCGCCCACCGAAGCGCAGCTCGCGGCGATCACGCGCGACCAGCTCGTCGGGTTCTACGAGAAGCATTACGTCCCGGCGGAGTCGCTTTTGGTCGTGGTCGGCGATTTCGTTGCTGCCGAAATGCTGGAACAGATTGAAAAAGTATTCGGCGCCTGGAAAGCACCGAAGCCCGCGCATCTGGAATCCGCGGCGCCGCCGCACCATGGGGGCCGGCATGTGTATTTGGTGCACCTGCCCGGCAGCGTACAGACGCAAGTGCTGCTCGGTAATCTCTCGATCACGCGTCGCGATCCCGATTGGTACCGCTTGTTGGTGGCGAATTCGATCCTGGGCGGGGCGTTTCACTCGCGGTTGGTGCTGAACATTCGCGAGCAGAAAGGGTACACCTACAGCCCGGGCAGCGGCGTTAACGCTCTGCGCCAGCAGGGATATTTCACCGTGCGCGCGGCGGTGCGTAACGACGTGGTCGCCGCCACGTTGACCGAAATGTTCTACGAGATCGATCGGATGCGCTCGCTACGGGTCACCGACGAAGAGCTCGCCAGCGCACAGAGCTACATCACCGGCGTTTTCTCGCTTGGCGTGGCCACGCAGGACGGCTTGCTCGGCCAGCTTGCTACGGCCTATCTGGACCAACTGCCCAGCGACTATCTGGAGACGTACCGTGAACGAATCCGCGCGTTAACCGCGGCGGACGTCCTCGCGGCCGCTCGCCGGCACTTCGATTCCGCGAACGCGCAAATCGTGATCGTCGGCGATCGCGCGCAAATCGCCGAACAAGGCGCACTGTTCGGCCCGATCACGGCGTATGACGCGCAGGGAAACAAACTGGACTGATTTGCGGGTGGCGTGCTCTGGCTGCGTCTGAAACCTGGAACTGCGTCCGCGTGGTTGGCTCCGCTCGCCGCGGGCGAAAAACCCACCCACCCACCCACCCACCCACCCACCCACGAAATCGATATCCATCTTGGGGGTGCGAAGGGACCCGGGAACTTCCGAGGGTGGGTCCGACAACAGCGGCAGCGATCATTCAATTCCGCACGAAATCCCGGCGTTCCCACGGCCCAGAAGACCTGCTTGCGATCCGCGGATTTCCCAAACGAAGCGATCGAAGACGCGCCCATCGATCACCATCGGCTGCCTCGCCGCCGAATCATTCACACGAATTAATCAGCGCTTAATTTGACCTGACCGTTGCTCCGTCATAGGATGTCCTGGAAATTGATGGGCGTCATGTTCGCCCTACGAGGAGACTGAATGCCGACTCCACGCCGAGTTCTTCCGATCATCGCTGCGAGTCTGGCGTCGATTCTCGCGCTCGCACATTCGCCGGCGCACGCCGTAGCCGCGGCCGCCGCGATGCCCGGGCCGTCGGGCTATCACCTGATCAAGACGATCAAGGTCGGCGGCGACGGATTTTGGGACTACCTGAATTTCGATTCCTCCACACGCCGCCTGTTCATCTCCCGAGGCACGCGGGTCGACGTTTTGGATGTCGACTCCGAGAAAATCGTGGGCACAATTCCGGATACCCCGGGGGTGCATGGCATCGCTCTCGCTCGAGAACTCGGCGACGGCTTCACATCCAACGGCCAAGCCGGCACTGTCACCATTTTTGATATGCGGACCCTGCAATCGATCGGACACGCGCAGGCGGGGAAAAATCCGGACGCCATCGTCTACGATCCGGCGACCAAGCGCGTTTTTACCATGAACGGCCTCAGCAAGGATTCCACCGCGATTGATGCCGTTACCGGCAGCGTGCTCGGCACCATCGCCCTGGGCGGCAAGCCCGAATTCGCGACGGCCGACGGCGCCGGCCACGTCTACGTAAACCTGGAAGACAAAAGCGAGATTCAGCAGATCGATTCAAAAGCGCTGGTAGTGACGGCGACCTGGCCGCTCGCTCCCTGCGAGAGCCCTTCGGGCATGGCCATCGACGCAGCGCACCGCCGCCTGTTTTCCGGCTGCCACAACAAGGTCCTGGCTGTCGTTGACGCTGATACCGGGAAAGTGGTCGCCTCTCCGCCCATTGGCCTGGGCGTGGACGCCAATCAATTTGATCCCGGCACTGGTTTCGCGTTCTCGTCGAACGGCTCCGGCACGCTTTCCGTGATCCATGAGGATTCACCCGACCAATTCACAGCGGTCGAAGAAGTGCCGACCCAAACGGGCGCTCGCACCATGGCGCTTGATCCGAAGACCCACGAAGTTTTTCTGGTGACGGCCGAATTCGCGCCGCCGCCCGCGGCGACCCCGGACAATCCGCGCCCGCGAGGCGGTATGGTGCCCGATTCATTTGTGGTTTTGGTTTTCGGCCGCTGAGCGAGCGCCGCCGGGACGGCCCGATTACAGAATCTGGTGGCTTTTGGTAGCCGGTCGAATCCGCAGCGGCACCTGGTCGGCAATCTCGATGCCGTACCCTTTGAGGGCGACGACTTTTCGCGGCAAATTCGTCAGCACCCGGATGCGCATCAGGCCGAGATCCTTCAGTATCTGCGCGCCGATTCCACTTTCATGCTGGATCACGCGCTGCACGCCGGGATCTCGCTCCACCTGCTCGCGCTGATGCAAGATAATCTGTGGCAGCGTGGCGCCCTCTTCGGTGCGCGAATCGATCCGAAACCCGCGCCCGGTGTGATGCAGGTAGACGAACGCGCCGCGGCCCTCGGCGGCAATCGCTTCCAGCGATCCCTCCAACATCTCGCGGCAATCGCATAGGGATGAGCCGAGCACGTCGCCGGTCAGGCAGTGCGAATGGACGCGGACCAACGGTGGCGTAGTGTCGTTCTCATCCGATGCCACGTCGCCGCGCACCAGCGCCACGTGAATTTCGTGGTCCACGTCGCTGGAATACGCGATCATCCGAAAGTCGCCGTACTTCGTGGGTAGCACCGACTCCGCGATTCGGCGTACGTTGCGCTCGTGCTGCATGCGGTAGCGGATCAGGCTCGCGACCGTCACCAGCTTCATATTGTGCAATTTGCAGAATTCGATGAGCTGCGGGATCCGCGCCATC
>CAZLWY010000219.1:0-1819 GCA_964563425.1 uncultured Acidobacteriaceae bacterium | reverse complement strand
CGTCGCGGGTGTAAACACCGCCGCCATCGGAGTTGAGCACAAATTCCGCGTCGATCAGGTCGCGGTGATTCTTGAGCAGCCAGTCGACTCCGTTCGACTTGCCGCCTTCTTCATCGGCGGTGAGGGCGAGGATGATGTCGCGGTCGGGAGTGTAACCTTCTTTCTTGAAGCGGATCAGCGTGGTGGCCATGATGGCGTCGCCGCTCTTCATGTCCTGAGTGCCGCGGCCGTAGTAGAAGCCATCCTTTTCTACGAACTTGAACGGATCGGTGGTCCAGTCTTCGCGGTGCGCTTCAACCACATCGAGGTGACCAATCAGCAGGATGGGCTTCTGCTTGCCCGTGCCGTGCAGCCGGACGACCAGATTCTTTTTGCGGTCATTCGGCCCGAGGATCTGCATGTCGGCCTCGGCGAATCCAGCATCGCGAAAACGCTGCGCCATCGCTTCGGATGCAGTGGTTACGTTTCCGACAGAATCGGTGGAATTGATCTCGATCAGTTGCTGGAAAATATCGTGAGAGAGTTTTCTGGTGGCGTCGTCGATTTGAGCCTGCGAGGCGGGCGTGAAAAATGCGAAGCAGAAGAAAAGAGAAACGAACAGAAGCGACCACTTGCGACGGTCCAATGAGGTCTCCTGGAACTACGATGCGGTTATTTTTTGCGATTCGAAAACCGCACACATCTTACATGAATGGCCCGCTCGCACTGTAGAGACGTTGCAGGCAACGTCTCTACAGGCAGTCAGGATGTCGAGGGCAACCGTTGTGCTCAGGCTACGTCGTAGCGATCGAGGCTCATTACTTTGTTCCACGCGGCTGCGAAGTCTTTTGCGAACGCCTCCTTCGAGTCGTTACACGCATAGACCTCTGCGATTGCCCGGAGCTGAGAGTGCGATCCAAAGAGCAGATCGACGCGCGTGCCGGTCCACTTAATTTTGTTCGTTTTCCGATCGAGGCCCTCGTATACACCTTCCGATGAAGAAGAGGGTTGCCACTTCGTGTTCATGTCTAGCAGATTGACGAAGAAGTCATTCGTCAGCGTCTCCGGCCGGGTGGTGAAGACGCCGGGTTTGGTCTGCCCGAAGTTTGCATTCAGAACGCGCAAGCCTCCGATGAGTACTGTCATCTCGGGGGCAGTCAAGGTCAGCAACTGCGCGCGATCGAGCAGCAATTCCTCGGCCGACAGTTTCTGTCCGCCCCGGAGATAGTTTCGGAAGCCGTCCGCTGCGTGCTCCATAACGGCGAAGGAGTGAACGTCGGTTTGCTCCTGCGAAGCGTCCGTGCGTCCCGGCGTGAAGGGTATCTTCACCGCGTGTCCAGCTTTTTTCGCAGCTTCTTCGACCGCCACATCGCCGCTGAGAACGATCAGGTCCGCCAGCGAGACCTTCTTACCCTGGTTGCCGTTCGATTGCGAGCTGTTGAACGCCTTTTGGATCGCCTCCAACTTGGGCAGAACCTTGCCCAGTTCGGCGGGCTGATTTACTTCCCAATCCTTTTGTGGCGCAAGGCGAATGCGCGCTCCGTTGGCTCCGCCGCGCTTGTCGGAGCCGCGGAACGACGCCGCCGATGCCCAGGCAGTTGTGACCAGTTGCGAGATCGACAGTCCGGAGGCGAGGATCTTTGCCTTCAGAGCAGCAACGTCCTTCTCCTCGATCAATTTATGATCGACTGCGGGAACGGGATCCTGCCACACCAGAGTCTCTTTCGGAACGAGCGGGCCCAGGTAACGCACGATCGGACCCATGTCGCGGTGCGTCAGCTTGAACCACGCGCGAGCGAACGCGTCTGCAAACTGATCCGGATGCTCGTAGAAACGCCGT
>CAZLWY010000218.1:0-3154 GCA_964563425.1 uncultured Acidobacteriaceae bacterium | reverse complement strand
TGTCCTCATCCCCAACATGTACTACCGCACCGACATCGGCGACCGCTGGGTAGAAGACAGCGACCGCCTTCACACCTGGGGCTATCTGCGTTGAGCCATTGCCGTTCGTAGCGCCAGCGTCCCGCCGGCTCGATTGCTTTTAGCTTCGCAACGGCGCACTTGCGTGCACCAACGACCGGAGGCGGTCCAAGGGTCTCCGCTACCGAATCCCCCGGCGCTAGCGAGTGCTCGTCCGCACGAACCTTGTCAAGCGTCACTCCCTACGCTAAAGTAACCGCTCTTTTAGGGAGTACCTCGAAAAATGCCCGTAGTCGCCGGAAAAGAAAAACTAAAAGTCCTGATCCGCCGCGCCGCCATTCAAAAACGCGTGCGCGAAGTGGCCCACCAAATCACCAAAGATTTCGCCGGCGAGCGCATTCATCTGATCGGCGTGCTTAAAGGCGCTTGCATCTTCCTCTCCGACCTGGTCCGCGAAATCAACCTGGAAACATCGATAGATTTCATCGCCGTCTCCAGCTACGGCAAAAATAAAGAAAGCTCCGGCCAAGTCCGCCTGGTAAAAGATCTCGATAGCAGCATCGAAGGATTGAACGTGATCGTAGTCGAAGACATTCTCGACACCGGCATCACGTTGACCTATCTGTTACGTGTGCTGGCCCAACGCAAACCCAAAGCCCTGCGCATCGCCGCGCTGCTCGATAAGCCCTCGCGCCGCATCAAAGAGGTGAAAGCCGATTACATCGGTTTTAAAATCCCCAACGATTTCGTCGTTGGCTACGGCCTCGATTACGCCGAACGCTACCGTAATCTGAAGGACGTCTGCATTCTGACGCTGCCCCCGGAATGATCATGCCGCTCACCGACCGCGAAATCGCCAAACTAATCGACCACACGCTGCTGAAGCCCGACGCCACGCAGGACGAAATCGGGAAACTCTGCGAAGAAGCTCTGCAATACCAATTCGCTTCGGTCTGCGTGAATCCGTGGAACGTCGCGCAATCCGCTGAGCTTCTCCGCGGCAGCGCCGTAAAGGTGTGCACCGTAGTGGGCTTCCCGCTGGGCGCCACGCTGCCGGAAGTAAAGGTGTTCGAAGCGCAGAAATCCATCGAGCGCGGCGCACAGGAAATAGACATGGTCATCAATATCGGCGCGCTCAAGTCCCGCCGTGTGGGCGCGGTGGAAGCCGATATTCACGGCGTCGTAGCGGCCAGCCATCACGCCGGCGCCATCTGCAAAGTCATCATCGAAACCTGTCTGCTCACGCGCGAAGAAAAAATCCAGGCGTCTTTGGCCTCCAAGAATGCCGGTGCGGATTTCGTAAAAACGTCCACGGGATTCAGCACTGCCGGCGCCACTGCAGAAGATGTGCGCCTGATTCGCGAAACCATCGGCGCAGGCACCGGCATCAAGGCGGCAGGCGGCGTCCGCACGCTCGAAGACTTGCAGAAAATGGTCGCAGCCGGCGCCACGCGCATCGGCGCCAGCGCCGGCGTGAAAATCATCCAGCAGCTGCGCTCCGGAAAATCACCGGCGGCTTTCGACGCCTCGTCCGGTGAGAAATATTGAAAAGTTCAATGCAGGCTCTTCTCCCCGGCAAGAGCCGCACACTCGCCTGCTATAATGAATCGACTTTGCGCCCACTATTTCCGGCGTTGTACAAATATCCGGAAAGGACGCGCGCAACTCCCGGGTGGGACCCGGGAGCTGCAAACATAGCCAAATGGACGCGGCAAAACTAAATCCCAAAATCGACGTCCCCGCGGACGCTCTCAAAATCCTGGCGGAGCTTAGCCAGGAGATCAACGCGTCGCTCAACCTCGATGAAGTGCTGCCCACTGCCGCCGCGCTCATCAAGCGCCTGGTGGACTACGAAATTTTCGCAGTGCTCCTCCCGGACGAGGGTACCGACCAGATGTATTTCCGTTTTGCCATCGGTCACCGCGCGGAGGTCGTGAACCACTGGCGCATCCCCATGGGCGAAGGCATCATCGGAGCCGCTGCCGCCACGGGCCAGGCGATTCGTGTCGGCGATGTTCGCGCGGACCCACGTTACCTTAACGCCCTCGACGGAGTTCGCTCCGAACTTGCCGTCCCGCTGATCGTGCGCGGTCGCGTCATCGGCGTTCTGGACATCGAAAGCAACGAGCTGGATTATTTTACGCCCTATCAGCAGACGATCCTGACGCTGGTCGCCTCGCGCATCGGCACCGCGATTGAAAATGCCAAGCTCTACGAACACGAGCGCAATCAGGCCGAAACTCTTTTGCTTTTGAACGAAGTCGGCCGCGAGGCCAACTCTTCGCTCTCCGTGGAAGAAGTTCTCCGTCGCGCCGCGGAGCTAACCAAGCGTCTCATCAATTATCAGATTTTCAGCATTCTGCTTTACGACGAAGGCGACAACGTCTTCCGGCATCGCGTGACCGTGAAATTCGGCCAACGCGTGCAGGAGAAATTTGCCGTTCCCGCGCATGAAGGCATCGTCGGCGCTGCCGCGTCTCTGAAACGCGCCGTCGTCGTGCCAGACGTCACCCTCGACCCGCGCTATCTGCTCATCAATCCTGAAACGCGCTCCGAGCTGGCCGTCCCCATGCTCAACAAAGATCGCGTTATCGGTGTTATGGATCTCGAAAGCCCGCAGCTGAATTATTTCACCCCAGATCATGTACAAGCGCTTTCGATTCTCGCCGCGCATCTCGCCGTCTCCATCGAAAACGCGCGCCTTTATGAACAGCTTGCCCGCGACGAAGCGCGCATGGAGCGCGACCTCAGCGCCGCACGCCGCATTCAAGGCGCTCTGCTGCCACGTCTACCGGGGCCGGAATTCGGCCTCGAGATCGCCGCGCGCGTCGTTTCTTCCCGCGAACTCAGCGGCGACCTCTATGATTTTCTCCGTTACGGCCCGCAGGAATTGGCGATCGCCATGGGTGACGTCAGTGGGAAGGGAAGTGCGGCCGCACTTTACGGAGCCGTCGCGATCGGCACGCTGCGCAGCTTGGGCCCGCAGAAACATCGCCCCGCGGAAATGCTGCGGGCCATCAATGGATTTCTCGGCGAGCGCCGCATCGAAGGCCGCTTCATGACTTTGTGTTTCGCCACATGGCATCGCGGCCGTCACAAATTGCGGATTGCCAACGCGGGACAAGAAGAGCCGTTC
>CAZLWY010000217.1:0-2615 GCA_964563425.1 uncultured Acidobacteriaceae bacterium | reverse complement strand
TCGCCGCCGCAGTCGGCGATGCCGGACGTGTGCGAGAGCAGATTGCGGATGGTGACGTCTTTTCACTTCGCCGGCGTGCCGGGATGATATTTGCTGAGTTTGTCGTCGAGCGCGATTTTGTTTTCTTCGACGAGCATCATCACGGCCGTCGCAGTGAACTGCTTGCCCACGGAACCAGTTTGGAAAAGCGTTTCTGGTTTTACGGGGACGTTGAATTCGAGGTTGGCGAAGCCGTAGCCGGAGCCTTTGACAATGTGGCCGTCGCGCACGACGGCGAGCGCGAGGCCGGGGATTTTCTCGGCGGCCATCTCGGAGGCGATATACGCGTCCACGGCGCCGCTGAAGTCGGCGTCGGACGGAGGCGTGGCCCGCGTGACTGAATGCGAGGGAGAAGTAAGCAGTAGTCCAACGAGCGCAATCACACGACAGGAAGCGAATTTCATCGCGCGCATCCTAGCATGGAACAGTGTGGGGATTTGGGTGACACAAGGGCACAGGCAAGACTGCCTATTCCACTAGCGTGCTCACCTGACTTGAGGGTGCCAAGCACTCGATTGGCTTGCCAGGATTTCGACCGCCGCAATCCTGGCAACACACGGCGTGATTGCAACAATCACCTTAGCAACACACGCAAGTGGAATAGGCAGACTTGCCTGTGCCCTTTGGTCATCACGACGAAATAAGTTTCAGTGCCATGTAGCCGTGGAGCTATACTCCCGCGCAAAGGAGCACCCCCGCCATGGAGATGAAGCGTCGAGAGCTTTTGGAGAAGTGTGTCGCGATGGGCGCGCTGACGATCGCCGGCGGCGCGATGCCGGTGGCGGCGCTGGCGCGCGCGTGGGATGACGCCGAAAAACCGAAGACGCCGACGCCGTGGTGCGAACTCGGACCTTTCTACAAGCGCGACGCGCCGCACAGGACAACGCTTCGCGGCGCGAACGATCCGGGCATGCCGCTCGCCGTGGAGGGCACCATCTACAGCGTGAACGGAAATATTTTGCAAGACGCGGCGCTGGAGATCTGGCAGACCGACAACGCGGGCCACTACGACAACGAAGGCTATCTCTATCGCGCGATCATGAAGCCCGACGGCAAGGGCGGTTACGCGTTCGAATCCGTCATGCCGGGGCACTATCCGCAGCGCGTGGGGCAGCATGTCCATTATCTGGTAACCGCGCCCGGCCACAAGCCGCTGACGACCCAGCTTTATTTCGCCACCGATCCGGTGTTCAAAGGCGATCCCGACAAGAATTCCGGCGTCGATCCGCTGCTCACCAGTCGCGAGCTGATCCGTCCGGTGATGATCAAGGGCGACCCGGGCACGCACATGATCGCCGCGGTGAACTTCGACGTGGTCCTGGAGAAAGCATGAGGCGCGCGCTGGCTGCGGTCTTCGCTTTGTGTTGTTGCACTGGCGCGGTTTCGGTGCGCGCGGCGGACGTGAAACAGGTGGCGAGCGTTACGCTGCCGTGCAAATCGGACCAGCTGGTGATCTCGCAGACGGGCAAAACGGTCGCAGCGTTCTGCGACGACAAAAGCGTCCGCGTGGTCGACGTCGCGAGCGGCAGGGTATTGTTCGCGCAGAATGGCGGTTCGCGAATCACTACGGGTGATTTCTCGCGCGACGGTAACTGGTTTGGGTTTGGATTTTGGGATGGCACCGTGCAGATCGTGCCGCTCGCTGGCGGTGACGCGCACAAATGGAAAGTCGGCGAGCATCGGGTGAGCAAATTCCGCTTCCTTCGCGATGGGCATTCGGTGCTGGTCGCGACGTTGGGCGATCGGGGACAAATCTGGGATTTTAGCGGCGCCCCAAAGGTGGTGGCGACGCTGCAGTCGGACTTCTCCAGTCCCTCGGCCGTGGCGCTCAGTCCGGACGGCTCACTTTTGGCGACGGCCGGAGGCGACACGGTGATTCGCATCTACGACACGTCTACATGGAAATTGCTTCACGAAAACCGCAACGCGACGAAGCTGGAAATGTTCGACCTGGATTTCACGCCGGATGGGAAGTCGTTTCTCACCGGCGGCGCGGACGATCACATGCTGGTGATCGACTCGGCCACGGGAGAAGAAGCGCGCAAGCTGGGCGGCCGGACCGGCGTGATCGACGACATTTCCGTTCTGGGCGACGGCATGCACGCCGCGGTGGAATACGTCAACGTGGACGACATGAAAAAACCGCCGGAGTGGGCGATGTGGAATCTTCAAACGCAGAAAGCCCAAACAATGCCGGGGATGGACAAGTACTCCGCGCACCGGATCGTTAACGGCAAGTTGTGGGTCGCCTCGACGAACGGAACCACGCTGCAAATCTTCGAATACAACTGAACGCTCTAGCGCGGCGTGATGCGGAGCGACCTCCGAGGCAGACCTGCCTGTGTTCTTGTGGCGTGCAAGGAGCACGGCGTAGCTTGTGCGTTTGTGGGACGAGCCACAAATAACCGTGCCGAACCTGCGACGCTGACGCAGAGGGGAGCACGTATCGTCACAAGGAAAATCCTGTAGTGGGAAACGCTCCCGGCCGCCACGCATCCAACCAACTGCACAAATTTGTGCATTGGAGATGCGATGATTCGGAAGCTGGGCCTAATGGCGGTGCTATTTTTTGCGGT
>CAZLWY010000216.1:0-9117 GCA_964563425.1 uncultured Acidobacteriaceae bacterium | reverse complement strand
AATCGAGTTCGACCTGCGCAACGATCTGCTGCACAAGCTGGTGAAGCTCGATCCGGAATTTTACGTGCGCAACCGCACCGGAGACCTGATGTCCCGCGCCACGAACGATCTGAACGCCGTCCGAATGGTGCTGGGGCCGGGGATCATGTACACGGCGACGACGGTCGCCACGTCGGTCGTGTCGTTATTCTTCATGCTGAAGCTTTCCCCCTCGCTCACGCTCTGGGTGCTGCTGCCGGTTCCTCTCGTGGTGTTCGCGGTCTATTTTTTCGGCCGCATCATTCACAGGCTCTCGGAGAGAATTCAGGCGGCCCTGGGAACTCTTTCGACGCGCGCCCAGGAGAACCTCACGGGCGTGCGCGTGATTCGCGCCTACGCGCAGGAAGAGACCGAAATCGCGCAATTCGATGAAGCGAACCGCGAGTACGTGGATCGGAACGTCCAGTTGATCGGCTCTTGGAGCTTGTTCTTCCCCGCACTGACGGCGCTGATCGGCATCAGCTTCGTCGTGCTGCTCGGCAAAGGCGGCGCGCAGGTCATCGGCCACCGCGTCTCGCTCGGCACGCTCTGGTCCTTCTTCACGTTCCTCGGGATCCTGGTCTTTCCGATTATTGCGCTCGGATGGGTTACCAACATTTTTCAGCGCGGCGCGGCTTCGATGGGCCGGCTGGGCTACATCATGAACGCCGAGCCCAATATTGTGGATGTGGCCGCCGGCGCCAAAGCCGAGGCGAACGGCCATCGACTGAAGCTGCCAGAATCGAAAATCCGCGGAGACATCGAATTCCGTCACTTGAGCTTCGCCTACCCGACCGGGCCTGACAGCCTGCCCGGCCCGACGGTCCTCGAAGACATCAATCTCCACATCGCCGCCGGCGCCACGCTCGCGATTATCGGCCCCACCGGCAGCGGAAAATCGACGATGGCGTCGCTGATCGCCCGGCTCTGGGATGCCCCGCCGGGCACGCTTCTGATCGACGGACGCTCGATCCGCGACTATCCGCTCGACGAAGTTCGCCACGCGATCGGTTACGTGCCCCAGGACACATTTCTATTCAGTGAGACGCTCGGCGAAAACATCGCCTTCGGCCTCGAAGAATCCAGCGAGGAGGTGATTTGCACCGCGGCCGACGTTGCCTGCATTTCGGGCGACATCGAGGGCTTCCCGCAGCGCTACGCCACCATGGTCGGCGAGCGCGGCATCACTCTGTCCGGCGGGCAGAAGCAGCGCACCTCGATCGCGCGCGCCATCGCACGCAATCCCCGCGTGCTGGTTCTGGATGATTCGCTTTCAAGCGTTGACACCGAAACCGAAGAGCGCATCCTGCAAGGCCTGCGCAAGGTGATTCACGGTCGCACCACGATCCTGGTGGCGCATCGTATTTCCACGGTGAAGGAAGCCGATCAGATCATCGTCTTGCGAGGGGGCCGCATCACGGAGCGCGGAACGCACGATGAACTGCTGGCACTCGGTGGTTACTACGCCGACCTGCACCAAAAACAACTGCTCGAAGAAGAGCTGGCCCGCGAATGAGCGATTTCCGCGAAGAAGAGAAACTCGGCAAGCTGTTCGACACCCGGCTCACCCACCGGCTGTCGAAATACCTGCGCCCGTATCGCTGGCCGGTGATTTTCGCGATCACCATGAGCCTGGCGATCACCTGCATGGATATTCTCGGCCCTTACCTGTTCGGCCACGGAATCGACAAGTACGTGACGCCCGGGATGAAACACGAGATCGATTACCGCACGGCCGTTGCGGGGCTTACCTCGATTGCGATCCTCTATCTCGGGTCGATCATGGCCAGTTTCGCGCTGCAATACCTGCAGATGCGCATCATGCAGTGGGTGGGTCAGCAGACGATGTACGACGTGCGCCGCGAGATTTTCGGGCACCTGCAGAAGCTGCCGATGAGCTTTTTTGATCGCAGCCCCGTCGGCCGCCTGGTCACGCGCTGTACCACCGACGTCGATGCGCTGAACGATCTGTTCGCCACCGGCGTCGCCGCTATGCTCAATGATTTCGTGTTCATTTTTGGCCTGGCGGTCTTCCTGATCAGCTGGCGCCCGCTGCTGGGCCTGGTCACGCTGTCCCCGCTGCCGTTCATGATCATCGTCACCTATTTTTTCCGCAATCAGGTGCGCGACGCAAACCGCCGCATCCGCACGGCCATCGCGCGAATCAACGGATTCCTGCAGGAACACATCAGCGGCATGTCCGTGGTGCAGCTTTTCAATCGAGAACGCAAGGCGCGCGCGCACTTCGCCGAGCTGAATCGCGTTCACATGGAGGCGTACAAGGACGCCATTGACGCTTTTTCGTACTTCTATCCCGCCGTCGAGTTCCTGAGCATGTCCGGCGTGGCGCTGCTCTATTGGACCGGCGGTTTGCGCGTCATCGCCGCAACCACCTTCACGGTCGGCATGCTGATTTCGTTTCTGCAGTGGGGCCAACGCTTCTTCCGGCCGATTCAGGACCTCAGTGACAAATTCAATATCTTGCAGGCGGCCATGGCCGCCTCCGAGCGCGTTTTTACGCTGCTCGATGAGCCAATTACCATCGCATCTCCCGAGCACGTGCGTTCCCTGCCCGCGCCGCGCGGGGAAATCGAATTCCGCAACGTCTGGTTCGCCTACCACGGCGGCGCGAACCCGACCGACGAAGAATGGGTTCTCCGCGACGTGTCGTTCCGCGTCGAGCCCGGCCAGACTCTCGCCATTGTCGGCCACACCGGCGCGGGCAAAACCACGATCATTCAGCTGCTGCTGCGGTTCTACGACATTCAGCGCGGCCAAATCCTGCTGGATGGCGTGGACATCCGCGAAATGGACTTGCACGAGCTGCGGCGCATGTTCGGTATCGTGCTCCAGGATCCGTTTCTATTTACCGGCACGCTTGAAACCAACGTTCGTCTCGGCACGGCGGGCATCGACCGTGCGGCCACCGAACGCGCGCTCGCCGAAGTGGGCCTCGGGCCGTTCATCCAGGCGTTGGCCAAAGGCGTCGACACGCCCGTTACCGAGCGCGGCGGCACCCTTTCGGTGGGACAGCGCCAACTGGTGAGTTTCGCGCGCGCCCTGGCTCATGATCCGAAATTCCTGATCCTTGACGAAGCGACCTCGAGCGTCGACACGAAAACCGAGCTGATGATTCGCGAGGCGCTCGATCGGCTGCTTTCGGGTCGCACCTCGGTGGTGATCGCGCACCGGCTGAGCACGATTCAACACGCGAACCGCATCCTCGTGTTCCACAAGGGGCGCCTGCGCGAACAGGGCTCCCATCAGGAATTGCTGCTCGTGCGCGGGATTTACTACCGCCTCTATCAGCTCCAGTACAAGGAGCAGGAGCTGGCCGTCTCCTTGCCGGGAGGCTCCGTCCCGGGATTCCCGCAGCCGCCGCAGCCTCTCACCGCGGACGATTGACGCCGCTCCGCGCGCATGACGCCTCCTCAAATCCTGATTTCGGCTGGAGAAGCTTCCAGCGATATGTACGCCTCTCGCCTTGCCGCGGCGCTGCGCGAACGGACCGGGGCTCAGTTTTTCGGCATGGGCGGGCCGCGCATGCGCGAGGCGGGCGTCGAGCTAGTGGCGGACTATCACGAAGTTGCCGTCGTCGGCATCGCGGAAGTGCTGCACAAGATTCCATCCGTGGTGCGCGTGCAGAATCTGCTGGCCCGCGAAGCGGCGCGGCGAAACGCTTCGCTCGCGATCCTGGTCGATTCACCCGGCACGCATCTGGGGGTCGCGCGCCGGCTGAAGCGCTACGGAATTCCCGTCGGCTACTTTATCGGGCCGCAAATCTGGGCCTGGCGCTCGGGCCGCGTGCGCATCGTGCGGCGGCGCGTGAAGCGCATGGTCGTGATTTTTCCTTTCGAGGAAAAAATCTATCGCGACGCGGGGGTGCCCGTTGATTTTGTCGGGCATCCCCTGGTCGATACCGTCCAGCCGTCGATGTCGCGCGCCGAATTCATCGCGCGATATGAACTCGATCCCTCACGGCCGATTGTGGCGCTGCTGCCGGGGAGCCGCGCGAGCGAGGTGGCGCGCAATTTTCCGACGATTCTCGAAGCCTGCCAGCGCCTGTCGCGAGAAATGGGCCGAGCAAGCGCCGCGCCGCAGTTCGTGCACGCCGCCGCGCCGGGAATTGGCAGCAGCGCCGGCGCCGCCGTGGACGTGATGCGTGTCGAAGGCGCGACTTACGACGCGCTCGCCGCAGCGGATTGCGCCATCGTCGCGAGCGGCACGGCTACCGTCGAAGCGGCCCTGCTCGGAACGCCGATGCTGGTCGTCTATCGCGTCGCTCCCTTGACCGCCATGATCCTGCGGCGCATGGTCCACACGCCGTATTTCAGCATGGTGAACCTGATCGCGGGCCGGCGCGTGGTCATGGAGCTGATGCAGGACGATTTCACGGCCGCCGCGGTCGCCTCCGAAGCGCGCCGCCTGCTGGAAAGCAGCTCCGTGCGCGAAGAAATGAAAGCCGCGCTCGCTCAGGTGCGCGCCAGTCTCGGGCCGGGCGGCGCCATCGAGCGCGCCGCCGACGTATTCGCCGGCATGATTCGGCAGCCCTGAAGCGCGTGGCCGGGCGGGCAACTGCGCGAGTATTTCTGGTATCTTAGCTACGGGGAAAGGCTACGGCCCTCCCAAAGAGGCGTTTTTCTTGCTCACATTCCGTCGATGGCCCGCCGCTGTTCTGCTGTGCCTTTTGGCTGGTGCGGCGGCGCGAGCCCAGTCCCCTCACTCCTATCCCTTCCGTGCGACCAATTACGACGTCGAGGTGTTCCTGCATCCGGACGATCAAACGATTCTGGGCCAGGCCAAGGTGGATTTTGTCGCCGAGCAAGTGGCCAAGACGGTTCTGGTCGAACTGCACGCGGACTTGCACGTGAACGCGGTGAAAATGGGCACGCAGACGGTCACCTACGCCCGCGACAACAACAATCCCCTGTTGCTCACCGTCGCCCTGCCCGGCACGTTGACGCCCGGCACGCACGTTACGCTGACATTCGATTACTCCGGACCCGTTTCCAGCGAAGAAGACAGCCCGACGCGTGGAGTGAAATTCGCGTCGGTCGATAAAACAAACGCATACCTGCTGCTGCCGGCGCGATGGTTCCCGCTCACCAACTACCCGTCGAACCGCTACACCGGAAAATTCAATCTGATCGTGCCGAACACGTTCGCGGTTACCGGCACGGGCAAGGCCGATCCTCCCGCCGCGCAACCCGGCGTCGGGCTCGGTGCGCAGAACATGATGTCGTACATCTTCCACTGCGATACGCCCGGGCCGAATGGTTCGTTCGTCGCCGGCAGCCTGCAGCTGACGCCTGCTCCGACCGAGGGCTATCAATTCGCGTTCTACACGCCGCCCTCGCAGGTCTCGACCGTCAAGTCCTGGGCCGGCTCGCTCGGCCAGATCATGGGCTATTTCACCGATACATTCGGTCCGCTCAACGGGCCGCAGGGCCCCATACCGACTCTCACCATCGCGCAGTTGCCGGACGGTTCCGTCGGCGGATACTCTGCTCCGGGATTGCTGCTGATCAGCGCGCGGGAATGGACACCTTCCGCGAACGATCGCCTGCTTTCGCAGCTCGCGGCGGGACAATGGTGGGGCGATCGGGTGCTGCCCGCGACGGCGGCCGACGTCTGGGTCACCGACGGGCTCTCTCGCTACGCCGAAGCCATGTACGCCGAGCAGTCCGGTGGAGTGGCGCAGCTGAATCGCGCCCTCGAGGATTTCGCAGTGGGCGCGCTCATGTTCGAGGAGGCGACGCCAATTTTCCAGGCCAACCAGGTCGGCGCGTATTCCGACCCCTATTACTCGATCGTGGAAGACAAGGGCGCGATGGTCTACCACATGCTTCGAGCGGATTTGGGCGACGATAATTTCACCGCGCTGCTGCGCGAATTCTACAAGCAGCACGAAGGCAAAACCGCCACCATCGACAGCTTCGAGAAGCTCACCGCGACAAAGGTTCCGCCACAGAAAGCCGGCGATCCGCCGCTGAACCTCGTTTCGTTCTTCTCGCAGTGGCTGAACTCGACCGGTGTGCCGGAATTCACGCTGCAATATATCGTCTATCGCACGCCGAAGGGCTTTCAGGTGGTCGGCACGGTGAAGCAGGAGCTGGATACGTTCCGCATGCCGGTGGAAGTGAAAGTGGACACGGAGGGAAATCCCGAGCTGAAGAAAATCATGGTGACGGGCACCACTTCGAATTTCAAGCTCGAGACTTTCGGCCGGCCCAAGCCCAACGGGATTTCCATAGACCCGAACAATCAGCTGTTGAAGTCGAGTCCGAAGCTGCGCGTACGCGCCACCATCGCACGCGGCGAAGCCGACGCCACACTCGGCAAATACTACGAGGCGATTCAGGAATATCAGCGCGCACTCGACGTCCAGCCGACCAATTCCCTGGCGCATTTCCGGATGGGCGAGGCGATGTTTTACCAGAAGAATTACCAGGCGGCGGCCAATGCGTTTCGCGCCGCGCTCGGCGGCGACCTCGATCCCAAATGGACCGAAGTCTGGGGCCACATTTATATGGGCAAGATTTACGACGTCCTGGGACAGCGCGAGCGCGCCGTGAATGAGTACAACCTCGCACAACATTTGAAGGACGACACCGCCGGCGCCCAGGCCGAAGCCGCACGCTACCTGAGGACTCCGTTCAATCCGGAAGGCACTACGCCGCCGGCGACGGCCACCGCCAGCGGAAATCCCGCGCAGGTCCCCGCGGCGGCGAATCCCGCTGCCGATCCCAATTCAGACAAGCAGCCCACGCTCAAGAAGCGCACCGAAAGCAACTAGGGCGGGCGGACGGCGTAGCCTGATCGCCCAAGGCAGAAATCAGCATCCGCCAAAAACCCCTATCCATCGCAGTTTCCGGCATTTCGAGTCGCCGGAATTCGCGATACCGTCAGGCCCCTGAATTCTTCCCCTTTCTCATCGCACAGCTGACGGCCTAGCGACGAGAATTCCCCGCAGCTGAAAGGCAATGGCGGCGAAAGGGCCTGTGCGCCCACTCAAGCCTGCCCGCCGGCTCGTAATTCGGCGAATACTTCCTCAAACGTGGCGAGCGCACCTGTGTCGAATAGCACGAAGTGGACCTTTTCGATCGAGGTCGGCTGCTCGAAATGCCTTTCGGTTTCGCGCAGCATGATTTCGGCGCATTCGCGCAGCGGAAATCCGCCGATTCCGGCTCCGATCGCCGGCAAGGCGATCGTCTTCAAGCCGTTCTGCGAGGCGATTCGCAGCGCATGCGCCGTCGAGCTGCGCAGTGCGTGCGCCTCTGTCGAACCCCCGAGCTGCATGCTGGCCGCGTGAATCACGTACCGTGCCTTCAGCTCACCCCCGGAGGTGATCGCCGCGCCGCCCAAGGGAATGGTTCCGATCTCGTCGCACTCGGCCTGGATGCGCGGCCCGCCCTGGCGGCGAATCGCGCCGGCCAGGCCGCCACCGAGCTGCAGAGCGTTGTTGGCGGCATTGACGATGGCGTCGACATCGAGTTGGGTGATGTCGCCCTGGCGGATTTCAATGCGTTCCCCGAGTCTCATTCGCAGCCGAAGCTCCAACGCCGAGAGTCTCCCACACGCGAAAAACGCATCCTACAGGCGGGCGATGCCGTCCTCATCGAATCCGACGACGATTCGCCCGCCGGCGACAACCACGGGACGGCGAATCAGATTCGGCTCCGACGCCATCATGCGAATCGCTTCGCGCCGCGGCGGCGGACGCAGCTTCATCTTCTTCTTGCGGTAGAGTTCGTTGCGACTGTTCAGAAACTCCCGGTAGTCGCGGTTACCGATCAGATCCTCCAGCTCGGCCGGGGAAAGCCGTTCCTTCGCCAAATCGCGAAAATGGAGCTGAAATCCACGCTTTTCCATGAAGCTGCGCGCTTTGCGGCAGGTGGTGCAGTTGGGCTTGTGAAGGAATTCCGCCTTCTTGCCCCGTTGCGAGCGGCGCTTCACCGCGCCGGCCTTTCGGGTCGCCATGCTCTGTCTCCTCAGTATCTCGGCACGAGCGGATCGACCTCCGTCGTCCAGCGGTCGATCCCGCCGGCCATCGATCGCGCGCCCGCCACGCCTTTGGAGCGCAGCCATGCCGCCGCGTCCATGCTGCGCACTCCGTGATGGCACATGCAAACCACGTCGGCCGCCGCGGTCAGCTGCTCGAGATACATCGGAACTTCGCGCAGCGGAACCAGCCGGGATCCCTCGATGTGCGCGGCTTCATATTCCCATTTCTCGCGCACGTCGACCAACAGGAATTTGTCGCCGCGCTCGATGCGCCGGCTCACCTCGCGCGGCGTGATTTCAATATCGGCAAGCAGGTCTTCGTCCATTGGTAGATCCAGCCAAGAGCGGGCGCAGTGACGCTTCCTTCGTCAAGGCCATAAAGCGCCCCGGGAAAACAGGTTCATGATCTTCGATTGGCATGTGGGTTCTGCGAATTTGGGACTAGAAACCGCGGAATTTCGGCGGGCGCTTCTCCGCGTAGGCGGCCAGGCCTTCTGCGCAATCCTCGGAAAGGAAGCAGTGCAGCTGCAGGCGATTCTCCTCGTCGATCGCCTCGCTGAGTTCTTTATGAGCGTCGCCGACCATGGTCCGCTTCACATCGCGATATGCCAGCGGGGGGCCGGCCGCCACGCGCTCCGCAAGCTTTTTCGTTTCTTCCTCAAACGATGCGGCGGGAAACACGCTGGCCGCGATGCCGATCCGGCGCGCTTCATCGGCCGACAATCGCTCCCCCGTGTAAAAGAGTTCCGAAGCCCGCGACAGCCCGACGAGGCGCGGCAGGAAAAACGTGGCGCCGAAATCCGGATAAAGACCCAGGTAACCGAAAGCCTGTGTGAACATTGCCTGGTCGGACGCGATTCGCAAATCGCACGCCAGCGCCAGGCTCAATCCACCGCCGGCTGCTGGACCGTTGACGGCGGCAATCACGACCTTCGGCATCGAGGTAATCGCCAGGCAAATTTCCTTGCCCATTTCCAGCATCGGTTTGAATTCGCTCACGGCCTTGCGACTTCGCGCCTCGCGCATGAAATCGATGTCGCCGCCGGAGCAAAACCCGCGCCCCGCGCCCGTCAGCACCACGGCGCGCACGGACTT
>CAZLWY010000215.1:0-22280 GCA_964563425.1 uncultured Acidobacteriaceae bacterium | reverse complement strand
AGGAAACCCGAATCACTTTTCGCTCTTGGCTGTCTTTTCGATTCGGGCGTTGCTGTAGAGCCAATCAATTGTTTTGTTGCTGCGTAACTTCGATTTCATCGTATCGAGCGTGCCTTCCTTTGTCAAGCGAGCGCGCATGGCCGTTGCGGACTCGCCACGGTGCTCGGCGAGATGTTCGATCTCTTTTTCGACCTCTTCATCGGTCGCATCGATCTTCTCCGCCGTCGCGATGCGGTCCAGAATCAGTTCGGCCTTTACGTCGGTGATCGCGCGGTCGCGCTGCTTGCCGCGAATGCCCGCCCAGTCCACGTTCATGCCGCGCGGATCGATCCCTTGCGCCGCAAACGTGCGGACCATGCGCTCCAGGCGCGTGTCCATCTGGCCTTCAATCAGGGCTTCAGGCACGGGGAAGTCATGCGCTTTGGTGAGCTGCTCGAGGATGCTGTCCTGGGCCTGAGTTTTCTGCTGGTGATCCCGCGACGCCTCGATGCTTTCGCGAATTTTCTTGCGGAGCTCGTCGAGCGTCTTCAGTTCAGCGTTCTCGCCCGCCGCTTCCTTCACGAAATCGTCATTGAGCTCGGGAAGTTTTTTCTCTTTGATCGCCTGGACTTCCACCGTGAAGTCGTAGGTCTTACGAGCGAGCTTCGCATCCGGATAATCGTCGGGGTATTTTGCCTGAAACGTCTTGGTCTCGCCCGCGTTTGCACCGCGCAGGTTTTCGGTGAAGCTTGCGAGCGTCTCTTCGGCGCCCAGCGGGACCATCACGTTGTCCGCCTCGACGGGCTCGCCGCCCTCGGTGGGCAGGCCCTTTAGCTTGATCAGGACGGAATCGCCATCCTTCGCCGCGCGCCCCTCCACGGGAACGAACGTTGCCGCGCGCTCGCGCATTTCTTCGACGGCCTTATCCACTTCGGTGTCGCCGGCGGGGATCTCGTCCACTTGCACTGTGAGATTCTTGTAATCGCCCAGCTCGAATTCTGGAAGCACTTCGAAAACCGCGCGGAACTTCAGCGGCTCGCCGTCCTTGAACTCGACCTTGTCGACTTCCGGGCGCGTGACCGGAATCAAGTTCTTTTCGCCCAACGCCTTTTCCAGAGCCTCGGGTACCAACGACTGCACCACTTCGCCCTGGATGTCATCTGCAAAACGCCGTCGCACAAGCGTCATCGGCGCTTTGCCCGGGCGGAAACCGGGGATGCGCGCAACCTTAATAATGTCCCGTGTGATCTTGTCTGCCGCCTTCTGCACTTTGTCGGCAGGAATTTCCAGTTCGATTTCGCGCCTGCAAGTTGCTTCAGTCATGAGGAATAGTTTTGGGCGCCGAACGCCCGCAATCCTTTAGCGTTAATCCACCTTTCGCATGTTCGGAATCCGGAAGGAGGAGTACGGGAATGAGCGGCGCGCATCCGCCGCAGTAGAAATTCCAGTATAGGGAATCGATTCACACGCGTCAACTCGCACCCCAGGTCGTGCGCGGGACTTACTGGGCCGAGGTCGTCGCTAAAGGATGATGTTCCGCCTTTTACTTTGAAGTCTGTATAGGCGTCCGCCGCCCATGAGCCTAGCGTGTCTTGTGAACAAAATATTCGGCCAGCGCTAAGGCGGCTTGAGGCCGATCCGCTGCGCCGGGAAATTCGAAAAGGGGCAACGCCGCCATGAAGGAGAATCAGCTAAGGGAACTGTACGTTGAAGAATTGCGGGACCTCTATAGCGCCGAAAAACAACTCGTGAAGGCCTTGCCCAAGATGGCAAAAGCAGCCACTTCCTCCGATCTTCGTTCCGGTTTTGAAGAGCATCTCGAACAAACGAAAGGCCACCTGGCTCGCTTGGAACAAATCTTCGACTCGCTCGATGAGAGCCCCAACGGCAAAACCTGTAAGGGCATGGAAGGGCTGATCAAGGAAGGTAGCGAGATGATCGAGGAGGATCCCGAGGAGGAGCAGCTCGATGCCGGGCTGATTTCGGCCGCGCAGCGCGTGGAGCATTACGAGATCGCCGGCTACGGATGCGTCCGCACCTACGCGCAGCTTTTGGGCGACGACGAAGCCGTGTCGCTGCTTGAAGAAACCTTGAAGGAAGAGAAAGAAACCGACGCGAAGCTGACCCAACTCGCGGAGAACATCAACGTCGAAGCCTTGCGGGCCGGGCAGTCGGAGGAATCCGACGAACCGGAAGAAGGCGAAAAGCACGAGAGGCCGGCCGCGAAGGCAAAAAAGAAAAGCGCATCCGCATAACAGCACCGTGCCGCTTCGTATCATGGCGGGCGCGGGAATGGTACTGCGCCCGCAACAATCAATATCAGGAGAAAAACATGAAGAAATTCCTTCCCTACTCGGCACTCGTCATCGCGCTCACGACCGGATGCCTGATCGGCTGCTCGTCATCGAAATCCCCCGACGTTGAGGGGCCTGTTCGCCAATCGCTCAATCAAGCGGGTCTCAGTGACGTGTCCGTGAGCCAGGACCGCGATAAGGGCGTCATCACCCTCGCTGGACATGTAGCCGACGACTCGGCCAAGGCGCAGGCCGAAACGATCGCACGCTCGAATGCCGCAGGCCAAGTTGTGGCGAATGAAATTTCGGTCACGCCTGCCGGAAACGAGAGCGACGCGAAAGCCGTCAACTCGGACCTGGACGACGGCATCAAGAAAAACCTGGACGCCGCGCTGATCCAGAATCATCTTCATAAGTCCGTGAAGTACGACGTGAAGAACGGAGTCGTCACGCTATCGGGAGACGTCCGCTCCGAAGGCCGCCGCAACAGTGCAGCGGCAATTGCGTCGGGAGTTCCCAACGTCCAGCAAGTGGTGAACGAACTCCAGGTGAAGGATCAGAAGGCGACTTCGACGAATTAGCCCGCAGTTGCGCTGGATCCAGGTTTGGTTTACGACGGGTTATCCCTCGGCTCGCGCCGTGGGCCTTTCGCTCGGCACGACTTCTGGTCGGAAATGTTGGTGCGGAAGAAGGGACTTGAACCCCTACGGCCTTTCGGCCACCAGCTCCTAAGGCTGGCGCGTCTGCCAATTCCGCCACTTCCGCTCATGGCGAGTATATCACCGCGCCGCTACGCCGCCCCTGTGGGAGGCCGTAACCGAAAAGCGCACATCGCTTATCGCATCTCCTGCACTCCGGCTCGCACCAACGGGAATTGCGCTTGCCGACTCCCGAGCGTTTTGCTAGTCTCCGCGCACAGTGGAGAGTCCCGGAGGTTCAAATCATGGCGTTTTGTCCCAAGTGCGGATCAACAGTTGGTGAAGGTGCGGGATTTTGCCCATCGTGCGGATCGGCGTTGGGGTCGTCCGCAAGTGCACCGAGCGCGGCCCCTGCGGCCGCTCCTTCAGCCGCGCCGCCCATGGCGATGGCTGCGGGTCAAATGGACGAAAAGGTCGCCGGGCTGTTGTGCTACGTCCTGGGTTGGATCACGGGCATTATTTTCTACATTATCGACAAGCGCCCCTTCGTCCGCTTCCACGCCGCGCAGTCAGTGGTAGTCTTCGGCGGCATTGCGATCTTGTACATTATCCTCGGTATGTTTGTCAGCGCGTCGCTGTTCGCGGGAGGGATTGCCGGCACCGGTTCATTTTCGATAGGGTTCCTCCTCTATCCCGTTCTGGGACTGGTCGGCTTTGTCCTGTGGGTGCTGTTGATGATCAAGGCGTACAGTGGGCAGAAATTCCGTGTTCCGATCGCCGCCGACTTGGCGGAAAAGATTTTCGGCGTTTCCTAGTTCCCGCAGAAATTCCCGACCGCTGATCGGTTCGCGGTACCTCGCACACGCAGGCGATCGCCGTCCATTTTGCCGTGCTCGAAGCGCGCCTCGCGTGACACGCGTGGCTAGCGCTCTTGCCTTCGCCCAGCGCGCAGCGTAGGATTGGGTTTCGGTCTGACCGCATCAGCCCTCCTGTAACGTATCTTGATTCGCCCGGAGAAGGCAGGGTGCGACACGTGTGGACGCGGAGCGGCGGCATTGGCGGACAAAGCGCGAACGAAAGCGATTGCGGTGGTCGGGGCCCAGTGGGGCGATGAAGGCAAAGGCAAAGTGGTCGATTGCCTGGCCCAGTCATTTGATTACACCGCGCGCTACGCCGGCGGACACAACGCGGGCCACACCGTCATCTTCGACGGCCACCGGTTCGTCTTGCAGCTGATTCCCAGCGGCGTTCTGCGCCCCGGGAAGAAAGCCGTGATTGGACCCGGCGCCGTGGTCGATCCCGCTGCGCTGGTCACCGAAATCGAAAATCTTCGCAAGGCGGGAATCGAAGTCCGCGGCCGGCTTTTCCTGAGCAATCGTGCGCACCTGATTTTTCCCTATCACCGCGAAATGGACAAAGCCGCGGAATCGAAGCGCGGCGAAGCGAAAATCGGCACGACCTCGCGCGGCATCGGCCCGGCCTATGAGGACAAAATGGCGCGGCGCGGCATTCGCGTGTGCGATCTGCTGGAGCCGGAGTGTTTTCGCGTGAAGCTCGAGCGCGTGATCGCGGAAAAGAATCTGATCAGCAAGGCAGCCTACGGCCATGCGCTGGAAACCGCCGGTTTGTTGGAACATTCCCTCGAAATCGCCGCGCACATTCGCGGTCTGGTCGCCGACACGACGGTGCTGTTGAATGAAGCGCTCGATCGCGGTGAATCCGTGCTCTTTGAGGGCGCCCAGGGCACCATGCTCGACATCGATCACGGCACGTATCCGTTCGTCACGTCGTCGAACGCGATTTCCGGCGGCGCGGCAACGGGGCTTGGCGTCGCTCCCACCCGCATCACGGGCGTCGTCGGCGTCACGAAGGCGTACACCACGCGCGTCGGCAGTGGGCCATTTCCAACCGAGATGCCCGATCTCGACGCTGGCGCGATCCGCGAGCGCGGCCGTGAATTCGGAGCCGTCACGGGACGGCCGCGGCGCTGCGGATGGCTCGATCTGGTCGTGTTGCGCTACGCGAAAATGCTCAACGGAATCGATTCGCTCGTGGTCACCAAAATGGACGTGTTCGACGAGCAGCCCGAAATCAAGGTGTGCACCGGCTATCGCCATAAGGGGCAGCTGCTGGCAGAAATGCCCGCCGATGTCGACACGCTCGCCCAGATCGAGCCCGAGTACAAAATGCTGGCGGGCTGGCAAAAGCCGACGCCGGGTATTCGCGACGTCCGTGATCTCCCGCTGGCCGCACGCGATTATTTGAATTTCATTTCCGACCAGCTTCAGGTTGAAATCGGCATGATCTCGACCGGCCCCGAGCGCGATGCCACGATCGTGCCACGCGGCACCAAGCTCGCCGCCTGGCTGTAGGCCGCGATGATTTCCTTCGAAGAGGCGCGCTCCAAAGTCGTCGAAGTTCTCTCCGCGCGGGCCTGCGCCGCTGAACGCGAGACGGTCTCGCTCGCCGCCGCGCCGGTCTCGGCTATTGGCCGCGTCCTCGCAGAAAATATCGTCGCCGACCGCAACTATCCGCCTTTCAATCGCTCGATTCGCGATGGATTCGCCGTGCGCGCCGGGGATGTCGCCGAGCCCGGCGCGAAGTTGCGCCTGATCGGCGAAAGTCGCGCCGGCATCGCTTTCGACCGCGCCGTTGGTCCGGGCGAATGTGTTCGCATCCTCACAGGCGCGCCCGTGCCGCGCGGCGCGAACGCGGTGGTGATGCATGAATACACGCGCGAAGAAGCCGACTACATCATTTTCGAACAGGCTGCGCGCGCCGGGCAGTATTACGTGCTCGCCGGCGCAGAGGCGCGCATTGGAGAAGCCGTCATCACCCGTGGCACACGACTCGGATACGCGGAGCTCGCTGTGGCTGCGGAGGTAGGGCACGCGCGCATCGAAGTCTGCCGGCGCCCGCGGGTCGCGATTCTTTCGACCGGCGACGAGCTCGTGCCCGTCGATGGCGCTCCTGGCCCGTTTCAAATACGCAACAGCAACAACGTCTCGCTCGCCGCGCAGGTTGCGCTCACGGGCGCCGAACCGGTCGCGATCGGCCACGCCAAAGACGAGATTGCGGACCTCCGCGCAAGGATCGAACACGGTCTCGAATCCGATATGCTGTTGCTCAGCGGCGGCGTCTCCGCCGGGAAATACGATCTGGTCGAGAAGGCGCTGGAAGACCTCGGCGCTGAATTCTTCTTTGACTCGGTCGCCATTCGCCCCGGCAAGCCGGTGGTTTTCGGATGGTGCCGCGGGAAGCCGGTATTCGGGCTGCCGGGCAATCCGGTTTCGACGATGGTCACGTTTGAATTGTTTGTGGTGCCCGCGATCGAAAAACTTCTGGGCAGCGCGCCGCGGCCACTTCCGGTTTTCAAAGCAAAGCTCGCGCACCCGGTGAACGAAAAAGGCGGCGTCGCGCATTTTGTGCCGGCGCGCGTCAGTTGGCCCGCAAGTGAGCCCAACGGCGCCAGTGCCACGCCCATGGTTGAAGCGGTACTGTGGGAGGGCTCGGGCGACATCGGCGCGGTCGTCCGCGGAAACTGTTTCCTGGTGGTGAATCCGCCGAGGCTGCAAATCGAAGCCGGCGAATGGGTTGACATCCTCCCGCGCCGCGGCATTTTTTAAACCGCGCGAAACCTTTCGGCGCGATCTTGCGCGCGAGAAACCCGCATGCTCGATGCGGCGTCATACCCCTTGGGCGGCTCAGTTCTCAAGCTATGGACTGTGTAAAATCCCGCAAGGAGGTTTTCATGAGGAAGCTCATCGGACTGTTCGCCGTATTCGTTTTGTTCTCCATTCCTGCTCTTGCGCAAAAAGGCCATCCCGAAGTGGGCGGCGGCCACATCCCGTCGCACGGTCCACGAGCGTATAAAGCGCCGGCGCATCCCACACCGCCCGTGCAGGGTCACGCCGAAAAGCCCGGCCATCCCGACGCACCTCACGTTGACGTGAAAGGGGATCGCTGGGTCGGTCACGATACCGGGCGAGACGATCCCCACTATCGCCTCGATCATCCCTGGGAGCACGGCCACTTCACCGGCGGCTTTGGAAAGGGCCATGTCTGGCATCTGGCCGGCGGCGGGCCCAGCCGATTCTGGTTCGGAGGCTTCTACTTTAGCGTCGCGCCGTACGACTTCGGTTTCTGCGGCGATTGGCTTTGGGACTCCGACCAGATCGTGATCTACGAGGATCCGGACCACGACGGCTGGTATCTGGCGTACAACGTTCGTCTCGGCACATACGTGCACGTGGAGTATCTCGGGACCTAGCGACCTGTACCCAGGTCGCTGAGGCCGCGAGGCGGTCCACCTATCAATCGGAATGAAGCCGTGATATAGAACGAGACGGTCCTGGCCGCGCGCCGCGGTCAGGACCGTCTCGCATTTTGTGCCGCGGGTACCGAGGGGAGGAAATTATGGTGAGCACCATTGTTTCGCGCCGGAGCGGGCTCGCAGCCACCGCCATCGCGGCGCTGGTTTCGTTCGGAGCTGCTGGCTCGCTCGGTTCAGCGGAAGCTCGCGCCGCGCATCCGGCGCGGCCGGACCTCAACCCGAATTACGTGACGTACGAGCTTCCCAGCCAGATCAAGTGGACCGGACGCCCAGGCGCAGCCGAAACCGCCGTCCTAATGGGAGATCCCAGCAAGGAAGGCCTCTATATCGAACTCGTGAAATGGTATCCCCACAACAACAGCCGACCGCATTTCCATCCGAACGATCGTTACATTACGGTGCTTTCCGGCACATGGTGGGTCGGCAGCGGAACAAGATACGATCCCGATTCGATGGTGGCGATGCCGGCCGGCAGCTACGTGGTCGATCTCGCCAAGCAGCCGCATTACGATGGCGCAAGAGATGAGACGGCCGTAATCGAAATCGTCGGCGAGGGCCCCGCTACGATCACCCCCGCTGAACAAAAGTAGCGCGAGATCGGCCGTTGACGCACAAGGGCAGGTTGAATTGCGCCCGGTGAGACGGTTTCGAGGCGGTCCCCTTCGGCACGAGGCGACCTCAAACCTCGTGGCCTAGTGCGCGCTTCAGCGGCGCTCTGAACGACCAGATCGCGGCCGCCGCGACCAACGGAATCACGAGCAGCATTACGAAAAACGCTTCGTGGGACATTCGCTCATAAAACGTTCCGATATATCCGGCCAGATAATTTCCGGCGAAATTCCCCAGGAACCACATGCCCATCAACATGCTGACCAGCCGCGCCGGCGCCACTTTTGACACCAGCGCATAACCGGACGGTGCCAGATACAATTCGCCGACGGTGTAGACGAACGAACAGCTCGCCAGCCACAGCAGGCTCACCCGTTGGTCAGCGGCCAAGCCACGCGCCACATAAATCAGCGGCAAAAACGCCGCGCCCATCAGCAAGCAACCGATGGTCATCTTGACCACGCTGCCCGGCTCGGATTGCCGCTTCGACTGCAGCGCCCAGAACATATTCAGAAACGGCGTCAGCAGAAAAATGAACATCGGCTCGACCGACTGAAACCAAGTCGACGGCAGCTGCCTGCCGAACACGTGCCAATTGATGTTGCGGTCCGCGAAAAGCTGGAGCGTGTTGCCCTGCTGTTCGAACACGCCCCAGAACAGCACGTTGAGCGCGCACAGCGCGATCAGCCCTACGATCGTTTTCCACTCCGCGGCAGCGATCCCCGCAGCACGCTCTTTGCTTCGCACCGCTTTCGTGCGCGTCAGCAAGTCCGCCGGCAAATATCGTTGGCCTGCCAGATAGACGATCAAGCCGGCAACCATTCCCACCCCGGCCGCTCCGAAGCCGTACTGCCATCCGTAGATCTGCCCGAGCGTTCCGCAAACCAGCGGCGCGAGAAACGCTCCCAGGTTCACGCCCGCGTAGTAAATCGTGTACGCACGATCCCGTCGCGAATCGCCCAGCGGGTACAAATTTCCGATCTGCGTCGCCAGATTTGGCTTGAAGCAGCCGTTGCCCAGAACGAGCACCAGCAGGGCCAGCAGAAACAGCGATTCCGACGCCATCAGGAAATGTCCAATGGCCATCAAAATCGCGCCCACGATGACCGTCTTGCGCTGCCCCAGTACGCGGTCCGCCAGCATCCCGCCGAAAATCGGTGTGAAATAAACGAACGCGGTATAGAGCCCATAAATTTGCGAAGCCAGCGGCTGCGTGGCCAGTGGCCCAAAAACCGACTCGATGCCGCGCGACAGCACTCCAAATCCCACCACACGGGCCGCGCCCGTCCGCGCCGCGCCGATCAAGTGGTCAACCATATAAAGGACGAGCAGGGCCCGCATCCCGTAATAGGAGAACCGTTCCCACATCTCTGTGAAGAAGAGAAAATACAAACCGGCCGGGTGCCCAAGAAAGGTTCTCTGCTTACGAACGGTATCGAGAGGAGAAAGGGGAACTGACGGAGCTGCTTCGGAGCCGGCGTGCACGCTATCCATCGGCGCGGAGCCTACTTCGGCTATGATGCGAAGTCAACGGGCGGTGAGAACGGTTGGCGGTGAGAACGGTCGGTGAGAACGCCTCCTAGTCTGGCTTTGCCTCTCCGTGGCAAGAGCCTCGACGCACTTGACACCGCCTGCGAATCGGTTGTATTTACCTCGCCATGAAAACACTTCTCAGTTCGCTCGCAATCGTGATGTTGTTCGTCTGCTCCGCAGCCGTCGCCCAGGAGCCCGTCGTCGGCGTCACCGGCGCCGCAGCCGACGCCATGTTCACCAGCAAGAATCCCACGCTCAATACCAACAAGCAGGCTGCCTATCACATCATGAAGGACCTGCTCGAGGCCAATCACTGGGACCTTGCGGGAACCTGGCTCACCCAGGCCTATCACCAGCACAATCCCAACGTGGTCTCCGGCCTCGATCCGGTCGTGAAATTCTTTACGGGCTTCCGCAAGCCCACACCAATTCCCGAGCACCTGACGAAAACCAAAATCGTAGCCGTAGTGGCCGAGGGCGATCTCGTTATCGTCGTCACGCCACGCGAAATGAAAGACCCTCGCGATCCCTCGAAAACCTACACGACCTCGTGGTTCGACATGTGGCGCTTCGTCGACGGTAAAGCCGACGAGCACTGGGACGGCGCAACGATCAACCCTCCAGCCCCTTCGGCCGCGGCGACTCCGAACGCTCCAACTGGCGTCAAAGCGAATTAGCCCCCGGGAACGCCAAATTCCAGCTTGGCGCCGTCGCTTTCTGTGGCGACGGCGTCGCCCTTTGGGGCCCTGTTTGTCGCGGCCCTGCGCCCTGATTACCTTTTCCTGGACCCCTGTACGCCCGGCCACTTGCGCCGCGTCCGGCGTTGTGCCAACTTGAAGATTCATGTCCGCAATCTCAGTCAGCACCCGCGTCCACTCCTGCGAGGCCCGGTGAAAACCCTCTCGCATTACGACAATTCCGGTCGCGTCCGCATGGTCGACGTCACGGCCAAGCCGGCCACCTCCCGCGCGGCCACAGCGCACGCCTTCGTGCGCATGCAAAAAGCCACGGTTGCCAGCCTGAAGCGCCTGAAAAATCCCAAAGGGAATCCCCTGGAAATCGCCCGAATTGCCGGAATCACTGCCGCCAAGCGCACTTCCGAGCTGATTCCGCTTTGTCACCCCCTCCCGTTGACGCACGTGGATGTGCGCGCGGAGCTATGCCAGAATGGAGTGGAGATCACCTCCGAGGCCAGCGTCACCGGTCCCACCGGGGTCGAGATGGAAGCCCTGGTCGGTGCAGCCGTGGCCGCGTTGACGATCTATGACATGTGCAAAGCGCTGGAGCGAGGCATGGAAATTACCGAGCTACATCTCGTGAAGAAATCCGGCGGCCGCAGCGGCACGTATCTGCGCTCCGGACTGCCTTCCCGCAATAACGGCAAAAAGAACGGCAGCAAGAGCGGCCCTCGGCATCGGTAACGGTAGGCGGCAAATCATGACCGCGCTCAAAGATGTCAAAGTTCTCGTCGTCGACGACAACGCCCTGATCCTCGACCTGCTGATGAAGGGCCTCGCCCCGCATTGCGAGGCTCAGGCCGCGGCCGACGGAGCCGACGCGCTGCTCAAAATCGTGGACGACCCACCCGACCTAATCCTCTGCGACTATCGCATGACTGGTCTCGACGGCCGCCAGCTCTACGAAAAGCTCCGCACACGCAAGCAGACGAAGCAAATCCCGTTCATCTTTCTCGCCAGCCGCGCCGACGTTGAGGAAAAGCTCCGCCCCATGGTCGAGGGCGTCGAGGAATTCGTCGTCAAGCCCTTCTTCGTGAAAGACCTTATCCGCCGCACGAAAAAAGTGATCGACCGGCTCGCACTCGAAAAACTGCAGAGCCGCGCCACGCGTCCGGGCGTCATTCAGGGCCGCCTCGAGGAAATGAGCATTCTCGACCTGATGCAGTCGCTCGAGATGGGTCAGAAATCCTGCCGGCTGACGATTCGCCACGACGGCGAAGTGTGCGAACTGTTTTTCTCGGCCGGCCAATGCGCCGACGGGAAATTGGGTTCGATCGAGGGAGAAGAGGCCGTGTATCAGGTGGTCCGCTGGCCTGCGGGCGATTTTGAGATTGACTTCAACTTCGCGCCCGAGCGCGTCACGATTTCCCGCACCACCACGGGCCTGCTGATGGAAGCGCTGCGCCTTATGGACGAAACCCAGCGCGACGGCGACACCGAGAACGTCCCGGCCGCTGAAAGCTAGGCACAGAACTTGTAGGGGCGCTGCCCAAACGGAGGAAGGGTTGCTGCGCCCTGGTGCAATTGATTTCATAGAGCTCGGTCCGGCCGCTAGGGGTGAGGTTTTTCGGCCATTTTTCTCGCTCGAGCATTTCTGGCTCGCAAAATAATTTCATGCGCGTCTCGGTCCTGACAATCAGCGACTCCGTAGCCGCCGGTAAATCCGAGGACGGCTCCGGTCCCGCCGTCATCGCCCGCTGCCGCGACCTCGGCTGGAAAATCGTTTCGTCCACCGTGCGGCCCGATGATCGCGCTGCCATCGAGGAATTCCTAAGGGAGGCCGCCGACTCAAACGACGCCGACATCATCCTCACCGCTGGAGGCACCGGCCTCGGCCCGCGCGACATCACCCCCGAAGCCACAGCCGCCGTGATCGATCGCGTAATCCCCGGTTTTTCCGAGTACATGCGCGCTGCTGGCGCCAGGAATTTCCCGCGCGCCATCCTGTCGCGCGCCACCGCCGGCATTCGCGGCAAGACCATCATCATTAATTTACCCGGCAGCCCCAAAGGTGCCGTCGAATCCCTGGACGCCATCGCCGACCTTCTGCCCCACGCCGTTTCAGTCCTTCACGGAGCCCGCCACGACCCGTAGTTTCCTGATTCGTTGTCCGCGTCTGCGGGGTACGTGGCTTTGCTCGGTTATCAGTGCCTTGCCAGTGCACTTTGTGGTGAATGCGGCTGAATCGTGTGGCGGGGCCAAACCATTCCAAGGCGGGTTGCCGTCGCGTGCAAACCCCGCCAGTTCTGCGCTAAACTCCCCTCGGTTTTGGGGACACCGTTCATCGCGGTCCGCAATCATCTAAAATTTCGCTCCGAGGAGACTTCGGCATGAGCCCGAAACAAAAGCCGCGCGCCGGCAAATCGAAACCAAAGCGCAAGCACTACCGCCGCATCGCCACCGAGGAGGCCTTTGCCATCCCGGAACAAATGGACGTCCAACGCGAGCTCGTAGCCACCGCGAAAGAATACGACCCCGATCTCTTCCTCTGGAACATCCAGACCGATCCAGCCGGCCCGGTCTATCATAAGCTGCTCGATCTCTTCGACCAGCGTCTGAAAACAATGGACGAATACGACGTCGACATGCACCTGCTCGCGCTCACCTCCACCGGCGTGCAGATGATGCCCGCGGACAAAGCCGCCGCCGTCGCGCAGGTCGGAAACGATCGTCTCGCCGAAGCTATCGCGCGCTATCCCGAGCGCTTCGCCGGCCTCGCTACGATTCCGGTGCAGGATCCGTCGCGCGCCATTCAGGAAATCGACCGCGCCGTCAACAAGCTCAAGCTCAGCGGCATCATGATCAATTCCCACACCAACGGCGAATACCTCAGCGAACGAAAATACTGGCCGATCCTTGAAGCCATCGCCGACCACAAGGTCCCGCTCTATATTCACCCTCGCTCGCCGATCCCGCTGATGGCCAAAGCCTATCGCACCGATCATCTGGAGCACGCCATCTGGGGCTACCAGGCCGAAACCGGATTGCACGGATTGCGCATCATCACCAGCGGCGTGTTAGATCATTTTCCAACCTTGCAGATCGTGCTCGGCCACATGGGCGAAGGAATTCCCTACTGGCTTTACCGCCTGGATTTCATGCACGGTCGCGTGCGCATCGGATTCGATCGACCCAAGCTCAAGCTCACGCCCAGCGAATATTTCCTGCGCAATTTCTACATCACCACCAGTGGAATGAACTGGGACCCCACGCTGAAATTCTGTATTGAAGTCCTCGGCGCCGACCGCATCATGTGGGCCATCGATTACCCTTACCAGGATCATCCCGACGCGGTAGATTTTCTCGACAGCGCCAACATTTCGGAGAAGGACAAGCAAAAGATCTACCACGAAAACGCCGAACGCGTGTTCAAGCTACGAAAGAAGAAACGCTAAGAAGTTTTGTGGTCTTGCAGGGGCGTTTCTCTAGTGAGCGGAGTGGGCGCGACAGACGGTCGCCCAGCCCGGGCGGGGCTGGGAAACAAAGTCGCCGAATTCCCAGCGCCGTAGGTGCGATACATTCGCTTTGGGTTTAAATGTAGCGCCGGGGCCTTCCGCCCGGCATCCCGATTTCGCATCGCAACGAAGGAGCCCGCGTGGACCTACAAGATCCATCGCCGCGCAAAACTCAGTCCGGCACTCTCCGGCAAGCCGCGCTCGCATACTCCCTGCCGTTCACGCTGATCGTCCCGCCCGTGGTCGGAGGCGGCATTGGCTATCTCCTCGATCGCTGGCTGCACAAGCTCCCGCTATTCACGATCGTCCTCGGCCTTCTCGGCTTGGGAATAGGTCTCCGCGACATTCTGAAAGCAGCCGCCAAGCTGGATAAAAAAGATGGCGAATGACGCTGCATACGCCGCGATTGAGGGCCGCCTGGAAAAGTTTCTGATCGGCGTCGGCGTGGCGACGACAATCGGCGCGGGCATCGGGTGGGGACTGCGCGCGGCCGAAGGCGCGATCGTCGGAACCGTGCTCTGCTGGCTGAATTTTCGCTGGCTGCGACAGGGCGCGGCCGCTCTAATCCGTCTCGGACAAGCGCAAGCGACGCTTGAAAACCCGTACGTACCGCCGCTCACGCACATTAAATTCTTCGGGCGCCTGTTATTGCTGCTCGTGGTGGCGTATGTTATTCTCGCTTGGCTGCGGTTGCCCGCCATTGCGTTCCTGTGCGGGCTGGTGGCGGTGGTTCCCGCGATCCTGATCGAGCTGGGTTACGAGCTGGCGCGCGGCGAACATCGCTGGAAGACCCCGTAAGTCCGATTCGCGCGACAATTTCCGTCCGTTTCGTTTCTCGGGAGAGGCATGGGCGACGAGCAAGTCCTCGGTGTGACAAAAGTGATCAACGCGCTGCTGGCCAAACCGGTGCTGGCGCTGCTCGCGCTGGTGCACATCAGGCCGGACAGCACCGAATACCCGATCACCAATTCCTTCTCGATGGAGTTGCTGGTCGTGCTGCTCGCCATGATTTTCTTTTTGTGGCTCAAGACGCGTATCTCAATCGACCGCCCCGGCGCCACTCAACAGATTCTGGAATTCGTGATCACGAATCCGATGGGTATCGGCGTGAAGGACTTGGTGGATGATATCGTCGGGCATGGCGCAGAAGGCCAAGTGCCTCTTTTTGGAACGATCGGCATTTTCATCCTTTTCAGCAATCTGATTTCGTTGGTGCCGGGATTTAGTTCGCCCACGGCGGCAGCGACAGTTCCCCTGGGCTGCGCCATCATCGTATTTTTGCATTACAACCGCCTCGGTATTGGTCACCATGGGCCGGTGGGATACGCCAAGACACTGGTGGGGCCGGTCTGGTGGATCTTCATAATCACGGTTCCCGTCGAGACCATCAGTCATTTCGCGCGGCTGCTTTCGCTCACCGTCCGTCTGTGGGCCAACATGATGGTAAGCGAGCTGATTTACGTTTCCTTTCTCGGCCTGACACTCGGGCTCTTTAACTTCCTGACCCACCTTGGCAGCTTGGGTTACGCTTCGGCAGTGGTGCCGGTGGGTATTCCGCTTGCGATGGCGTTACTGCACGTGTTCGTCGCGATTTTGCAGGCGTTTGTTTTCGTGATGCTTTCCGTGCTGTATCTCGGACTGGCTGTTTCCGAAGAACACTAATCCGGCATCAAGTCAGGCAACAAACGCAGCCAGCGTGAGGCCGGTCGTCCCCTCGGACTTCCGGCAACCACCTCCTGGTCGCACATTCATAACAAGGAGAAACAGATGACGAAGAAAGTAGCGGCAGTAATGCTGATCGCAGTGCTCGCGTTGCTCGTGGCTCCGCTCACGTTTGCGCAGGCAGCTGCGGCGCCCGAACACGCGACGAACTGGGTCGGCGTGGCGGCGGCAATCGCACTGGGAATCGCGGCGGCGGGTTGCGGTATAGGTCAAGGACTTGCGACTGCAGCGGCTTGCGAAGGCACGGCGCGCAATCCGGGAGCGGGCGGCCCGATTCGAATCGCGTTCATCTTGGGCGTGGCGCTGATCGAATCGCTGACGCTTTACGCGCTGGTTATCGTCCTGATCAAGTAGTTTCCGCTCAGGCGGCGCTTTACAGGAAAATCGCAATCCGACCACACGCCTCGATGCTGGCGACGACCAGCTTCGAGGCGTTTTTCTTTGCCTGGGCCCATCCGTCGCGACGAACGCCCGGCACGGGTGTTTGGCGCGATCCAGTCAAGGTAGGGCCAATCTCGCGGCTAGCGCCTGGTCCGGTCCGATCGGCGCGGTCTTCGTTTCCATGTTCTAGCGGTTCAGAAGCGATACCGCCGCCGCATGCGCGAACTCCAGCACGCGCGAGGGGAGAATGCCGAGGTAGAGCGTGCCGATGGCAGTGAGGAACAGGGCCACTCCGACGGCAGGCGCGACGCGCGTCGGCGTGTATTCGACCGAGGGTGCCTGGAAATACATGGTGATGATCACACGCAGATAGTAGTACCCGCCGATCACACTGTTGATCGCTGCGATGATCACCAGAATCACGATCCACTTGTCGCGCTCATCCAGCGCCGCCTGGAACGCGAAGAATTTTCCGAGGAATCCGCCGGTCGCCGGCAATCCGAGCAGCGAAAGCAGGAAGATCGAGAAGGTCGCGGCGAGCACTGGCTGTTTCTGCGCCAGGCCCGAATATTCATAGAGCCCCAGCCGCTTTTCATCCTGCTGGCCTAGATGCGTGGCCACCAGGAACGCGCCGACTTTCATCAGCACGTAAGCCGCAAGATAAAACAGTACGGCTGCCGCGCCCAGCACGTTGTACGCGGCGAATGCGACCAGGATGTATCCGGCGTGCGCGATCGAAGAATACGCCAGCATGCGCTTCACGTTGGTCTGCATCAGCGCGCCGAGGTTTCCGATGAACATCGTAACCACGGCCGAGACCCATATCGCCCAGAACCACACATGGCTGGCGGATCCGAACGCGACGAAGAAGATGCGGACCATCAGCGCAAACGTCGCGGCCTTCGGGCCGGATGCGAGCAACGCCGTAACCGGCGTGGGCGCGCCTTCGTAAACATCCGGCGCGTAAATCTGGAACGGCGAAATGACGACCTTGAATCCGAGGCCGACGAACATCAGGCCGAGCCCGAGGATCGCCAGAGCCGGAACGTGGCTGCCGGCCCCCGCGGCGGCGAGCTCAGCTTCGAGCCAGCCACGGACAGCGTCGATATGCGTCGTGCCCGTGACGCCGTAAACCATGGCGATGCCGTACAGGAAAAACGCCGTCGCGAACGAGCCGAGCAGGAAATATTTCAGCGAGGCTTCGTTGGACTGCGGCGCTTTGCGGCGGAATCCGACGAGCACGTAGCTTGCAATCGAGCTGATCTCGAGTCCCACAAACGCGGTCACCAGTTCGTTCGCGCTGGCGAGAATTCCCATGCCGGCCGCGGCGAACAGGACCAGCGCGTAAAACTCGCCGCGCTGGAGGCCTTCGTGGTCCAGGTAATCGATCGCGCCGAGAATGGCCAGCGCCGCCGCAACAATCACAACAACGTGAACGAAGATGCTGAACGAATCGTTGTTGATCAGATTGTCGTACGCCATGCCGGGAAACAGGCTTGCCCGGTACACGGCCGCAAGACTGAAAAGTGTTCCGACGAATGCGACCCAGCCGAGGAGGCGCTTGTGCGCGGCGCCCAGGAACGGGTCGACGATCATGACCATGATGCCGAACAGGCACAGTAGCGCTTCAGGGGCGAGCCGGTCGAGGTTGACGAACTGACCGGACATCACTGTGCGGCCCGCCTTTCCACAAGCGCGGCCACCGCGGCGCCGTCCACGTGAAGCGGAGCGGCGCCTACGGTCCGAGACGGCCGAGCGGGCATGGCCACGAGAGGCCGCCCGGGCGAGCCATTGGCCGGACGCGCGGCGTTGCGCGGCGACGAAGTCATGTCGAGCGTATTGTTGACGGAGACTTCCATTCGCCGCGTGAAGATCGGGGATGCGATGCCCATGAAGAGAATCGCGACGGCCATCACGACCAGGATCACTCGTTCGCGCGCCGAGGCGTCGGGCAGCGTCTTGTTTTTCTCAACCGTTACTTCGCCAAGCGCCACCCGCTGATAGGCCCACAGCAGATAGATCGCGGACAGCACAGCGGCGCTGGCAGCCCACGAAGCCCACGCGTGATGCACCTGGAAGGTGCCGATCAGGATCAGGAACTCGCCGATGAAGCCGTTGAGCGGCGGCAAGGCGAGCGAGGAAAGACAAATGAACAGAAAAAAGGACATGAGCACGGGCATCGGAGTCGCCAGGCCGCCGAACTGCTTGATTTCATGCGTGTGGCGGCGGTCGTAGAGCATGCCCACGCCGAGGAAGAGCGCGCCGGTCGAGACTCCATGGTTGAGCATCTGGTAGATTGCGCCTTCAACCGCGGTGGTGTTGAACGCGAAAATGCCGAGCACGACGAATCCCAGGTGGCTGACGGACGTATAGGCGACCAGACGCTTCAAGTCAGTCTGCACCGTGGCCACCAGCGCGCCATAGACGATGCCGATGATCGCCAGCACCGCGATCGGCTGCGCCAGGCGATGCGCCGCTTCGGGAAACAGCGGCAGGCAGAAGCGCAGGATGCCGTAGGTGCCAAGCTTCAGCATCACGCCTGCCAGGATCACGGAGCCGGCCGTGGGCGCTTCGGTGTGCGCGTCCGGCAGCCACGTGTGCAGCGGGAAGAGCGGAACCTTGATCGCGAAGGCCAGGAAGAACGCGCCGAACATCAGCAATTCCGTGTGCGGCGCAAACGAAAGCTGGCCCGACTGCATGAGCGACAGGATGTCCGGCAGATCAAACGTGCCGGCTTTGTCGTAGAGCCACAGAATCGCGACCAGCATCAGGATCGAGCCGAACATCGTGTACAGAATGAATTTCACGGCGGCGTAGATGCGGCGATCGTGGCCCCACATGCCGATCATGAAGTACATGGGGATCAGCGTGAGTTCCCAGAAGAAGAAGAACAGAAACAGATCGAGCGAGACGAAGACGCCGATCATGGCCGTTTCGATCATCAGGATGGCGACGAAGAACCCCTTTACGTTCTCCTGAATCGATTCCCAGGAGCAGAGAATCGAGATGGGCGTGAGGAACGTGGTCAGCAGGACCAGGAACAGGCTGATGCCGTCGATGCCCAGGTGGTAATGAATCGTTTCGCCGATCCAGTTGTGGTACTCGACGAACTGGTAGTCGGCATTTGCCGAGTCGAAGTAGGGCAGCAGGCCGAGCGAAAACACGAACTCGACGAGCGAGGAAATGAGAGCGATGCGCCGTATCCAGACATGATCTTCGGAACGCAGCACCAGCAGCGCGGCCACACTGAGTAGCGGAAAGAAGGTGACGATGGTGAGCCAGTGGAGGTTCGCCATGTTAGTGCGCCACCCCCAGCAGGCCGAACAGCAGCGCGGTGAAGCCGACCGCGCCGAGAATCACCCAGGCGGCGTAGCTACGCATGTTGCCCGATTGGATTTTGCGAAGTTCGGAACCGGAACCGCGCGCGACGGTGGCGGTGCCGTTCACGACGCCATCGATCGCGCCTTCATCGACCACGTGCCAGAGCACGTTGGTTGAAATCCAGAGCAGCGGGCGCACAATGAGCGCAGCGTAGATTTCGTCGACGTAGTATTTGTTCAGCAACAGCAGATAGAGCGCGTGGGCGCTTTGGGCCATCTTCTTCGGAATGTCGGGCCGCTTGATATAGAAGTACCAGGCGACGAGCAGGCCGACAATAGCGACGGCCACAGGCCAGCTAACCAGAGCATGCAGGAGCGACATGGCCGGAGTCAGCGCTTCCGTTGGTTCAGCGGCCATGTCGGCAATCGGCGCCGACGAAGCAAACACCGGAGCCAGGAACCTTTCGAAATAGTCGGTTCCGCCGATGAGCTTGGGAGCGGCGAACCAGCCGCCGAAGATCGAAAGGAACGCGAGGATCATCAGCGGAACGGTCATGTTTTTTGGCGATTCGTGGACGTGGACTTTGTGCTCGTCGTATCGCGGCGCGCCGAAAAAGGTCAGGAAGACGAGCCGGAACATATAGAACGAGGTGAGCAGGGCGCCCGCGACGCCCAACAGCCAGAGAATCAGGTTGGCGTGCGGTCCCGATTGCGCCGCTTCGAGAATCGCGTCCTTGCTGAAGTAGCCGGCGAAGCCGGGGATTCCGGCGATGGCGAGCGTGGCGATCAGCATGGTCCAGTAAGTGACCGGGATTTTCTTGCGCAGGCCGCCCATCTTCATCATGTCCTGCTCGCCGCCCACGGCGTGAATCACGCTGCCGGCCGCGAGGAAGAGCAGGCCTTTGAAGAATGCGTGCGTCATGAGGTGGAAAATTCCGGAAGCGTACGCGCCCACTCCGCAAGCCAGGAACATGTAGCCGAGCTGCGAGACGGTGGAATAGGCGAGGACTTTCTTGATGTCCGTCTGCACCAGGCCGATGGTGGCGGAATAAAACGCGGTAATCGCGCCGACGATGCCGACAACGAGCATGGCGACGGGCGCGCGGGAGAACAGCGGATTCATGCGCGCGACCATGTAGACGCCGGCGGTGACCATGGTGGCGGCGTGGATCAGCGCGCTGACGGGCGTAGGACCCTCCATCGCGTCCGGCAGCCAGACGTAGAGCGGAAGCTGCGCGGACTTACCGATCGCTCCGGTGAACAGCAGCAGGCAGATCGTTGTGAGCACCGGTGTCGAGATGCTGCCGACCTGCGGGAAGATTTCGCCGAACGTCACGGTGCCGAACGTGGCGAACACCATCAGGATGCCGACCGTGAAGCCGAAGTCGCCGATGCGCGTGACGATGAAAGCTTTCTTGCCGGCGTCCGTGGCGGATTTTTTCAGGAAATAGAAGCCGATGAGCAGGTAGCTGCACAAGCCCACGCCTTCCCAGCCGACGAACATGACAACCAGGTTCGCACCGGTGACGAGCGTGAGCATGAAGAACATGAACAGGTTGAGGTAGCAGAAGAAGCGGTAGTAGCCGTCTTCGTGCGCCATGTAACCGGTGGAATAGATGTGGATCAGCATGCCGACGAAGGTGACGACCATCAGCATGACCACGGTGAGCTGGTCGATTTGCAGCGCGAAATCGACGCGGAAGGGATGAGCCGTGGCTTCACCGCCCATCATCCACGTGAAATAGCTCTTCACGAAAGGGATTTGCGCCGGCGCGAGCAGGAAAAATTCGCGGACGGCTTCGGCGGCGGCCAGAAACGAGAGCGCGACGGAGCCGACGGCGAACGTATTCACCAGGAGCTTCGAGAAAGCCTTTCCGAATAGCCCGTTGATCGCCGATCCCAGCAAGGGCAGCGCGAGAATGATCCAGAGATGGGTGAGCAGGAACATGTGTTAGAGCTTGAGCAGATTCTCGCGTTCGACGTTCATGGACTGGCGGTTCTGCGCGAGCATGATCACGATCGCCAGGCCCACAGCCGATTCGGCCGCCGCGACAACAATAACGAAGAAAACGAAAACCAGTCCGTCCAGGGCGCCGCGCGCCCGCGCGAAGGCCACGAACGCAAGATTGACGGCGTTGAGCATCAGCTCGATGGACATAAATATCGTAATAATGTGGCGCTTGAAGACGAAGGCCACGACTCCGAGGCCGAACAGCACGGCGCTCAGGACCAGATACCAGGAGATGGGAATCGCGCTCAGGGTTCCCTCCTCGCCAGTACCCAGGCGCCGAGGACGGCGATCAGAATCAGGATCGAAGTGGCCTCAAACGGGAACAGGTACTGCCGGAAGAGCATTTCCGACAAGTCGTAGGTCGAAGCCTCCGTCGTCGGAGCGTTTGCGCCGTTGGCCAGGGCACGGCCGATCGCAGAATGAAACATCCAGTGCGCGATTTCGAGTAGCAGAACGAAGGCGAGCACAACGCCCGGAATGGCCAGCTTGCTGAAATTCGTGCGCTCCTCGACACCGGCATTCAGCAGCATAATGACGAAGACGAACAGGACCATGATCGCGCCGGCGTAGACGATGATCTGCACGGCGGCGATGAACGGCGCGCCGAGGAGCAGATAGAGCACCGCTAGCGTCACCATCACGAGGACCAGGGCCAGAGCGCTGTGAATCGGCTCTTTCGCCCAGATCAACGTAACGGCGCCAGCGACGGTGAGCGCCGCGCAGACCATGAACAGGAGAATGGCGATCATCCGTGCCTCAAGTGCGGCCAAAGGATGATGACGAGGGCCGTGATCACCAGGTTGGCGAGCGAAACGGGCAGCACGAACTTCCAGCCGAAGGACATCAGCTGGTCATAGCGGAAGCGCGGCAGAGTGGCGCGCATCCAGATATAGAAAAACAGGATCGCCAGGATTTTCGTGGTGAACCAGAACGGGCCCTGCACGCCTTCAGCGATTGGACCGTAGAGGCAGATCAGGCCGCCTCCTCCCGCGAGCAGAGTGACGACGCCAAGCTGGAGGCGCGCGATGCCGCGCATTTCCGAGACCGTGTTCCACGCGCAGTAGGCCGCAAGCGCCAGTAGTCCTGCGCTCGGCAGAAAAATTTGATAGTGCCAGATGCCCGTATCGGGAAACGGAGAGAGCCAGCCGCCGAGGAAGAGAATCGTGGCCAGGCACGAAACCGTGATCATGTTCGCGTATTCAGCCATGAAGAACATGGCGAACTTGAAGCTGGAATATTCGGTGTGGAAACCGGCGACGAGCTCGGTT
>CAZLWY010000214.1:0-3455 GCA_964563425.1 uncultured Acidobacteriaceae bacterium | reverse complement strand
GGCCGCTCGATTGTCGTGCTGGCCAAGGAAAAATACAATCTGCGCGGCCGCGAGCTTTCCGCCTACGCCGCCAATTTCATTCCGTTCACAGCCGTCACGCGCATGTCCGGCGTCGACCTCGACGGCCGCGAAATTCGCAAGGGCGCGTTCGACGCGATCGTGCAGTGGTGCGCCGTGAACGGCAATCGTGTCTCACCCGAAGTCGAGGATGCCGTCAAGGCGATTTCCAATGCCGGCGGCACGCCGCTGCTCGTGGCGGAAGATCATCACATTCTCGGCACGATTTACCTGAAGGACGTCATCAAGGGCGGCATGCGCGAGCGGTTCGATCAGTTGCGCGCCATGGGCATTCGCACGGTGATGATCACCGGCGACAATCCGCTCACCGCCGCGGCCATCGCGCGCGAAGCCGGCCTCGACGATTTCCTGGCGCAGGCCAAGCCGGAAGACAAACTCGCGCTCATCCGCAAGGAACAGGCCAAGGGAAAGCTCGTCGCCATGACCGGCGACGGCACCAACGACGCGCCCGCCCTCGCGCAAGCCGACGTCGGACTCGCCATGAACGCCGGAACGCAAGCCGCGAAAGAAGCCGGCAACATGGTCGATCTCGATTCCAACCCGACCAAGCTGATCGAAGTCGTAGAAATCGGCAAGCAGCTCCTGATCACCCGCGGCGCGCTTACCACTTTCTCTGTGGCCAACGATGTGGCGAAGTATTTCGCCATCATTCCCGCCATGTTCGCGGGCGCGTTTCCGCAGCTCAATATCCTGAACGTCATGGGATTGAAAACGCCGGAGTCCGCGATTTTGTCCGCGGTGATCTTCAACGCGCTGATCATCATCGCGCTCGTGCCGCTCGCGCTGCGCGGCGTGCGATATCGTCCGCTGGGGGCATCGGCCCTCCTGCGCTGGAATTTGCTCGTCTACGGCCTCGGCGGCATCATTGCGCCGTTCATCGGCATCAAGGCGATCGACCTGATCATCACGCACATCGGATTGGCCTAACTGACGAGGATGTCGAGACGACGGGTTGTGCGAAGCAGGAAAGGTTTTCAAGTGGAAGTGGAAGCGTAAGCTTAATCGCCACAAATAAATGTGGCCGCGTGCGATGGGCTTTGACGCTGGGTTTTACGACGAGGGATCCATGAAAAAGAATCTGCTGATCTCGATCTGGTTCACGCTGGTGACAACCGTGCTGCTCGGTGTGATCTATCCGCTGGTGGTCACCGGACTGGCACAAGTTCTATTTCCCAAGCAAGCGAACGGCGAACTGATCAAGCAAGCCGACAAGCTCGTAGGGTCGCACCTGCTTGGCCAACCGTTCACCGCGCCCGGCTATTTCTACTCGCGTCCATCCGCCGCGGGCAGCGCCGGTTACGACCCCACCGCATCCGGTGGCTCGAACTACGCGCCAACGAATAAAATGCTGGTCGACCGCGTCAACGCCAGCGTGCAGCAGCTCCACCCGACGAATCCCAACGCGCCCGTTCCCGTGGACCTCGTCACCGCCTCCGGCTCCGGACTCGATCCCGATATCACTCCCGCCGCCGCGCAGTTCCAGGTTCCGCGCGTAGCCAAGGAGCGCAACATGAGCGAGCAGGACGTCCGCGCCGCCGTCGCGCGCCACACGCTCGGCCGCCAGTGGGGCTTCCTGGGCGAGCCCCGCGTCAACGTCCTCGACCTGAATCTAGATCTCGACGCGGCGCACCCGATGCACTAACCCAGGATCGCCAACTTCCGATGGACGCCGCTTTCGTGGCCTCCAGCGTAAACCGTGGCTTCGTAATGGGCGGAAGGCATGGTCAATGTTTCCTGGCTGGCGGTTGGAGCCCTGCATGTTCCGGCCGGCGCAAGTCGCCGAAAACGCTGCGACACGCTCATCGGTAGGCTGAGAGTATACGGCGGTGATTTTGCGTCGGGGATACGCGCGGACGCCACGCTGGAATCGTCACTCGAACGCTCCGCGTCCTGGTCGCTTCGGGATGATCGCAAGAATCGGCGTCGCTGACCTGATTCATCAACGACCGATGTCGGTAAGGGCGTGCGCGGTTATTTCTCCGCGCGCCCCGACCGCGCCTTCTCGGCGGGCGGCTCGAACCGGTAGCCCACCCACGGCTCGGTGTGAATGAATCGCGGATTCTTCGGATCGGGCTCGATCTTCTTGCGCAGCTGATTGATGAACACGCGCAAATATTCCGTCTCTTCGCCGTAATCGGGCCCCCACACGGCCTGCAACAGCCGACGGTGCCCCTGCGCCTTCCCCTGATTCGCCACCAGGTGCCGCAGCAGCTCGAATTCCTTCGGAGTTAGCCGCACCGGCTGCCCCTTCAGCATTACGGAGCGCTTCTCGAAATCGATTTTCAGCTCGCTCGATACAAACGGCGGCATCGACTCCGCCGGCGCCGCCCGCCGCAGCCCCGCCCGGATCCTCGCCATGAGCTCCTCGGACCCGAACGGTTTCACCACATAATCATCCGCGCCCGCGTCCAGTGCCTGCACCTTGTCGCGCTCGCTTCCGCGCACGGTCAGCATGATGATGGGAATATCGCTCGACGCGCGAATCTCGCGACAGGTATCGAGCCCGGAAATGCCCGGCAGGTTCACGTCCAGCAAAATCAAATCGGGGCGATCGGTGCGGACCTGCTCGAGAGCCTCGTCGCCGGTGCGCGCTTCGGCCACTGTGTAGCCCTGCGACGTCAACGTGGTCCGCAGCACCCGGCGGATTTGCGGTTCGTCGTCGACGATCAGGATTTTGCCGCTGCTCATAGCGGCACGGGCACCGGAGAAACACGGCTGCGGTCAGCCGGCAGCGTAAACGAAAACACCGATCCGTGCCCGAGCTGGCTGGTCACGCTGATCGTGCCGCCATGCGCCTCTACGATCGCCTTGGCGATCGGCAGCCCCATGCCTGTGCCTTCCACGCTGTACCGCTGATCTTTGCCCCGGTAGAATTTCTCGAATATCAGCGGCCGCTCCTGATCGTCGATTCCCGAGCCGCGATCCGCCACGCTGGTCACCACGCAATCGCCGCTGGCCTCGGCCGTGATCGTGATCGGCTGATCCGGCGGCGAATACTGGTTCGCGTTTTCGATCAGGTGCACCAGCACCTCCTGCGCACGCGCCACATCCATGCGCGCGCGGGGCAGCCCCTCCGCGATTTGCACGCGCACCTCGCGGCCACCCAGCGATCCATGGCAGCGGTCCAGCGACGCCGTGATCACCTTCTCGATCGGCAGCGGCTCCACGTGCAGCTCCACCTCGCCTGCGTCCAGCCGCGCCATCTCCGCCGCCTCGCCCACCAGCCTGTTCAGCCGGTCGCTTTCCTCGTTGATGATCGTCAGCAACTCCTGCTGCTCCGCCGGCGCGAGCTTCGGATTCGAGATCAAGTTCGTCACCGACGCTTTAATCGAAGTCAGCGGCGTGCGCAGCGCGTGCGTCACGGCATCCAGCAGGGC
>CAZLWY010000213.1:0-11227 GCA_964563425.1 uncultured Acidobacteriaceae bacterium | reverse complement strand
TGAGGATCAGAACCGGCAGGCGATTCAGGCTCGCGTCCTTGCGGACTTCCTTGCAGATTTCCAAGCCCGACAATTTCGGAAGCATCAAATCCAGAATCAGAATGTCGGGAGGAGTCTTGCGGACCTGGGCCAGGCCGGTGGCTCCGTCGATGCTTGCGGCGACGTGAAAGCCGTCCTTTTCCAGGTTGTAGCGGACCAGTTCGACAATGTCCTTGTCGTCTTCGATTACCAGAACACGTTTCATCGATTCTCTTGGTGTTGAGATGCCCACAACATACGGGAAACGTGGCCTTCTGCGCAAGCGGGCGATCGGCTTCTGGGCCGGTTTTAACGGGGCAGTAACAGTCCCCCCGCGGCACACCAAGGTGGCAACTGCTCGATCTTCGATGTAATCCGCTCATATATAACACTTTAAGAAAAACCCCCACTCCTGATGGCGATCACCCGGGGGGTTAGGATCCCTCGGGGCGATGACATAGGCCTCCGGTGCCGATAGTAGGAATGACAAAGCCAGCCACGGCGGGAGCCGCCGTGGGCCGGCTGTGGGAGGACCCCGGAGTGTTCATACGCAAGACGGGCGCCGGTCTCGCCCGCCCCAACCTAAAACGAGCGGCTCGCGCGGGCGTGCTCGCCCTCGCGCTGGCATTGAATTTGGTGGCTGCATGGCCGCAGCAGGCCGGGCCGGACCTCACGCAGGAAAGCCTCGCGGACTTGATGAACACGGAGGTGACCTCGGTCTCGCAGAAAGCGGAGAAACTCTCCCGCACGGCATCGGCGGTTTTCGTGATCACGCAGGAAGACATCCGCCGTTCGGGTTCGACAAATCTTCCGGACTTGTTGCGCATGGTTCCCGGCGTGGATGTGGCGCAGATCGATGCCAACACCTGGGCCATCAGCGTGCGCGGTCTGAACCAACGATTCAGCAACGAGCTGCTGGTGCTGGTGGACGGGCGCAGCGTGTATACGACCGAGTTCGGCGGAGTTTACTGGGATACTCTGGACCTTCCGCTGGAAGACATCGAACGGATCGAGGTGATCCGCGGGCCGGGCGGGTCGGCATGGGGCGCCAACGCTGTCAACGGCGTCATCAATATCATTACGAGAAAAACGTCCGACACGCTCGGCGCTCTGGTGGTCTCAGGCGGCGGTAACGTGCAGCAGGGATTTGGTACGTTGCAGTACGGAGGCAAAGCGGGCAGCTCGATCACCTATCGCGCCTGGACCAAGTATTTCAACGACGATCATTATCCCGATCCGATGAACCAGGTCGGCGCCGATGGATGGCGCTCTCTCCGGGGAGGATTCCGAATCGATGCAGCCCCTACGGCGAAGGACTCGCTGACGTTTCAAGGGGACCTCTATACCGACCGGGAGGGCACGCCTGTCTTTAACCTCCCATCCATCAATTTCCCCGCGCCGATTCCCGTCAACATAACCATAAACCTGTCCGGAGGATTCCTGGAAGGCGCGTGGACCCACACTTTCTCGGCACAGTCCGTTACGACCCTCCAGGTTTCCTACGACCGATCCGACCGCGGCGGCTTGCTTCGCGACGACCGCGGAACGCTGAATCTCAATTTTCAGCACCAGTATCGAGGCTGGTCGAGACAGAACCTCGTCTGGGGTCTCGGCTACAACCGCGTGGCTTCCTCCTCCCAAGGCGATTTCTTTGTCTCCTTCATCCCGGCCGACCTGACCACGCACCTGTTCAGCGCTTTTGTTCAGGACGAAATCACGCTCGCTCCCGATCGCCTCTTCCTGACGGCGGGCATTCGCCTGGAGCACAATTACTTCACGGGACTGAACGTCATGCCCAGCGCGCGCGTGGCGTGGACGCCCGACGCCCGCCAAACGGTGTGGGCCGCCGTCTCCAGTGCCGTTCGCTCTCCGGCGCAAATCGATGCGGACTTCCGCGCCAACCTCGCGACCTTTACGGAACCGGACGGAACACTGGCGCTTGTGGCGCTCATTGCAAATCCGCACGTCCAGAACGAATCCCTGATCGCCTATGAATTCGGATATCGAGCGTCGATTCTCGACCGGCTCTCGGTGGACTTCGCGGCCTATTACAACGATTACAGCCATCAGGAAACCGACGAACCGACGACACCGTTTTTCGAGAACACGCCGGCGCCGCCTCATCTGGTGATCCCGACGACCTTCGAGAACCTCATGCATGGGGAAGCGTCTGGATTCGAGATCTCGGCAAACTGGAAGCCGGTGAAACGATGGACCCTGAGCCCCGGATACGCGTTTGAGGGGATTCACATGCACACCGCTCCCTCGAGCCAGGACACCACGTCGGCAGCCGGAGCGGAGGGAAGCAGTCCCGTGCATTCCGCACAACTGCGTTCGCACCTCGCCCTCTGGCGGAGCCTCAGTTGGGACGCCTCGACCTACTTCGTCGACCGATTGCGGGACCCGGTCATCCCGGCCTACACCCGATTCGATACACAACTGTCGTGGAAATTCGGCGAGAGGGGTACCTTCAGCCTCGTCGGCCAGAACCTGCTGAAAGACCATCACGAGGAATTCGTCGATTCAACCGAGAGCACCAGAACCACGGAAGTGAAGCGCAGCGCGTTCGCCAAGTTCACGTGGCTATTTTGAGAGAACGATTTCAGACCTCGAGTAATCGGGCCCATCGACGCGGCGGATGGCTGACGCAGGCGCGGAGCGCCGCACAATCGCGCGGAGTTTCGCGCTTCTGGCGATCCTGCGTGGCCATGCTGGCAGGCGCTTTGTCGGTCTGCCCTCCGATCGCCTCGGCGCAAGCAAGCGCTCCGGGGGAATACCAACTGAAAGCGGCTTTCCTTTTCAATTTCGCCAAATTTATCGACTGGCCCGTGGCAAGCTTTTCAGGACCCGAAGCCCATTTCTCCATCTGCATCCTGGGCATGGACCCGTTCGGCCGCTCGATGGACGATCTGCTGCAAGGCAAGATGATTGCCGACCGCCGCGTATCCGTGGAACGCAGCAAACAGATTGCCGACGTCCGTCATTGCCAGGTGGTATTCGTCAGCTCGTCGGAAAAATCGCGCGTGAAGGAAATCCTCGACGGGCTGAAAGGCACGAGCGTGCTGGTGGTGGGAGAAACCGACGGATTTGCGGAGGCGGGCGGCGCGATTCAATTTGCCATCGAGGATAACCACGTCCGATTCCTGATCAATACGGATGCCGCCGACCGCGCCGGGCTGAAGGTCAGCTCGAACCTGCTCTCGCTCGCGCACGTTGTCCACGACGGCGGAAAGAACGACCGGAGCTGAAATGCACACGCGACACCGCGTTTCCATCGGACAAAAACTTACGCGCATCATTTTGGTGACCTGCGGCGTCACGATTCTGATGGCCGGCACGGCGCTCGCCGTGTATGACGCCGTAGCGTTTCGCACGCAGATGGCGAGCGAGCTGGAATCGACGGCGGGCATCGCGGGGTCCAACAGCACGGCAGCGCTGACGTTCTCCGACGCGCGGGCGGCGCGCGAAACTCTGAGCTCGCTGCGCGCGGAACCGCACATTGTCGAGGCCTGCATATACGCGACGGACGGAACCGTGCTGGCGAAATACGCGCGTGCCGACGCCGACGCCACGTTCACTCCACCGCTGCGGCGGTCCTCCGGCATCGAATTCACACGGAACAACGCCAGCCTTTTTCAGCCGATCTCGCTGCACGGCGAGGAAGTGGGCACGATCTACCTGCGGTCGGATTTGGGCGAACTCTACGCGGGCGTGCGACGCTTCGCTGAAATCGTCTTCATCGTGATGCTGGCGTCGTTCGTCACCGCCTTCCTGCTCGCCTCGCGATTGCAGCGCGTGATTTCCGAGCCGGTGCTGGAGCTGGCGCGCACGGCGTCCGCGGTTTCCCGTATCAAGGACTACTCACTGCGCGCCTCGAAAAGCAGCGAGGACGAAATCGGAGACCTGGCCGACCGGTTCAACGAGATGCTGAGCCAGATCCAGGCGCGCGACAGCGACCTGCAGGTGGCGCACCGCGAACTCGAGGCTCGCGTGGACGAACGCACGAGCGAACTCCGCATCGAAGTATCCGATCGCAAGCGCGCCCAGAGTGAGCTCGAAGAGCGAAAAACCTTCCTGAATTCGGTGATCGTAAACAGCCCGGTCGGCATTGTCGCCACCGGCCTCGATGGCGGCGTCCAGATGTGCAACCCGGCCTTCGAGCGCGTATTCCGCGTGCGGCAGGCCGATATTCTGACGCGCACCCTGCAAGACATCCTGGGTTCGACACAACTCGACGAGGAGATCGCCACCAACCACCGCACCATCTGGAGCGGGCAGGCCACGCACATCGTTTCGCAGCGCGCCCGCAGCGACGGAACGCTGGTTGACGTCGAGGCATTCGCAGTCCCGCTCGTCACCGCCGGCAAGATGACCGGCGCCGTGCTGCTCTACCAGGACATTACCGAACGCAAACTCGCCGAACGAACCTTGATGGCCGCCAAGGAAGCGGCCGAAGCCGCCAGCCGCGCCAAAAGTGAGTTCCTGGCGAACATGAGCCACGAGATTCGCACGCCGATGAACGGAATCATCGGAATGACGGAGCTTGCGCTCGACACCAACCTGACCCCCGAGCAGCGCGAGTATCTGGGGCTGGTGAAAAGCTCGGCGAACTCCTTGTTGGCGCTGCTCAACGACATCCTGGATTTCTCGAAGATCGAGGCCGGCAAGCTCGATATCGAAATGATCGATTTTTCGTTTCAGCAGAGCCTGGGGGAGACACTGAAGACTCTGGCATTCCGTGCGCACGGAAAAGGGCTCGAGCTTGCGTGGCGCGTGGCTCCCGGAGTCCCGGAGCGGCTCCGCGGCGACATCACCCGCCTGCGTCAGGTGCTCGTGAATCTTCTGGGCAACGCGCTGAAGTTCACAGAACAGGGCGAGGTGGTCCTCGATGTCGAGAAGGAAGCGGTTGACGAACACGGGGTGACGCTGCACTTTCGCGTGCGCGACACGGGCATCGGAATCCCCGCCGACAAGCAGGGGATGATTTTCGAAGCGTTCACGCAGGCAGACAGTTCTTCGACGCGCGTTTACGGAGGCACCGGTCTGGGACTGGCCATCACCGCGAGGCTGGTCGGATTGATGGGCGGGAGACTTTGGGTCGAAAGCGAGATCGGAAAGGGAAGCGTTTTTCATTTCACGATGCGCTTCGAATTTGCCGAAACCGAAGGGGAAGAGACCGCGCCGGTTGATCCCCAGTTGCTTCACGATTTGTCCGTTCTGGTGGTGGACGACAACCAGACCAATCGACTGATCCTCACCGAAATGCTGTCCGCCTGGGGAATGAAGCCCACCGCGGCCGTCGACGCGCACGCGGCGCTGATCGCGCTCGGCCGCGCCCAACTCGCGGGTGCGCCGGTGCGGTTGGTGATCACCGACATGCAGATGCCGCACATGAACGGGATCGAGCTGTGCGAGACGATCCGGCGGAGCTCCGATTTCGGAGGTGTCGGGATCCTGGTCCTGAGCTCCAGCATCGGGCAGGGCGAAGCGGCGCGGTGCCGCGAACTTGGGATCGGCGGTCATTTGGCGAAACCGATCCAGCCTTCCGAGCTGCTGGACGCCGTGCTCGCCGTGGTCTCCAAATCCGCTGCGCCGCAACAGGCGCGCCGTTTGAACCGAAGCGCGCCCGAGCCTGCGGGAACGAGGATGCGGATACTTCTCGCCGAGGACAACGCCGTAAATCGAAAGCTCACCGTCGGGCTCCTTGAAAAGCGTGGCCACACCGTGACCGTCGCCGAGAACGGCCGCGAGGCGATCAACGCCCTCGGGCGCGAAAGTGTCGATTTGGTGCTCATGGATATACAGATGCCGGTGATGGACGGCTTCGAGGCCATCCACGCCATCCGCGCGAAGGAGCAAGGCGGCGGTGCGCATCTACCGATCATCGCCTTGACGGCCCACGCCATGAAGGGTGACCGGGAGCGGTGCCTTGCCGCAGGCGCCGACGACTACGTGACCAAGCCCATACGAATGGAGGATCTGCTTGCCGCCATAGACCGAGCCACTTCGACCCCTAAGAGCGCGCCGGATCAGGAGCCCACGGCATCCCCCACTCCGGTTGACAACGTCCATTCTGGATTGCCCGGGATCGATCTCGCTCTGGCGCTCGAACGAGTCGAGGGCGACCGCGAGCTCTTCGACGATATCGCGCAAGTGTTTGCGCAGGAGTGCCCCGGCCTCCTCGAATCCATTCGCCGCGCGCACGCAGCGGGCGACCTCCCGTTGCTAGAAAGGCTGGCGCACACGATGAGGGGCGCGGCGTCGAACGTCGCCGCCATGAGAGTCACCGAAGCCGCACTCGCTCTCGAGACCCAGGCGCGCAGCGGCCAGATGGGGCAAGCGGATGAATCGATTGCGAAACTGGCCAGCGAAGTCGCCCGGGTCCTCCCGGAAATCGACTCGCTCTGCCGTAAGGTGACGCGCTGAAACGAAAGATTAGATGACCATCGAGAAAACTACGCCGCGCCGCATTCTCATCGCCGAAGACGATCCGGTCTCCCGTCGTATGCTCCAGCTATTTTTGGAAAAGTGGGGATACGAAGTCATCGCCGCCGCCGACGGCATCGATGCATTGCGCATTCTGGAAAGCGATGACGCGCCCACGCTGGCGATACTGGACTGGATGATGCCGGGCAAGGACGGACTGCAGGTCTGCGCAAGCCTGCGCGCACTCCCGGCGCGCCCCTACGTCTACGTGCTTCTGCTCACCGGGCGGAGCGAGAAAGACGATCTGCTGCAGGGTTTGGAATCCGGAGCCGACGACTATCTCACGAAACCATTTCACGCCGCCGAGCTTCGCGCGCGCCTGCAGGTGGGCCAGAGAATTCTAGAATTGCAGACCGGCTTGATTCAGGCGCACGAGGAGTTGCTGCACCGCGCAACGCACGACGAGCTGACCGGCCTCGTCAATCGCCGCATGATCATCGAGGCCATCGAGCGCGAGCATTCACGGCATGTTCGCATGGTCGGAAATTTCGCGATTATCGTGCTCGACGTCGACCATTTCAAAAGCGTCAACGACAGCCACGGCCATCTGGCGGGAGACGCCGTATTGAAGGAAGTTGCGCGGCGTATGGGCAGCTGTGTACGTCCATACGATACCGTAGGTCGCTATGGCGGCGAGGAGTTCGTGATTGTGGCATCGTCATGCGAGCGGTCCGGGGCGGCGGGGCTGGCGGAGCGAATCTTGTCAGCCATCCGGTCTACACCCATTGAAACCGCAGAATGCAGCATACCCGTGACGGCAAGCTGTGGGATCTCGATCAGCAGCAACGTGGTCGATTCAGGGAATCTACTCCGTTTGGCGGACCAGGCCCTCTATCGCGCCAAGGAGGCGGGGCGCAACCGTGCCGAGTTCGCCGAAGAAGCGGAGCTTACGCCGACCCTATAGTGTCGGAAGCTCACAACGGCGTGGCGGATGCCGCCCTCTCGTCGATCCATCAAACGGCGCGGGCTGTCTGCTCTTGCCGGCAAGTAAGCCGAACGTGTGGTGTTTTCTTTTTGACCTCTTAGGCAACGCACCCGCTGCCTGCAATCCCCATGGACGGTGTGATCTCCTGCGTGTCCTGAAAAGCCGTCGCAATTTTATGCCACCGAGAATTCACATCCCGGCGCAAACTGTCGATCCAAGCGCGTCCATACGGATACGTATGGACGCGCTTCGTTCGAGAATTTCGAACTCTCTAGGCAAACGCCTTCGCGTGCGCCCCATTTTTGGTGTACATTGTTGTTGTAAACTGAGCGCGAACATACGTTTTCCGTATCCAGATGAGGTCAGGCAATGAATCCCACCAAATCAGCGCCGCTTGCCCCCCGTGATGTGCCTGTAGGCGAGCAGCGCGACACGCTTTCCATCACCGACAATCGCACCGGGAAGAAATACGAAATCCCGATCAAGAACGACACGATCCGTCCCATCGATTTGCGGCAGATCAAGCTGCACGACTCCGATTTCGGAATGATGACCTACGACCCGGCGTTCGCAAACACGGCTTCGTGCGCCAGCAAGATCACTTTCATCGACGGCGACAAGGGAATCCTGCGCTACCGGGGTTATTCGATCGAAGAGCTGGCGGAAAAAAGCTCCTACACCGAAACGGCGTACCTGATTCTTTACGGCGAGCTTCCCACCAAAGCACAACTGAAGGATTGGAATTACCACATCACGCACCACACTTTTATTCACGAGAGCATCAAGAAATTTCTCGACGGATTTCATTACGACGCGCACCCGATGGGCATGTTGATTTCAACCATCGCCGCGCTTTCGACGTTCTATCCCGACGCGAAAGACATTTTCAACAAAGACTCGCGCCTGAAGCAGACCTACCGCCTGATTGGCAAGATGCCTACGGTTGCGGCCTTCGCATACCGGCACTGCCTGGGCATGCCGTTCGCCTATCCGGATAACGAACTGAGCTACTGCGGCAATTTCCTGAACATGCTGTTTCGCACCACCGAGCTGCAATATCGGCCCAATCCGACGCTCGAGCGCGCGCTCGACGTCCTGTTCATCCTGCACGCCGATCACGAGCAGAACTGTTCGTCGACAGCCATGCGCGGGGTTGGCAGTTCGCACGTTGACCCATACTCCGCCACGGCCGCCGCTACGGCGGCGCTGTATGGCCCGCTTCACGGCGGAGCGAATGAGGCCGTGCTGCGAATGCTGGTCGAAATCGGCGACGTGAAGAACGTACCGGCCTACGTGAAGAGCGTGAAGGCCGGCGAAAAGCTGCTCATGGGCTTCGGTCACCGCGTCTACAAGAACTACGATCCGCGCGCCAAGATCGTGAAGCGAATCGCTTACGAGGTGTTCGACGTGATGGGCCGCAATCCGCTGATTGATATCGCGCTCGAATGCGAACGCATTGCGCTCGACGACGAATACTTCGTCTCGCGCCGCCTCTATCCGAACGTGGACTTCTATACCGGCCTCATCTATCAGTCGATGGGATTCCCCTCGACGATGTTCCCGGTCCTGTTTGCGATTCCGCGTACGTCGGGGTGGATCGCGCAATGGGAAGAAATGTTGCTGGATCACGAACAGAAAATTTCACGGCCGCGGCAGGTCTATCTGGGCTACGATTTGCGCAGTTATATACCCCTCGACCATCGCGGCTAAGCGCTTTGCGCACTCCAACTTCGCCTGAAGTTCGCCGTTTCTCGTGCGGCACGCGTTTGCCGCTCCTACTACGCAGCTCGAAAAGGGTTGCATAAGCTCTCAATCTCTGGCAAAACACTCGTGCGCTAAAGGGTGCCCAGCGGATGAACATATCCACGCGTCAAGTTGACAACGCCTCGATTGTCGATGTAACCGGCGATATCACGCTCTACAACACTCCCGAAGTTCGCAAAACCCTGCTGGACCTTCTGAAGGAAAAGCGCGCCAAGCGCGTGATCGTGAATTTGGTGAATGTCAAATACATCGACAGCGCCGGCGTGGCTTCGTTGGTGGAGGGCCTGAAGATCTCCCGTGATTTGAAGAGCGGATTCGCGCTCTACGGCCTGAGCCGCACGACGCGCGAAGTCCTGGAGCTGACGCGCCTGTTGAAAGTCTTCGAAGTCTACGACACCGAAGATCAGGCGCTCGCCGGAGGCACGAGCCCGAAATAGCTTTTCGGCCTGTTCGAATCTCGAATGCCCATCATCGAAAGCATCGGCGAAGCCACCACTGACGGCGTGGCCTATGTTGGCAGCCTGGCGAAACTGACCGGCGGCGCCGCGCGTGCCGTATTCATCGAGCCGTTTCGCGGACATCCGCTGCGCTGGCCCCGCGCGATTCACCAGGCCATGTCGGTTGGCGTCGAAGCGATTCCCATCGTTTCGCTGATCGCGTTTTTCGTCGGATTGATTCTCGCCCTGCAGGGAGCTTACGAACTGCGCCAGCTCGGTGCGCTGCAACTGGTCGCCAGCGCCGTGGCGATATCGATGACCTGCGAGCTGGGCCCCTTGATGACCGCGATCATGGTCATCGGGCGCTCGGGTTCGGCTTTCGCCGCGGAAATCGGCACGATGAAGGTGAATGAGGAAATCGATGCGCTGGAGACCATGGCGCTCGAACCGGTACGGTTCCTGGTGGCGCCGAAATTCCTGGCGATGATTCTGATGATGCCGTGTCTGACCACCTGGGCCGACCTGATGGGCGTGTGCGGCGGCGGTCTGTTCGGCGTCAGCAACGCCGGCTTTACCTGGGGCACGTACATGCAGGCCACGCTCGACGCTCTCGACACGCGCGACATCGTGAGCGGGCTCATCAAGAGCGTGATGTTCGGCTTGACGATTACCGCGGTCGGGTGCCGGGAGGGATTTTCCACCGGGCTCGGTTCCGAGCAGGTAGGCCGGTCGACCACGTCCGCCGTGGTGAAATCGATTTTCTTCGTGATCGCCGTCGATTTGGTTTTCACCGCGATCTTTTACTTCACGGCGCCGGTCAAGTAAGGGCATGGCCAACAAACTCCCACCGCCGGTTTCGTCCCGCGATTCGGAAGGCGTGGCCATCTCCGTGCGGGACCTCCGGGTTCGTTACGGCACGCGCGAAATTCTCCATGGCGTGAACTTTGAAGTCCCCTCCGGCGAGACGCTGGTGATCATGGGCGGCTCGGGCTGCGGCAAAAGCACCCTCCTGCGCACCCTGGTCGGTCTGGAACGCCCGAGCTCCGGCGAAATCATGATTCACGGGAAAAATTTCGCGGCGATGGGCGAAGAAGAGCGTGACGAGCTACGCAAGAAAATGGGCATGTCGTTTCAAAGCGGCGCCCTTTTCGGTTCGATGACGGTCGGTGAGAACGTCGCCCTGCCGCTCAAAGAACACACGCAGCTCGACGATTCGACCGTCGAGATCGTCGTCCGCCTGAAGCTCGACCAGGTCGGCCTTTCCGGGTTTGAAAACTACATGCCGGCGCAATTGAGCGGCGGAATGAAGAAACGCGCCGCGATCGCCCGCGCCCTGGCCATGGACCCGGAGATCCTGTTTTTCGACGAACCATCGGCCGGGCTGGATCCGATCATCGCGGCGGGCCTGGACGAACTGATTCTGAAATTGAAGAAGGCGTTTCGCATCACCATTCTCGTGGTCACCCACGAGCTGGCCAGCGCCTTCCTGATCGCCGATCGCATGATCCTGCTGGACAAAGGGTACGTAGTCGCCAACGGAACCCCGGAGCAGCTGCGCGCCGACACGAACCCGCGCGTCCGCCAGTTCCTGGATCGC
>CAZLWY010000212.1:0-6439 GCA_964563425.1 uncultured Acidobacteriaceae bacterium | reverse complement strand
AGCCTCAATCCCCGTTCCAGCAGGATTTCGGCACCAAAGGATTTTTCTTCCCGCAACACCCCAAGCAGCAAGTGTTCCGTTCCGACGTGTTTGTGACCGAGCCGTTCAGCTTCTTCCGCGGCGTAGTTGAGGATGCGCTTGCATTCCTGGCTGAGGGGAACTTCCACCGAAGTGGAAATGCGCTCGCGCACGGTGATGCGCGACTCGATTTCCTTTCGGATGGACTCGATCGAGCCGTGGGTCCGGAGAAATCGGTTGGCCAGCGCCTTATCTTCGCGCAGCAGGCCGAGCAGCAGGTGCTCCGTCTCGATGTACGGGCTTCCGTATTGGCTCGCCTCGTACCGTGCGAAAAAGATCACTCGACGTGCTTTCTCTGTGTATCGCTCAAACAAGGGTTACCCACGCTCTCCCGGGGTCCGTACCCCAATGCCTGCCGATCGCGCCGCATGACCCGCGGCATCAGCAGGCACTTCTGCGCTCGGAGCCAGTTTCCCGTGCTCCAGGGCAAGAACACGGTCCGTGCGCTTTGCCAAATTCAAATTGTGCGTAGCCAGAATCGACGTCAGGTGGTGGGTCCGGTGCAGGCGCTGGATGAGTTCGAAAATGGCTTCTGCGCTCCGTTCGTCCAGATCTCCGGTCGGTTCGTCGGCCAGAAGAATCTCGGGCCCGTTCACGAGCGCCCGTGCGATGGCCACGCGCTGCTGTTCGCCACCGGAAAGCTCTCCCGCACGCTGCCCCGCGCGACCGGCCAATCCGACCTCGGCCAGCCAGCCTCCCGCCACACGGAGCGCCGTACTCAGCGTCTGGCCTTGAACCAGCATGGGCATCGCCACGTTTTCGGCCGCGGTAAAATCCGGCAGCAGATGGTGCCGCTGCCACACGAAACCTACAGCACGATTGCGATACTCGGCCAGTTCCACCTCTGCGAGCGAACGGAGTAATTTCGAGCCGAAGTATACTTCACCGTTTGTCGGAGTGTCCAGCGCGGCCAGCAAATGCAACAGAGTGCTCTTGCCCGCTCCCGATGCTCCGACGATCGCGATCATCTCTCCGCGCTCAATCGAAAGATCGATTCCATCCAGCGGTACGATTTCCTGATTTCCTGAAGTGAAGACTTTGCGAATACCTGCGGCGCGCAGAACCTGCCCGGAGCTGTGGCCAGCTCCGATTTGGGAGTCATCCAGGGCAACACCCGTGGCTGATTGGCTGCTCATGCCCACCCTACCCCTCACACGTTAGATGCCGAATTCGGCGCTTGGTATGTCCTTATCTTTGAACCGCCTAGTTCCCCTAGATCGGGGGTTTTAGCCCACCGACTTCCACACTTATCCCGCCGTGTTCCGTCCGCGTCTGGTACGGGTGCCAAAAATTGACTACATCTTCGCTTCGCCCCACCATTTTAGCACGCGAGTCACTCCAGACACGAACGCAAACACCGCTCAAAATTTGAATCGAATTGATTCGTGGCGCAGAATTTTCCCTGGGCGTCGGCAATCTCCGATCGTTTCTTGCGAGCGGACCGAATCAGGGGCGCGACGCTGCAAATGGGTTCTCGATGAGGACGCCGGCGATCCGTTGTCCAGGGTTTCGATCTTCAGAAGGAATGCGGGTCGCACCGTTTTTTAACGCCGAAGCAACGATAAGAGCATCTCAAAAATTGATTCCAGATTCGTCTTCCATGCGAAATGCCGTCAGGATTTCGGCAGGCCTGGTCTCGGTCGACCAACCCGCATCGTCGTTCAAGACCGAGCGGTCCTGTTCGCGCGACACGGCCGAGGGAATTTTTCGCGTGATGTTCACATAAAACTCTTGAAGTACCTGCACGCTGACGGCGCCGGTTCGGTCGTTCCATACTTCGCGCTGCGTGTGGCCAAGGATTCGGTGCCTATTCAAAGCGCAGAATTTCAACCGGCAGGATGCGGGCTGCGGCACGTGCTGGCACGATTGTCGCGGCGACACTTATCGCGAGCGCCATGGCGGCGATCCAGATGGCGTCAAGGCCGTTGCCGTGGAAGGGAACGTAGGGAATCGCGTAGATCTCGGGATTCAGCGGGATCAACCGCCAGCGGTTCGCGACCCACGAAAAACCGTAACCCGCGGCTAAGCCCACCACGGTTCCGGTGATGCTGACAACCAGGCCCTGCAGCACGAACAGCCGCCGGATCTGTGCGCGGCGCGAGCCGAGCGCCATGAGCACCGCAATGTCACGAGCGCGTTCGGTGACCGTCATCGTGAGCACCACCAGAATATTCAGCCCGGCGACGAACGTGATCAGTCCGATGAACAGGGCCGTCACCAATTTTTCCAGGCTCAGCGCTCGGAACAGCGCGCGGTTCTCATCCATCCACGTCGTGGCCATGTACCCCGGCCCTGCGCGGCGCAACAGCTCGGCTTCCACCGCACTGGCATCGTCAAGCTTGTCGACGCGAACCTCCAGCAGGCTGACGACGTCGCCCACGCCCGCGAGGCGCTGTCCCGAGTCAATCGTCACGAACGCCCAGTTCGCGTCGTAATCGTAGAATCCCGAGTTGTAAATTCCCGTCACGTGAAACTGCCGCGAGCGCGGCAGCATCCCGAACGGCGTCAGATTTCCCTGCGGGCTCGTCAGCGTGACATAATCGCCGACCGAAATTTTCTTTTCCTCGGCCAGGATATGGCCAATCAGCAGCGCCGGTATTCCGTCCGCGTCAGGGGCAAAGTCCGCCGATCCAGCTACGATATTTTTCAGTGCGCCGCTGGCCTTACGTTCCAGTGCAGGATCCACACCTTTGAGCACCACGCCCGCCGCGCGTCCCCCGCACGACAACAAAACTGTGTTGTAAATCGCGGGATCGATGGAGCCCACGCCGGGCGCGCTGCTCAACTGCGCGATCAGCGCTCGATAGTCGTGAATTCCGTCAGGCCCCAGCGGTTTCAAATTGACATGCGCGGTGACGCTCAGCAGCCGGTCGCGAATCGCTTGCCGGAAGCCCGTGTTCATCGACAGCGCGATCACCAGCGTGCCCACGCCCGCCGCGACGCCGACGACCGCCAGCAGCGTCACCAGCCGCAAAACCGCCGGCCGGTTCGGCGCACGCAGATAGCGTAGCGCCACCAGCCATTCGAAGGTCATTTCGTTCCTTCAGCAACTTCGCCCGCTGGATTTCCTTCGGCGCTTTCCACTTCCCCACCACCGCGTAGAAGCGGAAACAAAATCACCTCCCGGATCGCCTGCGAATCCGTCAACAGCATTACCAGACGGTCGATGCCGACGCCCTCTCCCGCCGTCGGGGGCAGGCCGTGGCTGAGCGCGCGGATGTAATCAATGTCCACTTCCTTGGGCATCTCCTGGCCGCCTTTTTCCACCTGCGCGCGGAAACGCCGCTCCTGATCGTCGGGGTCGTTGAGCTCCGAGAAGCCGTTTGCGATCTCCATTCCCGCGATGAACAGCTCGAATCGTTCGGCGAGCGACGGATCATCCGCCTTGCGTTTTGAAAGCGGCGAAATTTCCGTCGGAAAATCGTAGATGAACGTCGGCTGCGTCAGATGTCCTTCGGCGATCGTTTCGAAAAGCCCTCCGGTCAGCTCGCCATCGGAAAGTTGGTCGATCGCGGCGATTGGTTCGGCGCTGGACGCATGCGCGTACGCGTTGTAGCGCGTCGCCACCGCGCGCGGGCCGCCGTTGTGCGCCAAATCGGAAGCCGACGGCGGGGCGCCCGCCGCGGCCGGCCAGAATTTGCAGATCGCCTCGCGCATCGAAAACCGCTCGAAGCGACCGAAGTCGATCTCCCTCTCGCCGTATTGGACCTTCGCCGTACCGCAAACTCTTTGAGCGATGCCGCGCAGCAGCTCCTCGGTCAAATCCATCAACTCGTTCCCGTTGCTGTACGCCTGGTAGAACTCGAGCATGGTGAATTCCGGCTGATGAATCGCGTCGATACCTTCGTTGCGAAAATTGCGGTTGATCTCATAGACGCGATCCAGCCCGCCGACGACCAGCCGCTTCAAATAAAGCTCCGGCGCGATGCGCAAATACAGGTCCATGTCGAACGTATTGTGGTGCGTGACGAACGGCCGCGCCGTGGCACCCCCCAAAATCGGATGCATCATCGGCGTTTCGACTTCGGTATAACCGCGCTCGTCGAAATAGCGGCGGAACTCGCGGATGATTTGCGCGCGCTTCAAGAAAATCCCGCGCGCCCGGTCGTTGACGATCAAATCGAGATAGCGGCGGCGGTAGCGCGTCTCGATATCCGCCAGTCCGTGCCATTTTTCCGGCAGCGGCAGCAGCGCCTTGCTCAACAGCTCGAGTTTTTCCACGCGAATCGTCAGCTCGGCGGTTTTCGTGCGGAAAAGCTCGCCCGAGACGCCGATGATGTCGCCCAGATCCAGCAGCCGGAATAGCTTGTAAGCTTCCTCGCCGACCGTATCGAGCCGGACGTAAATCTGAAGCCTGCCGCCGTCGCCCGCAATATGCGCGAACGCGGCCTTGCCCTGTGAACGCAGTGCCACGATCCGCCCCGCCACGCGCATACGCGCCGGTTCGGCGGCGAGTTCTTCCGCTGTGCGACCGGCGAATTGTTCGGCCACCTGCCTCGCCGTGTGCGTGAAGCCGAACCGGTGGGGATAGGGCGCGTGGCCCAAAGCCTCAATTTCGCCCAGTTTTTTGCGGCGTTGCTGATACTGGTCGAGCGGTTCAAATTCCAACGGAACAGTCCTTTCGCGCGAGGCACGGCTGCGGAGTCCGCAAAAGTATATACCAGGACTCCGCGGAAAATCCGTGCCGGGGAAACGGGTGTATACTGCACAGGCTATTTTCGGCAGGTCGGATTTGGGGGTACGTGTGTTTCCTAGGCGCACTACGAGTCTTCCCGAACGAAGTAAAGTCTTGGACGATTGGGTAGCCACGCTGCCACGGGAGAAGGACGATCTCTATCAGGTCGTCGTTCGACGGTGGGAGTGTTCCTACGCCATGATGAGCGTGGCGCTGGATGAGGCGTTTTCACTGCGCGCGGCAGGGGAACTGGTCTGCGCGCGGCAGCAGGTGTCCATCGCCGCTGGTATGCTGTCGCGGCTCTCGCCGTCGCTGATTTCTCTGTGCGAGACGCTATCCAAACGCGGGTTGCGCGTCGCAAGATTCCCTGTCGTCGAGCCGATGAATTCCGATTTTTTTCGCGGCGATACGGGCCAGAGCGCCGCATCGTGGAACGGAATCCTGCATCACGTGCTGTTTAGCGCGCGCTCGCGTTTCTTTCACAAGCTGCGAATCCTTTCGCGCACGGTCACGGTGCTGGCCGAAGAGTTCGACGAAGCGGCCGGCGACATCTCGAAGAACTTGGCCACGCAACCGGCCGATAGCTGGCTCCGGCTGGACAATCTCCACTACGACTTCAACACCTGTCTGCGCGAAGCGGAGGTAGTGCTGAAGTCGTTCCTGCGCGTCCTGCCGGAAACACACCTGCGGTCGCTCGCAAACGAACTCGATGCGCCGGCCCCGTCGCGCGCCGTGCGCGTGAAGGCTCGGCTTTCTGACGCGTCCGCATCGGCGTGATCGAGCTCGACGGGGCGGCGAATGCGACGTTGAAAGCGTTTTAACGCGGCCTCAGGAGCTTCGCGAAACCATCCAAGAATCGCTCGGCCCGCCTCCTTCGCCACAGCGAACGTTCCAACCGCGCAATTGTGTGTCACTTCGCGAGGATCGCTTTCCTTTATTTTCAAAAGGTTAGACAGGAAATCGCCCGTGCAGGGTGCCTCACTTTGCCAGGCGCAGACGGGGGCGGCCGCGAGCGCTGAGTGGCTCCGGGTGCGAGACGCCCGGAGTGTGCGTCGATTGCCGGTTTGGACCCGCCAATTCCTGTCGGACCCGGTCTCCTTTGGTTCGGTATTGCCGCGGACACCCGTGAACCTGGGATGAGGCGAACTGCATTTCCGCTGGACGAAAGTTTAAAAAGAGTACACGCGCAGCGAAGCTGGCCTTTTGCGCGCACGCGCCAAGCTCGCGTGCGACAACGGGTGTCAAGCGGAAAATTCCTGTGCACCGTGGCGGGAGGGCCGTCGACGTTGTGATTCGAATTTCTCGCAGCGAAGGAAGTTCAAATCGGTAGCGAAAAGCACCCGTACAACCGGCGACTCCCCGGCTCGCCGCTATCTCCGGGATGAAAAGGGGAGGGCGCATCATTTAAACTTCGACTGCCGCCGGCGGCGGTATTGGTTTTTCAAGTCCTACGAGAATAGGCAAGTCCTGCCATAATGGCGGTGCATCGAATGAGAGCTTGCCAGCACCGCGTTCGTCCGCCGGCCCGGACAACGCCGCGTTGCGCGGCAGGAACGGGAAGTACAACTTCTAGTGCGGCCGACGCATCGCAGTGAAGGATGCGTCCCGACGGGTAGCGTGGCCCGAACGAGACGAATCGAAACTGGGGAAGTTCCGGAGTCGGAATCAATCCGGCGCGCCCAGCAA
>CAZLWY010000211.1:0-3188 GCA_964563425.1 uncultured Acidobacteriaceae bacterium | reverse complement strand
CGAGACGCAGGAAAAGAAAGTTACCATCGAGCAGATCCAGAAAGCCGTCGGCGAAGTCTTTGGCCTGCGCGCGCAGGACCTGAAAATTCGCAGCAACTCGAAAGTGATTTCCTACCCGCGCCAAGTCGCCATGTTCCTCGTAAAACAGCTCACCTCTGCCTCGCTGCCGGAAATCGGAAAGCAATTCGGGGGCAAACACCACACCACTGTTCTCCACTCGATCAACAAGATCGAGATGCTCCGCCAAGTCGACAAAGACCTGAACAAGACGATCAACAGGCTTCTTGACTCCTTCGGTTAGAAGTTGCCCGAGGCGCTCCTCCCGGCGGGAACGCGCAGATTCAGAGCGTCGTTCCCTAAAAGCCGGTTCTTCCAGCCCAGGAACGGAGCCGGGGAAGTCGTGGGGCTTCCGCCCGGGGCATTTTGCATGGGTAAGCTGTGAATGTCCTGTGCATGAGATGTGGGTGACGTCGCGTCTCGCGGGTCGGCTTCGATTGACCCGGCTTTTTGCACCGCGCCACCCGGATTCTCACAGTACGTGCAGTACCGTAACTCTACTGAATGGGGTGGATTGAATCGCTTTTCCGAATATCCACAACTGCGGCGGTGACGACGGGTTTTCTTATTTATAGTAATAAAGAAAAGAAGTACAGTAGCCGTACCGCGATGAGCCCAGAAACCAGCGTAAGGACTGCACACGAGATGGAGTACAGCGTAAAGAAATTCGATCTGCTCGAAGAACTCCTGCTGACGCAGGGCGTTGTCGAGCGCAAGACCACGATTCCCATCCTGTCGAATCTTTTGTGCGAGGCCAAGGGCAATCGTCTTACCATCACGGCTACCGATCTCGAGCTGAGCATTCGCACGTCGTGCGAAGCGAAAATCAAGAAAGATGGCGCTGGCACCATCCCCGCGAAAAAATTACTCGAGCTGGTGCGCCTTCTTCCCGACGAAGAGATTCGCTTCAAGCTTCTGGAAAATCACTGGGTCCAACTGACCTGTGATCGTCGCAATTACAAGCTCGTCGGCATGTCCAAGGATAATTTCCCTGCCCTGCCGGACTTCCCGCACGCGCTGGTGAAAATTCCCGCAAAGCTGCTGGCCGCAGTGATCGCCAAAACCACCTTCGCCATTTCACTCGAAGAATCGCGCTACACCCTCAATGGCGCGCTGCTCGTCGTGAAGCCCGGCTCGGTGACCATGGTCGCAACCGACGGTCACCGCCTGGCCATGGTTGAAACCGATCACAAATTCGAAGGTCTCTCCACCGAGACGCGCGTCCTCGTCCCGAAAAAGGCCATGAACGAAGTCCAGCGCCTGGCCGCCGAATCGGGCGACGATGCGGTGGTCGAATTCGCGCAGGATGAAAGCCATCTCTTCTTCCAATTCGGCGGCCGCCTGCTGACCTGTCGCAAACTCACCGGCCAGTTCCCGAACTACGAAGCCGTGCTGCCGCGCGACGTGAACAAAACCGTCACCATCGAACGCAACGAACTGCAAGATGCGCTCCGCCGGGTTTCCCAACTCGCCGATCAACGCTCGCACGCCGTCAAATTCGTACTGGCAAAAGAAGGCCTGGAAATTTCCGCCTCCAGCCCCGAATATGGCGAAGCCAAAGAAGCCATCGAAAAAGACTACAAAGGCGAGCCCATCTCGATCGGGTTCAACGCGCAATACCTGCTCGATTTTCTAGCCGCTGCTCCCGACGGCCCCATCAGTTTCGAACTGAAAGATGAACAATCCGCCGGCCAGCTACGCCCGCTCGGCGACGAATCCAGCCGCTATCGCTACGTCGTAATGCCCATGCGCATCTGATCGCGGCGCGCGTCCGGCTCGCTCCCTACGGGTCGTCGGGGCCAATTCACCGCCTCGAACGCTTGCAAAACCTGCTCCGGCGGCGCGCGCAAACGCCGAAAAAACGGCCGGATCGTCCTCCTCTAACCTATTGATAGAGAATTAGATAGTGAACCTTGGCATTGTGAGAATGGCCTTGTGAATTCGCCTCGCACGCGGTAAAATTCTTGCGTTCAAGATTCCTCCTGAACGGCACTTTGTTCGCTCGAAATTTGCGTCGCAGCCCGGCCCGCTAGCGCCAGAACTAGCCCGCCACCAAGGCCCGCCGCAGCCCTCGAGCGCCCGCGCAAGCGGGTAGAAAAACGGCTCCGCCGCGTCCGCCCGAGAATTCGGAATCGGACGGGATGGAGCCCGGAAACACCCTTCGAGTCCCGGCTCGGCGAAGCATTTCGAGCGAGCGGGGCCAATGGGCAAGGTGAACTCGCCGCCGCAGTCGCGGCGGGGAAAGTGTCGAGCACATTCCGCGCGACCGCCTTCCCGAAAATTGACGACCGATTCGACGTGGATGAGCGCGGGCTCGCACGCCCCAGACCCATCTCTGAGGAGACGCACGATTCATGGCTGAAAAAGATTCTTCGCCCGCAGGCGGCCACAAGTACGACGCCACTTCCATCAAAGTTCTCGGCGGTCTGGAAGCCGTGCGCAAGCGTCCCGCGATGTACATCGGTTCCACCGGCGAAATGGGTTTGCATCATCTCGTCTGGGAAGTCGCCGACAATTCCGTGGACGAAGCCATGGCCGGCTTCTGCGACGAAATCAACGTCACCGTGCACGACGACAGCAGCGTCACGGTGATCGACAACGGCCGCGGCATTCCCGTCGACATGCACGCCACGGAAAAAAAGCCCGCCGCCGAAGTCGTCATGACTGTTCTGCACGCCGGCGGAAAATTCGACAGCGACACTTACAAGGTTTCCGGCGGCCTTCACGGCGTCGGAGTCTCCGTCGTCAACGCGCTTTCCGACTGGCTCGATCTGGAAATCTGGCGCGACGGCGAAGTCTGGGAACAGTCCTACGAAAAGGGCGTGCCCGCCTCGAAGCTCAAAGCCTCGGGCAAGACGCGCAAGACCGGCACGAAAATCACCTTCCACGCCGATCCCACGATCTTCACCACGCTCAACTACAGCTACGACACGCTTTCGCAACGTCTCCGGGAGCTCGCCTTCCTCAACAAAGGCCTGAAAATCACTCTGGAGGACGAGCGCTCCAACAAGAAAACCGAATTCCGCTTCACCGGCGGCATCTCCGAATTCGTCAAGCATCTCAATCGCGGCAAGGGCGTCCTTCACGATTCGCCCATCTACATGGAGGGCAAGCGCGAGCAGGTCGACATG
>CAZLWY010000210.1:0-42381 GCA_964563425.1 uncultured Acidobacteriaceae bacterium | reverse complement strand
ACCGAGTCAAACCGCCAGGCCATCATTCAGGCAAGTTCGCTTGTAGATGGAGCCATTCAGCAAGTTCGCAGTGTCTCGCATCTGCTGCATCCGCCGCTGCTCGATGAAATCGGTCTCGACGCCGCTCTTTCCTGGTATTCCGAAGGGCTCACGAAGCGCAGCGGTATTGAAACCTCCATTGACATGGAGCCTGCCGATTTTCCGCGCCTCACGCCTTCTCTCGAGACGATGGTTTTTCGCATCATTCAGGAAGCGTTGACCAATGTCTTCCGGCACTCCGCAGCGAAAAAATGCTGGGTCAGCGTCGCCAAGAAAGAGAATCAAGTACGTGTGACGGTGCGCGATGATGGAAAGGGAATCACCGACGAGATCGCCGCTTTTCATCCCGAAAAAATCGGCGTGGGGATCGGCGGTATCCGCCAACGGATCAAAGAAGTCGGGGGCGTAATGACCTTGCGAAACGCCCAGCCACAGGGAGCCATCCTCGAGACCGTGATCCCGATCGCCACGGGGGCCGTGCTCGGCCAATCAGCTTCCTCGAACGGGAAAACATAGAGTCGGGAGTCCGCCTTTGTATAACGGGCGTAAAACTATCTTTAGCATTTGCCGCGCTGCAGCGTAAGATTGATGTAACCGTAGAATGTCGGGCAGTGGGAGCCGGCATGGGGAGCATCGCTGGTGGGGGGACATGGGTAAAAACAACGGTCAACCCGTTCGGATCCTGGTCGCTGACGATCACGAAACGGTGCGCAAAGGCATCTGCATGATTCTCTCTTCTCGTTTCGGATCAAGCGAGTACGGTGAGGCCGCCAACGGACTGGAAGCCATCGCCAAGGCCCAGGAACTCCAGCCCGACTTGATTGTCCTTGATATCACCATGCCCCGTCTCGGCGGTTTCGACGCCGCCCGGGAAATCCGTAAGCTTTATCCGAAGATGCCGATCCTGTTTCTCTCCATGCATGAGGGAAAGCACATCGTCGAAACCGCGAAGGCCATCCCGGTACAGGGCTTCGTCATGAAAAATCAGGTAGGCCAGATCCTGCTCGACGCCGTCGGCGCCCTTCTCAACGGCCACACCTTCTTTTCCGGCGTAGACTGAAGCCGCTCGATGTGCAGCGGCTGCCCCGGCGTTCGTTCCTGGCGCTTCGCCGCACGCGAAGCAATGGATTAGAGGTCCTCGGGGAAAAAAGAACGGTCTTGCAGAACGGCATCGACCGCTTGCACCAGCTTCTGTACGGCTTCTCCTTTCGTAACGTATCCTCGAACGCCGACCTTGCGGGCTTCCTCCATCAACTGTCTGCTCTTGTGCACGGAGAGAATCAATAACAGCGTGTCCGGAGCGAAGTTCCGGATATGACGCGCCGCGTCCAGTCCGTTCATCTCCGGCATGGTGATGTCGAGCACGATCAGATCGGGCTTCAGTTCCTTGGCCAGTTGTACCGCTTCCTTCCCGGTGCTTGCCTCACCGCACACTTCGAAGCCTTTCCGCGACGCCAAGCTCGCGATCACCCGCTTCCGGACGCCCTGCTGATCGTCGGCCACCAGAATTCGCACGATTTCACCCGGCGCATTCCCTGCGCCCACAACATCCAAAGTCCGCCGCGCCACGCGGCCCTGTCAATCGCATCGCTCTCGAGGATTGAATTTGCGGCGGCAGCCTTACCGCTCGGCCGTCGATGCTCCGGTCGGAATCACGACCCGGATCGCCGTCCCTTTTTCATCGGAATGAATTTGCAACTCGCCATCCAGGCCCTTTACGCGCTCTTTCATTCCCCGCAGCCCCACTCCGGAATCTCCGGCTCCGGCGATTCGAGCCAGCTTCTCGGGCGGAACGCCTTTGCCCTGGTCCCGCACTTCCAGGTAGATGTCGCTCGGCGATCGGACGATCCGGATGCTCGCCGTTGCGCTGCCGGAGTGACGATGAACGTTTGTCAGGCATTCCTGTATCACCCGGAAGGTCGCAAGCTCCAAGTCTCGCGGTAGCCTTCCCAGGTCTTGCGGCAGCTCGAGCGTAACCTTGATGTTGCTGCGCTCGCTGAACCCGTCAATGTACCAGCGAAGGGCGGATTCCAGGCCCACTTCCTCGAGCAGCGGCGGATGCAGCAGGTAGGACAGCGTTCGCAGCTCCGAAGAAATCTTTCGGACGATCGCCGCGTTGTCCTCCAGTCCTTTGGCCAGGTTGGGATTCAAATGCTTCGCTTCCGTTTCGAGCGCCGACAAATTCATGCTCAGCAGCGCCAGACTTTGTCCCGTGCTGTCGTGCAGATCCCTGGCGATCCGGCGCCTTTCTTCGTCCTGCACCCGCAGCAATCGGGCGGAAAGCTCGCGTAGACCTTGATTGGTCATATCGAGTATCTCCGCCTGCTTCAGCACCTGCATGTTTTTCCGGCGGAGTTCGTCCGTGCGCTCGCGTACGCGATTTTCGAGATCCTCCTTTGCCTTCTCGAGGGCCTCGACCATGGCGCGCCGTTCGCTCACATCGTGAATAAAAGTCCGGGTGTACACCAACGTCCCGTTCTCCCACAGCCCGTTTGAGCGGATTACCACGTACGCGATCGATCCGTCCTTGCACCGCAGCTCAGCGGGATAGTCGTATACTTCTTCTCCGCGCATCAATTTCGCCCAGAACTGTTCGGCGCAGCTTCGTTGGGCAAAAAAATCCGCAAAAGATCGTCCCACGTATTCTCGTTCCTCGTATCCCAGCAGTTTCAACACGGCCCTGTTCGCCCAGAGAATTTCTTGGCCTGGCCCCGATCGCTGCACTCCCTCCAGCGCGTTTTCCAGAAGGTCCGTCAACTCGATTTCCCGCCGCCGCAGGACTTTCTGGGCGTCTTTTCGTTCCGCGGTCTCGATATCCAGTGCCTGCGCTTTCTGCTGCAACCGGCTCACGTTGCGTGACCGCGCGTCTTCCGTCGTCAGCTCCGTATAGCTTTCTCCAGGAATCACGTGGGAATGTTCCGAGCAAATCGCCAGAAACGCCTCGGCATGCTCCGCCCGATCAAACCCTCGTATGGGATACGCGCAGCGCAGGGAGAAAGGCTCGTGTTGCTGCAGCTCGTTCCACAGCTGCTCCAGCCGGACCGCGGTTTGGAACTTTCCCTGCGCCCAAAGCAGAGCCACCATTTCTCCGAACACGGCGAGCCTTGGCGGATTTCCCCGGGCGGCCGACTTCACCTGGATCACCAGGCGCGCTACAGTTTCCTCATAGCGCACAGGATCGGGCCAGCCTTCCAGAATGAATTTCGAAAGTGTTTCGGCCGCGTCCAACATCACATAGCGGCCTTCCGCCCTGGCACCAGCGACATCCAACCCGCGCCTCTCCAGCCGCTCTGTCAGCGCCTCTCGGTGTTCCGCCGTCGCCAGCACCAACGCAGCATTGCCTTCCTCCAGCGCTTCGCCGATATATGCGCTCACTGCGTCGATGAGCGCCGAATCCTCGCCGTAAAACTGCACCATGTGCCCCTGTCGGGCGCCTGCCGGCCGTGGGAGTGATGGAAGCACACGGTCGGCCATCGGAAACTCATTCGCGCTCATCTTGCCCCCTGCTGGTCGGATTCAAGGTGTCACGACCACTCGCATCGCATGGTTGAGGTTTGTTCGGAGTCTCGGCCTAGAGAACGCACCCCAAAACCTGACCGGTATTCTTTCAGGGTCGTCGGAGTCGACCAATACCGCAAACGCTGTACTCTGCGCCGGTTAGCCGAGATCGGCAACCACAGTGGCGCGCCGCAGGTTCCGATTTTTCGTCCTGCGAATCTGGAAGGAGTGGAGGGGCCGCTGGCACGTTCGGGGGTGAATCCAAACGGCCCCTTTATGGGGTAGGAGGCGTGGTGCGGAAATTCTGAGGAGTACTTGTGCAAGCGTTCATGGGCCGACGATACTAAAGGCCCAACTCCCATTCCATCAGCCGTTTGCCGTATGGAGAATGGGGATTTTCTGGTATCGACCGGTTCGCGACATGTGCCGTCATCTGACCGATTATTCTCACTAGATTTTCGGCGGATCGATACCCAGAGCGGTGGCCAGTGAGATCAAATGATCCTGTTCGTCGAGCAGGATCTCTCGAATGTGCTCGGCGATGGCATACTCTTGAAGCTGTTCGCAGTGGGAGATGCGTTCTCGATAGTTGCGAATCGTCTCCGTTTCGTTTTCCAGATCGAATTGCAGCATCTCGCGCGCTTTTTCCGAAGTCCGCACCGCCTTCGGCTTAGCGGCCGGCATGCCCCCGAGATAATCAATCTGGTTCGAGATAATCAGCGCGTGATTCAACTCTTCGGCGGCGTGCTTCTCGAGTTCACCGGCGATGTTCATGTATTCGGGGCCCTTCAGTACCTGCGAGTACACCACATACGAGATGATCGCCTGATACTCGCGCTCCAGGTCCTGGTTCAGGAATTCGATGAGCTTTTCCCGTGTGATTTCGACTTCCGCGGGTGATGTCCGTTTCGTCTCAGTTTGCAGGGCCTGCTTCGGTTGAGCCATCTGTGGTCTCCTGTTCGGGATGAACTTGAAGGGGGAGGCGCCGCGACCAAGTCGCGGCGCCTCCCCTCGACGGATCGCGGACGAATTTACCTGGCCCTGCCAGCCCGTTGCGCTTTCTCCTGCTGGCGTTCTTCGGCCTTGAGGGTTTTCACAAACTCGTCGGCTTCCTTTTCGGAAATCTCCCTCGACGTGCCGTAGTATTCCTGGATCTTGCCGACAAGAATGCTGCGGCGGCCTTCGATGACATCCAGGTCGTCATCGGTCAGCTTGCCCCATTTTTGCTTGATCTGCCCCTTGTACTGCTTCCATTTGCCTTCCACTTGGTCCCAATTCATGGCTGATTCCTCCGTCCGGTTTCTTCTGCGGACCGGCCGGGTTAGCCCGTACTCGCAGACTCGATTGACCCGAAAAAGAGAGTCTGTTGATTCGCTGCAATAAGACTCCTTTGAGCCGCCAGTGTGAATACGCAACCGCACCGATTTGCATCCGGGGAAACCTGTACGAACGAACGGGAAGCCAAGAAATTAAACTGTTTAAAGGTTTACGGCGCCGAATCGCCGGTCCGAAAGAATGGTTTCAAATCCACGACACTCTCCACGGCGCGGATCAGGAATTCCTTGGAATCGCCTTTGAGCACGCATCCTCTCGCACCGGCCTCTCGAGCGAGCTGGCCCAGACCCGGAAAATCGTGGAAGGTCAAAATCAGGACCTGCGAATCGGGGAAAAACTGGCAGATGTAGCGGGTGGCCTCGAGTCCGCTCAGCCGCGGCATGGACATATCCATGATCACGATGTCGGGGTGAAGCTCCTCGGTGCGCTGGATCGCCTCGCGACCGTCGGAAGCTTCGCCGCAGATTTCCCAGTCTCCCTTGGATGCAAGCATGCTTCGGACCGCACGCCGCACGTTCGGCTGATCGTCCACCACGAGTATGCGCAAATGCTTGTTCGGCATACAGTCACTCGATGCGCCGATAAGAGATGGGGCTCCGGCCGTGCGCGGTATTTGCTGGGGATGTCGATGCAGGTTCAGCAGACCAAATCCGCGGCGAAAGGTGAATACCTTTGATTGTGTAGGACATCCCCGAGTGAGCGCCAGATCACGGTAAGTCCATCAGGCCTCTATGATTTTGTTGCGGATCGCGTAGCGCACCACTTCGCTCACGGAATGGCAGTCGAGTTTGCGCATGATGTTGGCGCGATGCGTTTCCGCCGTCTTCACGCTCAGATCCAGCGCCACGGCCACTTCCTTGCTGCTCTTTCCTTCCGCCAGCAGCTGCACGATCTCGCGTTGGCGCGGCGTCAGCCGCACCGCTCCGGCGGGGGATTCGTGCATGCGCGAATCGCCCTTCAGGAATCCGTCAAGGATCATCTGGGACACCCGCGAAGTAAAAAAGGTCTTGTTCCGTCGCAACGATTCGACCGCCGCGACCAGATCGCGCCCGGCATCCGTCTTCAAAATATATCCGCGCGCGCCAGCGTCCAGCACTTCGCGGATCACCGAATCCGATTCGTGCATGGTCAGAATCAAGACTTTCGTCTGTGGCCGCATTTTGAGGATCTGCCGCGTCGCTTCCAGCCCGTTCAGCGAAGGCATGCCGATATCCAGAATCACAACGTCGGGATTCAATTCCTTCGTCATGACCACCGCTTGCCGGCCGTCGGCAGCTTCTCCTACGACCTGGCAATCACGCTGTGCCTCGAGCATGGAACGCAATCCCTGGCGAACGATTTCATGATCGTCAGCTAACAGCAGTCTCAGTGCCGGCATATTCGATCTCCTATTCATCTGTAAAAACCTATGAATTTGATTTATTCCACGGCATGTTTTTTCGTCGTCCTAGATGATCGCCCATCGCCAGATCGCACAGCCCGGCATAATTGCAAACCTGTCGCCAATCGCACCAGTGAAATTTCCGCGGTCCCTAACTTTTGCCCGCATAACCGCTTACGGTCCGTCTTCCGCGCATCAGGGTTGTGGTCCCCTTAGTACTGAACCCGATATTTCTTACACGAACCGAGTCGAGACATCCTACAGAGCCGTAAGTCCTTTGGCACTAAGGTGTTTCCCGTAGATGCCTACTGATTCGCCCCGATCACCATCGCTGCCGCCCACTTCATCGTAAGTGGCGTCAGGACGGGACCGAAAGTCGGTTCCGTCAAGAAGAAGGAGGACCCTGGTGACACGAGCAAAGCCGATGGCGCAACAGGCAGTCATTCGTGCGGGAGTATTCGACGCGAGAATCCGCATCATGCGCCAAGGCCTGGACAAGCTCCTGTTCCATATCCTCGCCAGCGGCTCGACGCTGTTGACCATCGCGTTCAGCTCCCATTCGCTCGCATCGCTCGCCCGGAAATTCTCTCGCGTCAGCGTTCCCTCCGAAGGTCGCACGCAATTCCGCAACGCGCTGTAGACTCGTGCCTGGCATGGCTACTCTTCCAGGCGCCGAAGCGGCATCCAACCGCACCGATTCGGAGCATCCACCCAGTTCAGAGCATCGATCACGACTCAGGCGCATGTTCCTGGAGCTGGGCCCCGGTCTCATCACCGGCGCATCCGACGACGATCCCAGCGGGATCGCTACCTACTCGCAGGCCGGAGCGAGATTCGGATTCGGCATGTTGTGGGTCACCTTGTTCTCCTACCCACTGATGTGCGTCATCCAGGAGATCAGCGCCCGCATCGGACGCGTGACAGGGCGGGGGATTGCGGCAAACGTGCGGCGGCATTTTCCTGCGCCCGTCCTCTACTTGATGGTTTCGCTGCTGCTGTTCGCGAACATTTTCAATCTCGGCGCCGATATCGGCGCGATGGCCGCAGCGGCAAAACTGTTCTTGCCGGGTCCGTTCTGGGTGTACGTGCTGCTGCTGGGAGGTGTGTCGCTCGCCCTGCAGATTGCGCTGCCCTACACGAAATATGTGCCTTATCTGAAATGGCTCACGCTCGCGCTTTTCGCTTACATTGCCACGGCCATCGTGGTCGGGCAGCCGAGATGGGCGGCCGTGCGCGCCACCTTTTGGCCGTCGATTTCGCTGAACGGCGCCTACCTCACGGCGTTGATCGCGGTGCTCGGCACGACCATCAGCCCCTATCTCTTTTTCTGGCAGGCGTCGGAGGAGGCCGAAGACGTGGGAGTGAAGGCTGAGGATCACGCGCTGAAGCGCGCGCCGGAGCAAGCCCCGGCCCAGTTTCGCCGCATCCGCTTCGATACGTATGTCGGGATGGCGCTCTCGAACGTAGTGGCATTCTTCATCATGCTCACCGCCGGCGTGACACTGCACGCGCACGGCCTACTGAATATTGATACCGCCGACGAGGCAGCCAAGGCTCTTGAGCCGCTGGCCGGCAGATTCGCCTTCTTGCTGTTCGCGTCCGGAATCATCGGCACGGGGCTGCTGGCTGTACCGGTTCTCGCCGGCTCGGCAGCCTACGCGCTGGGCGAAGCCTTCGGCTGGACCGCCAGCCTGGAAAAAAAACCGCGCCAGGCCGTCAAGTTCTACGCGACGATCACGGCCGCCACCATCATCGGTCTGATCTTGAACTTCGCTCATTTGAATCCGATCAAGGCACTGTTTTGGTCCGCGGTCCTCAATGGCGTGGTAGCCGTGCCGGTGATGGTCTTGATGATGTTGCTGACCGCCAAACGGAAAGTGATGGGGAAGTTCACCTTGCCGGCTCATCTCAGGATAGGCGGTTGGATCGCGACCGCCGTGATGTTCGCCGCCTCTCTGGGAATGTTTCTGACGTTAGGCCGCTAAGTCTTCGGAAATCAGCCGTACAGCGAAGTTAGGAAGCCGCTACCAGTTTGCGGGTATGGGCCTCGTGGTGCGGGTTCTGGTACAAAACTGGGGTTCCAAGAGAGCGCAAGCCGATGCTCGATCTCGGATAGCGCGCGATCTTGAGTGACAAGGAGGCTTTATGTTGCGTTGGGCGCTGATATTCTTCGTGGTGGCCCTGGTAGCGGCCGTCTTCGGCTTTCTTGGAATCGCAGCCGCGGCCGCGGGAATCGCGAAGATCCTGTTCTTCATCTTCCTCGTGTTGTTCCTGGTATCGCTGGTCGGCGGTCTCGTGCGGCGAGCCTGATGCGGGAGCGGGCGTTTCGCCCGCCCGTGCAGTCGGGCCACTCGGGAAAATCTTCCCGCGGGAAGGGGGAGGCGTTATGAAAACCGCATCCGTCGTCGGAATCATCCTGATCGTGATCGGCATCATTTCGCTGGCCTATCAGGGCATCACCTACACGACCCACAAGCAGGTGCTCGACCTCGGCCCGATCCATGCAACCGAAGCGCAGCACCATACGATTCCTCTACCTCCGATCCTCGGCGCGCTGGCGCTAATCGGCGGGGTGGTTGTGTTGGTCGCGGGTAGTAGAAGCACTACCTAGAACGATTCAACGGCCGTCGGGCGGGTCCCGGATGACCTGCCCGCGACTTCCTGCCTTTTCGCCGGACCGGCGAACCGCGCGCGGTTTCCCAAACAAGTGAAGATAGCAAATCGGAATTCCCCAGCAATTTCGTGGACGCCGAGACTCCAGAAGGAAGACTGCGGAACAAACCTTGGCCGGTCATGGCATACGCCACGCCCGGCCGGATGGGGAGCACTCCGCGGGTAGCGGACCCTAGCGCTTTGACGCTCGGCGGCGGGCCGCCTTAAAACTTTGCTTGGCCGCACCACGAGCGCGAGCGACGGTTCGCGCCAGCCGCTTTTTCGTTACCGCGGCTCGGCGTCGCGCGGCTTTGCGAGCGCGTTTGCCTGCGGCCACGCCCTTTCGTTCGGCAGTGAGAGCCCGGCGGCCTGCCGAAGCCATCGTGCGCTTCGCCGCCTTGCGCACCCGCGATCCTGCCGCGGACGCTTTCCGTCCGACGCGTCGCGGCGCCGAACCGGTGGCCAGCCTGCGCGCCTTTCGTACGGTGGCCGCAACGGTGCCCAGCGTCGTTCCGATCGTCCGTGCCACTTCGACCAGCGGTCCTTCAGCGCTACTGGATGAATTGCTCATTAAATGCTCCCTTGTGTGAATTGACCTGCTACCGACATCAAATCAAGAAGCCGCCCATCTAGACGCGGCGAGCCGCTTCGTCGAACGCTCGTTCCCCGGCATCCGTCGCGGCTTCGATCTGCTCGCGCGCGTGGCCCACGGCTTTTTGCGCGCGCCGTGCCCACCTCTGCCCCTGGGCCCGGGCGCCATCCACGCCGCTTCGAGCCGTGTCGGCGATGTACTCGCGCGTTTCCTCGCCCGAGCGAGGCGCAAAAAGGACGCCGAGCGCGGTTCCAACGGCGATACCGACTGCAAACACTCCGATTGTTTCCGGCCATCGATTTCGTGAGTACATGTGTTCCTCCCTTAAACGCTTTTGATTTCTGAGCGAATTTCAGGCCGCATTTCCCGAAGCCGTGCGCCGTGCCACGCTCGATTCCCCGGTTGACGAAATATCCTCGGCTCCCGCCATTTTCAAGATCTCCCGGGCACGTCTGATTTCGTCGGAAGTGTCGCAATGAACGGAGAGCAGAATGGCGCCTTTCTGAATGTATCCCTCGTAGCGCTTGGCTTCGTATTCGGGAATTCCCATTCCGATCAGCGCTCCGGCAAATCCTCCCACCGTGCCTCCGACGCCAATTCCGGCGAGAGTGGCCATCAGCGGCCCTGCTGCGATGAAAGGACCAACCCCTGGAATCGCCAGCGCGCCGATTCCTGCGAGCAGCCCGAGCGTTCCCCCCACGACTGCGCCCGATCCGGCCCCGGTCGCGGCTCCCTCCGGCGCCTTGCTCGATTTTGAGGTCGCAATCTGCCGCGATCCCAGATTCTCCGGGATCAGCGCGGAAATATCGGCGGCGGTGAATCCGCCGCGGATGCAAGATTCGGTGGCGAAATCGGCCGCCGACATGGTGTTGAAGATACCGAAGACGGAAGTTTTCTTGTTATCGGCCATGATGGTGCCTCCTCATTCGTTCAAGCCCTCATCTGTTCGCCTGGGGGCCCGCTCAGACGCGATTAAATCGTCGCTGATCCGCTGGCGCATCAGCAGGAGATCGCGGCGGGACGGGATTCCGAACGCCCTCGGGCGCCGGTTTGCCCGCTTTCGATACGCTTTTGCGCCGCCGGCCGTCGCCGGCGCGATAGGCGCGGCGCTCGGGCGTCTTTCTGTTGTCGTCGGCGCGTCCGATTTCCCGCTCCGCTATTTCTCTGGCTGTTTCCTCAGACATGTGGGCCTCCTGGTCGCCGCCATCGATTCTCGGCGCGCAATTTCGACGATCGGGCCAGGCGCCGATCCGTTTCGATTCGCGCATATCGTATGAGTAGCGCAGCAGGGAATCCATGCCCTGAACGCTGTAGCTGGAGCAGGCACATCTGGCAAGACTTAGACCTGTGCGGTTGGCTACAGGGAGTCGCGCCGGGCCATAACGAATTGACTGTATTGTTCACCTCCGCCCGATCCACGATCATGCGTTCTGGCAGGAGAAGACGGAAGGACGTCGAAGGATCCTATAGGGATTCGAGGGCTGGGGTCGGCGCCACTCCTCTTCTCCTCCTTTTTATTTCTGGTCGATATTTCCCCGGTCCGAACAGGAGGCTGCCATGTTGCTCATGATTCTCGTGATCGTTCTATTGCTCGCGCTGGTCGGTTCGGTGCCGACTTGGCCGCACAGCCGCGACTGGGGCTACTACCCAAGCGGCGGCCTCGGCGTGATTCTGCTGATTATTTTGGTTCTGTTCTTGATGGGAAGGCTCTGAGCCGCGCACAGGGAGCGCTCGCCATGCAGAACTCAAGAATGATATTGGCCGTAGGGGCCCTGGGTGTTTTGAGCATAATTTCCCCAGGCGCGACGAAAGCGCAGCAACAGGCGCCTCCCGGGCGGACGAGCGCTCACTCCGACGAAGTGATCAAACGCGAAGTGGGCCACGAGTTGGCATTGCTACCGTGGTATTCGGTGTTCGACAACTTGTCGTACAGCGTTAGCGGATACAAAGTCACGCTGCTCGGTCAAGTCGTCCGCCCTTCACTGAAGGATGACGCCGAAGCGGCGGTGAAGCACATCGAAGGCGTCGAGAGCGTCGACGACCAGATCGAAGTGCTGCCCCTGTCGCCGAACGACGATCAGATTCGCCGCGCCGAATTTCGCGCGATTTACAGCAAGCCGACTCTCCAACGCTACGCCGAGGGAAACGTCCAGCAGATTCACATCATCGTCAAGAATGGAAATGTGACGCTTGAGGGCGGGGTCGCGTCCCAGGGAGATAAGGATGCGGCCAACATCTATGCAAACACCGTGCCCGGTGTCTTTTCGGTGACGAACAATCTGATAGTGACGGGCGGCGGCAAGTAACTTCGGCCTTGGGCGAGCCGGCAAGCTCCTAGGATCCGGGCGTTCCCTGCGTCAGCGCTTTTAACTCGTCCAGCTCCGCCATTTCCTTGGCCCATTCCTTCTTGTTCTTTCGCATCGCGGTATCTTTGGACTCGGCGCTCGCATAGTAATCAAGGACCACGCCCCGAATCTCAGCCGATGCGTCTTTGAAGTGTTTGGCCGCCAGCCTGTCCAGCAACTGCCCATACGTTTTGTCCGCGAGCGGATATTGGCCCGGTTCGGTCACCGTTCCCGTATCGAAATTGTCGTTCGGCAGCTTGACCGTTCCGTCCGCACGTTCCGCCTGAAGCAGGTTCTCATAGTCGTCGAGCGTGTCATGGAAGCTCGCCATGAACATTTGTTCCGTTTCGTGTGTGGGCGTGCGTATCGCGAGCGCGCTGAAGGGGCCGACCTTCGGAAGGATTCTCAAAAGGAAGGCCAGCAACCGCGCCCCAAACCCTGGCTTTCGGTAGTCGCGGCTCCACTGCCGTTCGTAGCCGGCTCGTGAAAGGTGGTATCGAAACTGATTTCGGGTCGTCCCCGGATATTCGCGCTGGATGTCGTCCTTCCGGGTTTGCCATGCCACTTTCGTCATCTCGGGAATCACGGAGCTGACGCCACGGCGATAGGTCTCGACCGCCAGGTCGAAATTGGTGAACATCGATTTCAGATCGAGCGAATACGTTTCGTTGAAGGCCCGTTCCAGAAGGTCTTCAGACACCTGGAATCCGATGTGATCGTGGTAGGCGTCCGGCGCATAGTGCCCTTTGGCCACTTGCAGCACGTCGAGCGAGAACTCGGTCTTCAGATGAGCCCTGGGATCCTGGTCATAGGTCACGACCGGACCGTATTTGCGTCCCAACTTCGGATACAGGATCGGCACGGCCCGATTGACGGCGATGCGATGGCCGTCGTTGTCGGCGGAATAGTGGGCCACCGCGCCGAGGGCAAACGCGTACTCACGGATGTCTTTGGCATCCCGCAGCAGAGCCAACACGAAATCGCCGCTGCGGATGTAGTGAACCAGATCGCTGAATAATCGGCTGCCGAACGGATAGTAGCCGATGTCTTGAATGGCACAGCCGCCATACGCGTATGCGTGGGCTTCTTTCAGTTGTTCGGGCGTTGCATCGGGAAAGCGCTTTAGGAGGGTCGGCTTGATGGCCTGGTCCCAGGCCGAATCAACGACGGCCTCATGGGTCAGCACGGAGTATGCCGCCGCAGGTTGCGCCGCCGGAAGCAGAAGCAGGAGCGCCAAGATCGAAGCGGCCGCCCTCCCGAAACCGCTTCGGCCCTTTCCGATCAACCCGTTCAAGCCCGGTGTACGGCGTCGTTTTCCCGACATAGGAAGGAAGAATCGTCTCGCGAGTGTGCCCTATCTCCAATACCCCGAAAGCCTGAGACGACACCGGTTAAGCCGTGGAGTTGCCGGGCGACCGGAGATCGCTCTGCAAATGCGGTGTTCGCGGTATGGCTATCCCCGTCGCTACGGCTGTAGGATCACCATCCACCAGGCTGATCGGTTTGGCCCGGGAAAGGCGCCTCGTGACCCTGACGCGCAGAAGGCGAATTGTCGTTTCAGCGGTAGCGGCCGTTCTGGCCGCGATCGTCGCGGCTCCGTTTGTCGCGCTCCACATCTTCGCTCCGAGAATTCATGCGATTCTGCGCGACCGAACAGAGCAGGTGCTGCGCACGCATTTCCAAAGTGAAGTCGAAATCTCGGATTTTTCGGTTTCGCTGCGGCCTGACGTTCATATAACGATCACGGGGCTGGTGCTGCGCCACAAGGGCCGCACCGATATTCCACCGCTGATCCAGGTGAGCCGGGTATCGATGTACGCCTCGCTGCGCAGCCTGATGAAGCCGAAGCCGGAAATCAGCTACGTGAAGCTCGATGGGCTGCAGATCCACACGCCGCCGCGCGAGCATGGCGGGCAGCCGCTGATCCACAGTCTGGACGAGGATCTGGCTAAGAAGTATCCGGTGGAGATCGACAAGGTTGACGCGGACGACGCCGATATCGTCGTCCTGCGCGCGCAGCCGGGCAAGCCGCCGCACGAATATCCCATCCATCATCTGCGCCTTGAACATCTGAGCTTCGATCGGCCGGCGGATTTTCAGGCAATCCTCACCAACGCGATTCCCAAGGGCGAGATCAATTCGAGCGGGCAATTCGGTCCGTGGGTTGCAGAGGAACCGGCCGACACGCCGGCAACCGGGTCGTACGCGCTCTCCAACGCGGACCTCGGTACGCTGAAAGGCTTGAACGGAACGCTTTCGTCGACCGGCCAATTCAGCGGTCCGCTGGATTATTTGAGCGTGCAGGGCCATACGGACACTCCCAATTTCAGCCTGCGTATCGCCGATCATGCCGTGCCCCTGCAAACGGATTTTTGGGTGATCGTCGATGGCACGAACGGGGACACGTATCTAAAGAGCGTAACGGCGCACTATCTGCACACCACGCTTCAGGTGAGCGGCAAAGTGGTCGACGAATATCCGAACGTGAGAGGCCGCACCATCGTGATCGACGCCGTTTCGCACGGGGCCCGCGTAGAGGATTTGATGCGACTGACCACCAAGGGCAGCCAGCCGCTGATGACGGGCAGCGTCCGCATGAAGGCCAAGGTCGTCATTCCCGAGGGAACTCCGGACCTCGTTCAGCGATTGCAACTTCACGGGCAGTTCGCCATCGACGACATTGAATTCACGAGCCCTGCGACGCAGGGGAAGATCGATTCGCTCAGCCGCAGGGCCCAGGGACAGCCGAACGACATGGATATCAGCGCCGTGGAATCGCAAATGAACGGCAATTTCGCAATGAAGGACGCCGTAGTCGATTTTTCGAACCTCGATTTCGGAGTCAGCGGCGCGAGAATCAATCTGAATGGAACTTACAATCTGGACAGCGAATCGCTCGATTTTCACGGAAAGCTCAAGCTGCAGGCCAAGCTCTCGCAGACCACTACGGGCATGAAATCGTTTTTCCTGAAGGCGATCGATCCGTTCTTCAAGGGCAAAGACGCCGGCACCGTCGTCGCGATCAAGATCACCGGAACGAAGAATAATCCCTCATTCGGACTGGATCGCGCAGGCCCGGACCACGGCGGTACCAACAACACCGACTCGACCCCGCATAAGGGCCAGTAGTCTCCATCGACTGAGCAGCCGTGGTCCGCCTTCCGAGCGTCCCGGCTGCACGGAAACCGGTTTTCATCGTTGTGGGTCTTCCCACTGTGTTTTGCGGGTACAATCCGGCCTGCAGTACGGCGAGGCGCGCGTGAACAACGAAAAATTGGGTGGTCAACTTCGGGACAAATCGACTAGGGAATCGGCCGACCGGCGCTCGCTGTTGAAGTGGGCGATGCTCGGAGGCGGCGCGGCCGTCGCCGGCCTTTTCCGCGGCGCGGCGGCTGACGCCGAACCCCCCAAGCGGGAACAGGACGCGCAATCGGCAGTGGAACGCGCGACACGCGGAATGCCGGCGCCGAGAATCAAAGACGTCACGGTCATCGAAGTCGGCGGCGGCGCGAATAACGACTCGACGGTCGTCAAAGTGACCACCGATCAGGATGGTCTCTACGGATATGGCTGCGCGACGGCCACATTCCCTGGCGGCCGCGCGAAACTCGTCCGCGCTGCTGTCGAGCAATACCTGAAGCCGATCGCGGTGGGTCGATCGGCGGACCGCATCGAGCAGATTTGGCAGCTCTGCTATATGAGTTCGTACTACAAGAACGATTTCGTTCTCAACTGTGCGATCGGAGGATTGTGCGACGCGCTCTGGGATATCAAAGGCCGCCAGGCCGGCATGCCGGTCTATCAGTTGGTTGGCGGAAAACTTCGCGACGCCGCGGAATTCTATCTTCATGTGGGATTTGGCGGAGGGGACGATCCCGCGAAACAGCTCGTCGAGAACTCGAAGAAACTCGCCGCGACCGGATGCCGCTTCCTGCTCGTGGCGATGTTCCTGCGCGACGGCGCGGGTACCACGCTCGACGGGCAGCCGAAATTCGACGATGGCTCCACGCCGTTCGACCGTGACAAGGAAATCCGCAAAGTCCTCACGAGCTTCGAAGCGTTTCGAAAACAGATGCCGCCGGAAATCGGCCTCGGCATCGACGTGCATTCGCTGCTTGATCCGATTCGCGGGCTGCAGTTCGGCAAAGACATGGAGCAGTTTCGCCTGTTCTATTGCGAGGACCTGTTTTCGCCGGAGGAAGCGGGACACTATCGAATTCTTCGGCAGCAATCTGCCACGCCGCTGGCGATCGGCGAACTCTGGAACAATCCACACGAGTGGCAGCCGCTGGTCGAAGAACGCCTGATTGACTATATCCGCCATCACGTTTCGCACATCGGCGGCTTCACGGCGGCACGAAAGATTGCGGCGTTCGCGTCCAATTATGAAGTGAAGTTCGCCTGGCACGGCGCCCCTACATCGCCTGTCGGCCGGATGACGAACTTGACGCTCGATCTGACGAACACGAATTTCGGAATTCACGAGCATTTCGAATTCTCATCGCTGGTGCAGGATATTTATCACGGCGCCGCGGAAATCAAGGATGGCTACGCCTGGATCAGCGAAAAGCCCGGATGGGGAATCGAGATCGACGAAGCGCTGGCGGCAAAGCATCCGATCACCGACGAACATCCGAACGAATTCCGCACGCCGGACGGGTCGGTGATCGAAGGTACGGGCTAGGCTTCGGCGGCGTTGCCCGAGCGATCCAGCGCGCCTACTTCTTCGGCAGCGGGACAGCGTACATCTTGAACGTACCGGGATCCTTGTCTTTCATGGCCGGATCCTGCACGTAGTTCAGTTTTCCTTCGGCGACCCAGGCCATGCCCTTCGTCGCCGTCACCGCCGGTGTGCTCGCGGAGACTTCCTTCAGCGATGTGAGCACAACCGTGCTCATCGCGTCGCCGGTGAACGTGACGAGCGACATTTTGCCCGAGTTCTCGGCGAGGATCAGCCGCTGCTTGCCCACGCTTCGCATTCCGTCCGGCCGATCCAGCGCGCGCGGCAGCTTCAGTTCGGTGATGCCCTTCGATTTTCCATCCGGCCCCAGGTCCACCCGCAGAATCTTGTTGGCCGTCACGCTGTTCACGTAAAGCGTCGCCTTGTCGCCGAACGCAAGCCCGTCGGCCCCCGCCAGCAGCGGATCCTTCGCCGCCACGTCCAGCGCTTTCGCGCCTGGCTTCAGCATGTCGACGGCGCCTCCGAATGTGTCGGTGACGTATGCCGTTCCATCCGGCGCCACCGCAATATCGTTGCACAGCGTCCGGTCGCCCGGCAGCACGTAGGAGTCCTTTGCCGCGCCTGTCTTCAAATCAAATGTCTTCACCGCCGTCGGATCGCCCGTCGGGCCGAGTTTGTTCGAGCAAACCCAAAGCAACTTGTTCTTTTCATCCGCAAAGACGCCAAGCACGGTATTCAAACCGTTCGTTCCAGCCTTAATCCACTCCACCGCGTCCGTTTTCCCCGGAGCGATGCGCAGAACATTCCCGTGTCCAAAGCTGCCGACGATCAGCGTTCCATTGGACATCGAGGTGATGCTCTCGGGAAACACGCGGGTACCGGGAAGCGTGATTTCGGTCGCGCCGTCTCCGGCGAAAGAAACCGCGGTGACCAGAAGAAATGCAAGTGCGCCCAGGAACAACACGGGCTTTTGAAGTCGGCTTGAATGCATGACGTCTCCCCTTTTTTGCAGCCGCTCGATAGCGGGCTCATCGCACGCCTGATACAATCGAAAAAAGGCGACGCAGACTGTATCATACCGCCCGCAATATGTGTCGATCGGGCGGTAGGAACCGTATCAAACCGCACGGGGGTGAGATGGCCACGATCAGCCAGGCAAAACCGACTGCCGCAAACTCCATGCCTGTGCGCAATCCGCGCACCGGCGAAATCGACATGTACATCACGCCGCCGTCGCCTGCGGAAATCGCGGCCACCTGCGCCCGATTGCGTGAAAAACAGGAAGCGTGGGGCCGCGCGCCCCTCGCGCATCGCATCGACGTGATGAAAGAATGGGCGGATCGCCTGCAATCCCACAAAGCCGCACTGATCGAAGCCGATTCAATCGACACCGGCTACGGCCAGATTTCCCGCGTCGCTCCGGACATGGTGATCGGCAGCATCCTGCGCTCCTGCGCCATCGCGCCCGCGATTTTCGAACAAGCCCGCCGCGCCGGCGTATCTCCCCACACGCCGCATATCAAATACGACACGAATCTGCGCCCCTACCCGCTCGCTGGAATCATCGGGCCGTGGAACGCACCCCTGATGCTTTCGACCCTGCACGCCGTCCCTGCTCTTTTCGCAGGCTGCGCGGTGATCGTGAAGCCCAGCGAAGTCACGCCCCGCTTCGTCAAGCCGATGATGGAAACGATCCGGGAGGTTCGAGAACTCGCCGAAATATTCACCTTTGTGGTGGGCGACGGCCAGACCGGTCAAGCCATCGTCGAAAACGTGGACATCGTGAATTTTACGGGCAGTGTCCCCAACGGCCGCAAAGTCGCCGAAGCCTGTGCACGCCGGTTCATTCCGGCAATCCTGGAACTCGGCGGAAAAGATCCGGTGATCGTCACACAGACAGCGGATTTGCGGAAAGCCGCCACAGCGATCGTGCGGGGCGCAGTTACCAGCACCGGCCAGGTCTGCTTCTCGATCGAGCGAATCTATGTCCATGAAAAAGTGCACGACGCATTCGTGGACGAGCTCGTCAAAGAGGCCGGCCGCGTCCAGCCGAACTATCCAGATCCGAACATCGGCCAGATGGGACCCTTCATTTCCGAGCGGCAATCAACGATCGTCGATGAGCATCTCGACGACGCCGTGAGCCGGGGCGCCCGGATTCGTACCGGAGGGAAGAGTGGAAACCTCGGCGGCGGCCTTTACATGCGAGCCACCGTTCTGACCGGCGTAACGCACGAAATGAAAATCATGGTCGATGAAACATTCGGCCCAGTGATGCCGGTGATGAAATATGCGACCGAGGACGAGGCAATTCGCCTGGCGAACGACACATACTTCGGTCTCTCCGCCGCTGTGATCGCCGGCACGGAACAAGAAGCCCGCCGCATTGCCGACCGGCTCGACGCAGGCCTGGTAAGCATCCAGGATACATTCCTTACGTTCGCAGGCTTCGGCGCCGGATTGCAGACCGACTCCTTCAAGTTCTCCGGCATGGGCAGTCGCGCCGGTATCACGGCCTTTCTGCGCAAGCAGGGCGTCTTGATCAATTGCGCCGAACCGGCGTGCCTGATCGACGAGCGCCTGACCGCCGTGCGCTAACCCGTTTTGGAACACCGATTCCCGCCCGTAGCGCAGCAGGCGGGGTGCGTGCCTCTTTCGTTGCCTCCCCGAAGCCGCTCGGAATCGCCTTGACATAGCTAACTGAGAGATATTAAACCGTATAGGCTGATCGGCCGGTTCCGTTCGCGAGGCCGTCGCTGATGCTGTGCGAGTTTCGTTTCGAAAACTTCAACGCTCGAGGCGAAGATTCCTACCTCGATCGATTCTCAAGCCGGCTGGACAAGCTGTTTGGCGCAGGCGGGACCGCAGCGGGCATTCATCGGGACCAAACGTTTGGGGGATGGTGGCAAATCGTGCTATTCAAAGACTTCACGGACCGTCCGCTGGACGCCGGCGGGGGGAAGTGAGCGCGATCGCAACCGCAGGCGATGGAACGCCAGTTCGAAACCGCAGGCAATCCGCGAATTCCGGAGAGGGGCCGACCAATGAAGAGTTTCTGTTTCGAGGTGGTGGTTTGCGGCATCGCAGCTGTTTTTCTGTTCGCGTCGCATATGAGATCCGCCCAAGCCGACGGTAGGGCCCCTGCGGCACCCACGGCTGCGCCCGGGGGTACGGGGAACCCGAGCGTCTTCACGGATTTTCACGGTGAAGCGCCCGGCACGGTTCACCACATCACGGCTGAGGATCTTCCGGCGCCCTACGATACAAAGTCATCCGCGAATCCCGGCCGCGTCGTAGCGCAACCCGATGGCGCATGGCCGCAAGCTCCTGCCGGATTCAAGGTGCAGCGCTATGCCGAAAAACTCGAAGGTCCGCGCCTGATCCAACGCGCGCCCAATGGCGACCTGTTCGTCGCCGAATGCAACCCGGGCAAAATCGTGGTCTTCCGCGGCATGACCGCCGACGGCAAGTACGAAAAAATGGACGAATTCGCCAGCGGCCTGATTCTTCCGTTCGGCTTGGCGTTCTATCCGCTCGGGCCGAATCCGCAATATCTCTATGTCGGCGATACCGACCAGATCGTGCGCTTCCCATACAAAAACGGCGACATGAAGGCCACCGGCCCGTTTGAAGTTGTCGTTCCCAACATTCCCGCCGGAGCGCAGTTGGGCCAGACTCCCAAGCCCGGCACGGGCGGCCACTTCACCCGCAACGTCGTGTTTTCTCTCGACGGCAAGAAGCTCTTCATCGCTGTCGGTTCGCGCACCAACGTCGCCGACGTCGACACGGATCAAACCGAGCACAATCGCGCGGACGTTTTGGTCGCGCATCCGGACGGCTCCGATCTGCACGTCTATGCGTCGGGTATTCGCAACCCGGTGGGCCTCACCATCGCTCCCAAAACCGGCGAAGTGTGGGTTTCGGTGAACGAGCGCGATGAGTTGGGCGATAATCTCCCGCCGGATTACATCACGCACGTCCAGGAAGGCGGATTCTACGGCTGGCCGTGGTATTACACCGGCGGCAATCAGGACCCGCGCTTCCCGGGTAAGCATCCCGAACTGAAAGATAAAGTGATCGTTCCGGACGTGCTGATGGAGCCGCACGATGCCTCGCTGCAGTTGGCGTTCTATGAAGCCAAGCAATTTCCGAAGGAGTATCAGGACCAGATTTTCGCCGCCGAGCACGGTTCGTGGAACCGCTCGGTTCGCACTGGGTACGAAGTCGTATTCGTTCCCACGAAAAACGAGCACGCCCTCGGCGAATACCAAGACTTCCTCACCGGATTCGTGACGGACAAGGGCGATGTGTGGGGACGCCCGGTGGGTGTGGCCGTGGCGACCGACGGTTCGCTGATGGTCACCGACGACGGATCGAATTCGATCTGGCGAGTAACGTACGGAAAATAACCGGCGACCGAACCGACGTCGCCGCACCCCAAGTCGGAGGAACAAATGAGAATCTCGATCGCCCGTGTTTTGGTTATGCCCGCCGTTCTCCTAAGTGCGGCGGCCGTCAGCACGGCGGCGCAACAGGCCCCCGCCGGTCCACCCGCGGGCCCGCCGCGACCGCCCCTGATGATTTCCAGTACGTCGATCACGGATGTGACGCCGATCCCACAGAAATACACCTGCACGGCGACCTTTCCGCCGCCGGGCGGCCCGCGCAATATCTCCACGGGAATCTCGCCCGAGCTGCAGTGGGTCAATCCGCCCAAGGGGACCATGAGTTTTGTGCTCATCGTGCACGATCCCGACGCCCACATCCCCAACGCGACCACGGACATCACGCACTGGCTCGTCTTCAACATTCCTGGTGACGTTACGCAGCTGCCTGAGAATATCGCGCAGGAAGGTCCGGCCGCCGGCGGCCTCCAGGGCAACAACACCATGGGCAAGGCCGGTTATCAGGGACCCTGCGCGGGGCCCGGCGCGTATCATCACTACACGTTTGAGCTGCTCGCGCTCGATACCAAGCTTGACCTGCCGCAGGCCGCCACGCGCGACCAGGTCCTCGATGCGGCGAAGGGCCATGTGCTCGGAAGTTCCGTATTGATTGGTTTGTTCCACAGATAGAATCTGCGTCGAACGGAATGGCTGGCATGCGATGGATGGCGGAAGGAGAAAATAAATGGCTACTGCAACGCAAACGATTCCGTTGAATGAAAACGTGAATTCCTATGTCGCGAAGTCACGGCCGATGCTCATCAATGGCAAATGGGTCACGGCCGTCTCCGGCAAGACGTTCCCGACATACAATCCCTCCCGCGGAGAAGTGCTCGCGAACGTCGCCGAAGGCGACAAGGAAGATATTAACCGCGCTGTCGCCGCGGCCCGCGCTGCTTTCCAAAAGGGGAGCCCGTGGAAGAAGATGACGCCCTCCGAGCGAGGCCGGCTGATGTGGAAGCTCGCCGATCTGCTTGAAAAGCGCGGCGAGGAATTCGCGCAGCTCGAATCGCTCGACCAAGGCAAGCCGGTCACGATCGCTCGCGTCGCGGACATCCCCGTTTCGGTCGACCAGCTTCGTTATTACGCCGGTTGGGCCACGAAAATCGAAGGCCAGACGATTTCGATCTCGCACCACGCCGGACCGTTCCTCGCCTACACGCTGCGCGAACCGATCGGAGTCGTGGGCCAAATCATTCCGTGGAATTTCCCGCTGGTCATGGCCACGCTGAAGCTCGGCCCTGCCCTCGCCACGGGTTGCACCGTGGTCCTGAAACCCGCCGAGCAAACGCCGCTGACGGCTCTGCTTTTGGGCGAGCTGATCCAGGAAGCAGGCTTTCCCGACGGAGTGGTCAACATTGTCACCGGTTACGGCGAAACAGCCGGCGCCGCGCTCGCCGCGCACCGCGATGTGGACAAGATCGCCTTCACCGGTTCGACCGAGGTCGGGAAGTTGATCGTCCAGGCCGCCACGGGCAACCTGAAAAAAGTCTCGCTTGAGCTCGGCGGAAAATCCCCCAACATCGTCTTTCAGGACGCCGAAATCGACAGCGCCATTCCCGGCGCAGCCAATGCGATTTTCTTCAATCAAGGGCAGGTTTGCTGTGCAGGTTCGCGGCTCTACGTGGAAGACAAGCAATTCGACCGGGTCGTCGACGGTGTGTCGCAGCTCGCGTCCAAGATCCGCGTCGGTCCCGGCATGGAAGCCACCACCCAGATGGGCCCGCTCGTTTCCGAAGAGCAGCTCAACCGCGTGTGCAGCTATCTGCAATCCGGCGTCGCCGAGGGTGCGAAGGCCGTTACCGGCGGCAGCCGGCAGGGCGACAAGGGCTACTTCGTCCAGCCGACCGTACTCGTGAACACGAATGAGAAAATGAAAGTAGTGCGCGAGGAAATTTTCGGGCCCGTCGTCACAGTGATGCCGTTCAGCGACACAGACGATCTGGTCGCGAAGGCCAACAACACCGAGTATGGGCTCGCCGCCGCGGTCTGGACGCGCGATATCAAGAAAGCACATCGCATCGCGGCGGAGTTGCGCGCCGGCACAGTCTGGATCAACTGCTACGGGGTCCTGGATTCAGCGATGCCGTTTGGCGGCTACAAACAATCCGGCTGGGGCCGCGAAATGGGCAAGCAGATGCTCGATCTCTACACCGAGGTCAAATCTGTCTGCGCGCCTATCTCCTAGGTATCGATACGGTGCTGCCCCGGGAGCGTGGGGGACTCGGCGGTCTTGCATTCCGCCGCCGAGTCTTGGAACCGCTCAGCGGTAGCTGACATACAGATCCGGAAGCTGCTTTTTCAGGTTCGAAACCTTCGGCGCATCATTCATCATGATGTAAGGATTTTCGGGATTGTGCAGCGCATAATCCTGGTGATAATCCTCCGCTCGATAAAATGCCCGGTAGGCCACGATCTGCGTTACGATCGGCTGTGAAAAAGTTTTCGCGTTGGTCAGCTGCGCCACATACGCTTTCGCAATGCGCTCCTGATCGGGCGTCTCGAAGAAAATCGCCGACCGATATTGCGTGCCGGAATCGGGGCCTTGGCGGTTCAGCTCCGTCGGATCGTGCGCGACCGAGAAAAACACTTTCAACAACTGACCGAACGTAATTTTCGACGGATCATAGACAACTTCGACGGACTCCGCGTGCCCCGTGGTCCCGCTGCTCACTTCCTCGTATCCCGGATTCTTAACCGTGCCGCCGGAGTAGCCCGCCGTCGCCTTCGTCACGCCCTTGACGTGTTCGAAGACCGCCTGAATTCCCCAGAAACATCCGCCCGCGAACACCACGGTCTCGCGGCCTTTCGCCGCCGCCGGCGTTTCATCCACTTTCGGATCGGGCAGCGTTGGAGCGGCGCCTCTCGCCGGGCGCCAGCCGAGAACGTACAGCGTCGCGAGCGCAATCGAGGCGACCATCAACGCAGCTCTGAAGTATCGGATCATCTTGAATCTCCCTTCTGGTTCTATTCCGCGCGGTCGAAAAGCGCCGCCCGTGCCTCAAGCCTTCGAAAATTTCATCGACACCGAATTCATGCAGTAGCGCAGCCCGGTCGGGCGCGGCCCATCGTTAAACACATGCCCGAGATGCGCCTCGCAGCGGCGGCAGGAAACCGCCGTGCGCTCCATCCCCAGCGAGTCGTCCACGGCTTCCACAATATTTTCCTTCGCGATCGGCGCCCAGAAGCTGGGCCAGCCCGTGCCGGATTCGAATTTCGTCGCCGAGCTAAACAGCGCCGTGTCGCAGCAGATGCACCGGAAGACCCCTTTGTCGTGGACGTTCAGCAGCTCCCCGGAAAACGGCCGCTCAGTTCCGGCGCGCCGCGCCACTTCAAAGGAATCGGGCGAAAGCCCGGCCTTCCATTCCGCGTCGGTTTTTCGGATGACCGGCACGCTCACCACGTCCTTGCGGTCGCCCGCGTCGGTGAACTCCACGATCGTTACCATCTTCGGCGCGCCCGCCGGTAACGGCTCGGCCGCAGCGGGCAGCGGTCTGCGGTATTGCCATAGCGCGAATCCCGCCAGCCCGACGCCAGCCGCTGCCAGGAATGATCTTCGGCCTGTCACGCGCCGCGAGCTTTTCTCGTCATTCTCAATTCCGAACATCACGTCCTCCTCACGCAAAATCCTATCCAAACGTGAACGCAAAAGCCTGTACTCCGGGGTCCAGGAATTGGATTTCGAACGTGCGATCCTCTACTTTACCCTTTTGGCGGATCAACTGATAAAGCCGATAGTCGGTTACCGTACCATCGCCGCTGCCGTTCGTGTCCGCCCCGTGGTCGTCTCCCGGCGCCGCTCCATCCAATAGGATGCGGAATCGGATCGGCTTGCCGTCCTTGCCCGGTCCGAGCACCAGGTGCAAATCGCGCGCGTGAAACCGGAACACGATCTTGCCCGGCACGGCATCGAGGGATGCCCGCTCGCCGCCGACCACCCATTTTCCGGCCAATCCCCATTGATTGACATCCATCCGTCCGGGCGCCGTGTAGGAAGCTTCCGCATCGCGGCGTATTCTTTCCGGAGACGCGTAGTTGTCCGAGCGCTCATATCCAATATAAGTCTCCGGCGACTGCATATCATCCGCATCGGCTGCCGCCGTTGCGCCGGTCCCGCTTACCTTCACCAGCCCCGCCAATTTCAGGTTCGCGTCTTTCTGTTTCAGAAGCTCTTGAATCACTTCCTCGGACTTGTCGTATTCGCCCTCGCCGAAATGGTGATAGCGAATCGTTCCCTGCGCGTCGATGAAGTAGTGCGCCGGCCAGTATTCGTTCTTGAACGCTTTCCAGATCGCGTAATCGCTGTCGATGGCCACGGGGTAGGTGATTTTCAAATCGCGAACGGCCTTGGCGATGTTCCCCGGATCCTTTTCGAACGCAAACTCCGGCGTGTGCACGCCGATTACGACCAATCCGTCGCTCTTGTATTTCTCCGCCCAAGCCTCCACATAGGGAATGGCCCGCAGGCAGTTGATGCACGAATAGGTCCAGAAATCGATCAGTACCACTTTGCCGCGCAGGTCCGCGGTTTTCAGCGGCGGGGAATTGAGCCACCCAACCGCGCCGTCGAGGCTCGGAAACGGGCCTTCCTGATCGAGCTGGATTTGCTCGGAGGGGACAGGCACAGCCGCCGCTGAAGGCTCTGAGTTATCCCCTCCACGCGCAAAGGCCGTGGGCCGGAAGCGATCCACCAGTTGCTGCTCGAATCCGGACGTGCCGCCGGCGAGCGAAATCCGCCGCAGGATGCCCGTGTCCCAGCCGAACGCGACGGCGACAACTCCGATCAGCACCGCCACACCCAACCCGCGCCGAATCCATTCTTCCGCCGCCAGCGATCGTTTCATGAAACTGAAAACCCTGTTACCCGCCAGGAGCGCCAGCGCCAGCGAAGAGGCCGCCCCGGCCGCAAACGCCAGCAGCAGAAAAATCGTATGTACGCTGGCGCCCTCCACTGCCGCACCGGTGAGAATCAATCCGAGAATCGGGCCCGCGCAGGGGACCCACAACAGCCCGGTCGAAACTCCCAGGATCAGCGACCGGCCGATGCTCGGCGCGCCGTCGTCCGGCCCTTGCACGTGACCGCCGAATCGCACGAACGGCCGTGACAAAATTTCCGCCAGGCTGGGAAACAGCAGTGTGAGGCCCAAAACCCCGAAAATCGCCACCGCCACGTACCGGCCTAGCTGATTCGCGCGCACGATCCAGGAGCCGGCAAACGTCGCCACCGCCGCAACCAGCGCAAAGGTAACCGCCATGCCGGCCAGCAGGGGCAGCCCGCTCCGCCGAAAAGGCTGATCTGCCCGGGAAAATACGAAAGGCAACACCGGCAGGATGCAGGGGCTTAGGATCGTCAGCACCCCGCCTGCAAACGCCAGCACATACAGCAGCATCCCGACCCCCGCTATCTATGAGGAATGTACCACTTAAAGTACGCAGCGGATCAGATTCTGGATTTGCCAAATCGCGCGCAGCCTGGGCTGGCAGCTGGCGAGAAGCCGGTGAAAACGATCGGTTTGGGAACTTCATCGGGCGCCGACCCCGACTGGTACCTCTGTACCGTTAACTGCCTGTGCGCCAGTGTCCACACGGCCTATCGACCTTGGCGAGTCCGGCTCCTACCGTAAAAGACTGCGGGATCGCGTGGATGGGTGTGCCTAGGCGGAGGCCCGAACCAGCCCCATGGAAGCGTTGCTGAAGGTCGACAATCTGAGTGTTTCCTATCCCGGGCGCGACGGCCGCGGGACCAGGGCTGTTTCCGGCATCAGCTTTCAGGCCGCGCCCGGCGAGACGGTCGGCCTGATGGGCGAGTCCGGATGCGGAAAGTCCAGCGTCGCGCTGGCGATCCTGGGACTGCTTGAAAAAGAGCGCGCGACGATTTCAGGTTCGGTGAGCTACCGCGGCGAAAATCTGATTGGGATGCCGGAGCGCAAGCTCGAAAAACTTCGCGGCGCGGCCATTTCGCTGATCGATCAAGAGCCGGGCATCTCGCTCTGTCCGGTGATGCGCGTGGGGGCGCAAATCGCCGAAGTGGTCCACGGGCACAAGAAATGGAGCTGGGAAAAGTGCCGGGAGGAGGCGCACTCGATCCTGGCCCGCGTAGGTCTTGAGCCCACGCACCGAATCTTCGCTGCGTATCCGCATCAGCTGAGCGGCGGGCAACTGCAGCGCGTGGTCCTCGCGCAAGCTTTGGTTTGCGGGCCCGCTCTGGTGATCGCCGACGAGCCGACCGCATCACTCGACGCGCGCAGCCAAGCCGATTTCATCGCGTTGCTCGGCGACCTGAAACAACGGTTGAGGATGTCGCTGCTGCTCATCAGCCACGCGCCGGAAATCCAGGCGAGCCTCGCCGATCGTTTGATCATGATGCGTGATGGCTGTATCGTCGAGGAAGGTAATTTCGACCGGCTCTACGCGCATCCTGCCGACCCCTACACAGGGGCGATGCTGCGAAGGCGGCCGGCAATCGGCGATTGCGAACCGGCCGAGAGCAAGCGCCTGGCGCCTCAAGGGATCGCGCCATGACGCCCCGCACACAAATGGCGACGAGCGAATCTCTTGATCGCGAGATCCGCAGCCCGCTGGTAGGAATCAAGCGACTGAACAAGAGCTACATCCAGCGCCGTCCCATTTCGCGCGCAAAATTCGAAGTGACCGCCTTGCAGGATGCGAGCCTCACCATCGCTCGCGGCACCACGTTTGCGCTCATCGGTGAGTCCGGCTCCGGCAAGTCGACGCTGGCCCGTTGCCTGGCGTTACTGGAAAAACCGACCGGGGGCGAAATCTGGTTCGAAGGCCGAGATATTCTCGAACTCGCGCCGCCCGAACTGTTCGAGGTGCGAAACCAGATCCAGATGATCTTCCAGGATCCCGCCTCGGCACTCAATCCGGGAATGACGGCGCTCGAGATCGTCGCCGAACCACTCAAGATTCAGAAACGCGGCTCCCCAGCCGAGCAGCGCGACCTCGCGCTCGGCTGGGTCGCCCGGGTCGGCTTGCCCTCAGGCTGCGAACATAAGCGGCCCATGGAATTCAGCGGGGGACAGCGCCAGCGCCTGGCTATTGCGCGAGCTCTGGTCCTGATGCCCAAGCTCTTGATTCTGGACGAATCCTTGGCGAGCCTTGACCTGGCGAATCAGGAAATGATTCTGAAACTGCTCGGTGATCTCCAGCGCGAGCATTCGCTGACCTATCTGCTTATCTCACACGATCTCCGCCAAGTCGCCAATTTCGCGAATGAAATCGCAGTGATGAACGAAGGGAGGGTGGTCGAACAGCAACCCGCGGCGAAACTCTTCGCCGAGCCACGCGACTCCTATACGCGCGACCTGCTTCTGGCGATGCCGTCGCTTGAATCCATCGTGCGGGACAGGTTGGCCTAGAGGAAAACGATGAGATACCTCAGTCGACGGCTCATCCACGCGATCCTGTTGCTGCTCGCGATTTCGTTCTTCTCATTCGCGTTGCTCCAAATAGCCCCGGGCGACTATTTCGACTCGCTCCGGCTGAATCCGCAGATCTCGAGCCAGACGGTCGATAGAATTCGCGCGCAATACGGTCTCGACCGCCCGTTCCCCGTGCGTTATGCGCTCTGGCTAGGGGGCGCCCTGCGGGGTGACCTCGGCTATTCGCTCGCCTCGAACAGCGCCGTCGGTCCGCTCATCGGCATTCGGGCGCGCAATACTGTTCTCCTGTCGGGTACGGCGACCGCACTTGCATGGCTCCTTGCGCTCCCCATCGGCATCGGGAGCGCCGCGAAACGCCGTCGCACGGTTGACCGCGCAGCCGAGCTCGCCACTTCCGCGCTACTGACCGTTCCCGATCTTCTGCTTTTCCTCGCGCTGCTGCTGCTCGCGGTCCGAACCGGCTGGTTTCCTACCGGAGGCATGACCTCAGCGGCAAACGACGAATCGAGCTTCTGGGGCACGTTCACGGACATCGCGTTCCACCTCGTGCTCCCGGCCTTCGGGCTCGCTCTCGCCATGTTGCCCATGCTCGTGCGTCACGTCCGCGCTGCCATGATCGAGGTTCTCGAAGCGCCGTTCGTCCGCGCGGCCCGCGGCCACGGCATTCCGCGCTCGCGCGTTCTATTTCGCTACGCGCTGCCCGTCGCGTCGAATCCGCTCATCCAACTGCTCGGCTTCTCGCTGGCCACGATGCTCAGCACGTCGGTGATCGCTGAAATCGTTCTCAGCTGGCCGGGTCTGGGTGCGCTGATGGTCGAATCGATCTTCGCCCGCGACCTGTACGTGGTGGTCGCGATCGTGATGCTCTCGTCTGTTTTTCTGGTGGCAGGGAATTTGCTGGCGGACCTGCTGCTGTTGGCCGCCGATCCCAGGATTCGAACGGAGTAATGAGGTGACGCCCAGGCATACCCTTCGGCTGGCGGTACTCTTGCTGGCGGTTCTTCACGCGCTCATTCTCTTCGCCGGCTTCATCGCGCCCTACGATTTCTCCTCGCAGAATCGCGACCTGACCTTCGCGCCCCCAGCCCTAATCCATTTCGTCGACACCCACGGTAGAATTCACCGCCGCCCGTTCGTCTACGGCCTCAGGTTCGACGCGCTCGACCCAACCGGTTATAAAATCGATCCGTCGCAGATTGATCCGCTCGAATTCTTGGTGGCCGGCGCGCCGTACAAAATCGCAGGTCTATTCCCCGCCACGCGCCATCTATTCGGCGTCCGCGCGCCAAGCCGAGTCTTCCTGATGGGCACGGACGCTTACGGCCGCGACCAGTTCTCCCGCTTCCTTTACGGCGGCCAAATTTCGCTCCTCGCAGGTTTGCTCGCCGCCGCCGTATCCCTGACCATCGCCGTTGCCGTCGGCGCGCTCGCTGGCTACTACCGGGGCTGGATCGACGAAATTCTGATGCGCACCGGCGAACTCTTCCTCGCTCTCCCGTGGCTCTATCTGCTGTTCGCGGTCCGCGCGGTTCTCCCGCTGCACATCGCCGGTTGGCAAGTCTTCCTGCTGCTCGTTGCCGTGATGGGCCTGCTCGGTTGGGCCCGACCCGCTCGGCTGATCCGCGGGGTCGTACTCAGCGCGAAAGAACGCAATTTCGTTCTGGCCGCCCGAGGCTTCGGCGCCTCCGATTTCTATCTCCTCGGGCGCCACATCCTCCCGCAGGCCTCCGGTGTAATTCTCACGCAGCTCGCTCTACTGATTCCCCAATACGTCCTCGCCGAAGTGACGCTCAGTTTTCTCGGCCTCGGCGTCAGCGAGCCGACTCCCAGCTGGGGCAGCCTTCTCTCCTCGCTCCAGCAGTATTACGTCCTGTCCAGCTACTGGTGGATGTTCCTTCCCGCCGTCCTGCTGGTCCCCGTTTTCCTCCTCTATTACGCAGCAGCCAATGCACTCCAGGAACGCTTCCGGTCCGTCCAGCTTTAAAAATCTCCAATCTTTGCCAGAATTTGAACTATGGGGAATGCCAGGGAGCGCCGCCGACTCTACGCGATTGCCGTGGCTATGGCGTGCGTGTGCGTTTCGGCCGCAGCTCGGCCCTCGGCTTCCGATCGACCTACCGAGGAGGCGCTGATCACCTCGAACGCCCCGGGCCATTCCGGCGGCAGAATCGTCGTCGCGCTGCGCTCGGAGCCCAAAACTCTGAACCCGATCCTCGCCCAGGACGCCACTTCACGCGACGTAATCCGCTGCCTCACGGCCGACCTGATTGACATCAACCGCGCCACACAGAAAACCGAACCGGCTCTGGCGAAGTCCTGGACCGTCTCTCCCGACGGCAGGCTCTACACGCTCTATCTGCGGCGGGCTCTGCGCTTCTCCGACGGCGAACCGCTCGACGCCGACGACGTGATCTTCAGCTTCGATCTCTATCTCGACGAAAAAATAGATTCGCCGCAGCGAGACCTGTTGGTCGTCGGCGGAAAACCAATCGTCGTCCGCAAAATCGACGCCTATACAGTTCAATTCGCCTTGGCCCAACCGTATGCCGCCGCCGAACGCCTCTTCGACGGCTTCGCGATCCTGCCGCGCCATCGGCTCGAAGGCGCTTACCAGAGCGGCGCGTTCGACAAAGCCTGGGGCATCGGAATGTCGCCTGCCGAATTCGCCGGCCTCGGCCCGTTCAAACTCAAAGAATACGTCCCCGGTCAGCGCATCGTCCTGGATCGCAATCCTTACTACTGGAAGCAGGATCGCAGCGGCCAACGCCTGCCCTACGTGGATCAGATCGTCTTCCTGTTCGTGGCCAGCGAAGATGCTCAGGCCATTCGGTTTCAGGCGGGGGACACGGATCTGCTCACGCACTTCAGCTCGGAAAACTACGCGGTCCTGCAAAAGCAGCAGTCCTCCCGGCATTACCATCTCGACGATCTGGGCGCAGGCCTTGAATACAATTTTCTCTTCTTCAACCTCAACGATCTTTCGTCAAAATCGCTTCCCGGGATCGCCCGGAAGCAGGCGTGGTTTCAGGATGTGCGCTTTCGCCAGGCGGTTTCCGCGGCGATCGACCGCGACAGCCTCGTCCGTCTGGTGTACGGCGGCCGCGCCGCGCCGCTGTGGACCCAGGTAACGCCCGGCAATAAGCTGTGGATCGATCCGGCGATCCCTCACGCCACCCGATCGCTCGACCGCTCGCGCGAGCTCCTGAAATCCGCAGGATTCTCGTGGAAACCCGACGGCACGCTCGTCGACGCTCGCGGCAGCGTCGTCGAATTCTCGATCCTCACCAGTTCCTCGAACCAGCAGCGGGTGAAGATCGCCACGCTCATCCAAGACGACTTGAAGCCTCTCGGAATGAAGGTTCAGTTAGTGACGCTGGAATTCCACTCCATGGTCGACCGCCTGCTCACGAGCTACGACTACGAGGCCGCCATCATGGGTCTCGTCAGCGGAGATGCGGACCCAACCTCCGAGATGGACGTATGGATGTCCAACGGCGATACGCATCTCTGGCATCCCAATCAAACGAAGCCGGCCACGCCCTGGGAATCGGAGATCGATCACCTGATGCAGCAGCAGCAGGTCACGCTCGACTCGTCCAAACGCAAGCGCCTGTACGACCGCGTGCAGGAAATCGTCGCCGAGGATCTTCCGGTCATTTGCCTGGTAGGGCCGGACATTTTGGTGGGTGCAAGCGATCGCGTGGGAAACCTCCAGCCCGCGATCATGGATCCATACACACTGTGGAACATCGATCAGCTTTACATTAAGCAAAGCCGATAGACGCGGCTCTCATGTCCCCTCAACCCGCTTCGACCCAATCCGACAAGTGGAAGGCTTGGCCTGATCGCCGGCTGGTCTCTGAATGTCTCCAAGGCAATGAAGAGGCTTGGTCCGCGCTCATCGACAAATATAAGCGCCTGATCTATTCGATTCCGGTGAAGTACGGTTTTTCGCCCGATGAAGCGACCGACATATTTCAGGCCGTGTGCCTCGAGCTCCTTTCCGAATTGTCGAAGCTTCGCAAGCCCGAAGCGTTGCCGAAGTGGATCATCCAGATCACGGCGCACAAATGCTTCCACGGTAAGCGCGAAAAGCAGCGTACCGATGTGACCGATCCGAACGATCCCGCCTTTGAACAGAGCACTCCCGCCCAAGCCGAGCGCATCTTGCGCGAAGCGGAAGACGAGCAAAAGCTGCGTCAGGTACTCGCGGCGCTGCCAGATCGCTGCCAGGAGCTGATCCGCATGCTTTTCTTCGAGGAGCCCGCCCGGCCGTACGCGGAGGTTGCTCGCGCTCTCGGAATCGCGACCGGCTCGATCGGTTTCATTCGCCAGCGCTGCCTCGATCGCGCGCGCAAGGAGTTCGAGAAAGCGGGCTTTTCGTGAAATCGGCCGAGCGAACAACGCCGCTCAGCGAAAAGCTGATCGGCGAACTTGCGAAACTCCGCAATACCGCTGCGCGCGCGCGATTTCTCGCGCGCCGAAAGCTTTATCGGGAGTCCGTCGGCCAGCAGCTCAACGAAGTGGCTCGCGCCAGGCTGCGTGTCGATACCAAGCAGGCTCTCTCGCTCGTTGAGTCAGCCATCGTCATCGCGCGTCGCCTTCGCAGCCAGGAAATACTCGGCCGTGCTCTGCGATCCAAGGGCAACGGTGTCAGCATCCTCGGCGACAATCGCAAGGCTTTGGTTTTCCACGAGCAGGCTCTCAGGATTTTTCGCCGGATCGGCAACGCCACCGAGGAAGGCCGCACGCTGATTCCTTCCATTCAACCGCTGATTCTGCTGGGGCGCTATGACCAGGCGTTCGAAGCCGCCGAACGCGCCAAGAAGATTTTCGCCGAGCTCGGTGACCGCCAGCGCCTCGCGCACGTCGAAATCAACCTCGGCAACATCTACCACCGCCAGGACCGCTTTGAGGAAGGCCTCGCTTGTTACGAGCGCGCCTATGAAGCCCTCGTACCGCTTCGCGATTCCGAAGGTCTCGCGGTCGCGCTCTACAACATGGCGGTGTGTCTCATCACCCTCAACGATTTTCCGCGCGCCCTGGCCACCTACCAGCGCGCCCGCGAAATGTGCGTCCAGCAGGGTATGGCCCTGCTGGTCACGCAGGCCGACTACAACATCGCCTATCTGTACTACCTTCGTGGCGAATACGGCCGGGCCATCGAAATGCTCCGTGCCACCCGGCTGGAATGCGAAAAAAACGGCGACGCCTACGTCCTGGCTCTCTGCGACTTCGACCTTTCGGAAATCTATCTTGAGCTGAACCTCAGCGCCGAGGCCCTCGAAACTGCCCATGACGGCTACCAACGGTTTCAAAAGCTCGGCATGGGCTACGAAGAAGCCAAATGCCAGGCCAACGAAGCCATGGCGCTCAGTCAGTTTGGCAAGCCGCTTCCTGCGCTCGACCTGTTCGCGCAGGCTCGTCCCAAATTCGTGCGCGAGAAAAATCTCGTCTGGCCGTGGCTGATGGATCTCTATCAGGCGGTCGTGCTCTATGACGAAGGCCGCTTATTCGAGGCGCGCCGTCTGTGCTCGGTGGCCGCCGGCTTCTTCGACTCGTCGTTCTTGCCGGGCAAAGCCGTCCTCTGCCACTTGCTTCTGGCACGCATCTGCCTCCGCTCGGGCCATGCGGCGGCGTCCCGCTCCGAATGCGACCTGGCACTCAAGCGCCTCGAAAAGGTGGATGCTCCTGTGTTGCGCTATCAGGCCGAGTTCCTGATGGGACAAGCGCAGCAGACATCCGGCGACGTTCGCGCCGCCTACGATTCATTCCAGCGCGCCCGCCAGGCACTTGAAACCCTGCGCAGCAGCCTTCACGGCGAGGAATTGAAAATCGCATTCATGAAAAATCGTTTGGAGGTGTACGAATGCCTCGTCGAACTTTGTCTGGACGAGAGCATCAGGCCGAATTCTGCCGAGGAATCATTCGGCTACATGGAACTGGCGAAATCACGCAGTCTGGCCGAGCTCCTGGTGCAGCATGGCCCCGGATTGCCGGCCGACGACACGGGGCAGAGCGGTTTGGTTCGCCGTATCCGCGGAATGCGCGAGGATTTGAATTGGTATTACCGCCGGATTGAGAACGAGCAGTTGCGCAAGGAAACTCCGTCGCGCGAGCGCATCGAGCAGCTCCAGAAAGAAGCGCTCGCGCACGAAAACGAACTCCTGCGCGCCTTCCGCGAATTACCGCCCGCGCAGACCGAACGGGACCTAGCGATGGGACCCGCCATCTTGTCGCTTAAGACAATCCGCGAGTTCCTGCCGCCCGACACCGCCGTCATCGAATACTTCAGTGTGAAGGACCGGTTCGTCGCCGCGATCCTTACCGCGAAATCGCTTGAAATCGTTGCCGCCACGCCTGTCTCGCGCATCGTGAACCTGCTCCGAATGGTGCAATTTCAGTTGTCGAAATTCCGACTCGGCAGCGAGTACATGAAGTCCTTCGCCAATTCCTTGCTCGGCGCCGTGCAATCCCACCTCGCCCAGCTTTATCTGGAGCTCGTGGCTCCGTTTCGCGAACGCATTCGGGCCCAGCACCTCGTGATCGTGCCCCATGGAATGTTGCACTACGTTCCCTTCCACGCACTCTTCGACGGTCAGCAATATCTCATCGACTCATTTACCATTTCCTACGCGCCCAGCTCGAGCGTCTACGCCCATTGCCAGCGCAAGCCGGCCCTGGCCGCGGGATCCTCCTTGATCATGGGCGTTCCGGATGAGCGCGCCCCGCTGATTCTTGAAGAAGTGCAAGCCGTCTCGAGGGCGCTGCCCAGGGCCGGGCTGATCGTCGGCGCCGCCGCCAACCATGCCGCGCTGCGCGAAAAAGGCGAGCACAGTCAGTACATCCACATCGCCACTCACGGGAGCTTCCGCCAGGACAATCCCATGTTTTCTGGCATTCGTCTCGGCGACGCCTATTTGAACCTCTACGACCTGTATCAACTCAAACTCGAGGCCGACCTGGTTACGCTCAGCGGTTGTTCCACGGGTATGAATGCCGTCAGTCCCGGCGATGAACTTCTCGGACTGATCCGCGGCTTGCTGTATGCCGGAGCGCACTCCCTGCTTTTGACCCTCTGGGATGTCCACGATCAGAGCACGGCCGCGTTTATGACCAGGTTCTACCTTCGCCTCGCTCGGGGTGAGCCCAAGGCCCGTGCCGTTCAATCCGCCATGAAGGATCTGCGACTCGACTACCCCCACCCCTACTTTTGGGCGCCTTTCCTACTGATAGGAAAGAGTTTATAGCCCTCTTTCCGGGTTCGGAGAATCGTCGAATCCGCCTATATTTTTCCAGCCCAGCGCTACCCTTATGGCCTGAACACCCAAAAAGGGTCGGCGCTGTGAGGACGCGCACGGGGATAGGCCGGCCCTGACAATTCTGAGGGGGAGAGATGGATCACTACTCGATGGAGAACTGGGTTGATTTCGCAAGGGGCGTGGTAGGAGCGCGGGAAAAGACAGCGATGCAAACTCATCTCGACACCGGCTGCAAGCAGTGCTCCAAGGCGCTCCATCTTTGGAAGCACGTCCATCAGGTCGCCCGTCAGGAAACCGCGCTGGAACCGCCAGAAACGGCGGTTCGCCAAATGAAAGCCGCCCTGGCGATTCATGGTTCGCGTCGGCCGAAGCGCGGCGCCCTGGCGACCGCCAAACTGCTTTTCGATAGCGGACTGAGCCTGGGTCCCGTCGGCGTGCGTTCGAGCGGTTCCGCCGCGCGTCAGCTTCTGTTTGGCGTGGGCACCTACCGGATTGACCTTCGCATGGAGCCGCAGCTCGATTCGGACAAGGTCGCAGTCATCGGCCAGGTCCTCCATTCAACGGACCCGCGCGAGGGGCTGGGCGCGCTGCCGGTCGCACTGCTGAAGGGCCGCAAGGTCGTCGCCGAGACACTTACCAGCAGGTTTGGTGAGTTCAACCTGGAATGCGACATGGACGGACACTTTCACCTCCGGGTCAAGCTCCCCTCTGAGGAGCTGCAACTGGCGCTGGTTGATCCGATTCTGCCCCCGTCGCCAATTCTGTCGTTACCGTATGATTCTAAAATGCTTAAGGGGCTTCTGAAGAAGAGAAAGAAACGCAACAGAGGCACACAGTAGATGCGAATGGCTACCGGAATGAGCCATCCGTACTATGGCCCGGTCCTACCACCGACGAGAGAATTTACGGGTCATACGTTTGGATCGGCAATGACTTTCCGGGGCCGCGCAAAAGGAGTAGCAAACATCATGCGTCGTAAATTCTGGCTTAGTCTGGTTCTCTTAATCGCGATCTCTGGCCAGTCCGCTTCGGCCCAGGGCCTCGTGGGTGGTCTGCTGTCCAATCTCGGAAGCACCGTTTCCAGCCTCACGGAGCCCCAGCCGGGCGTCATCGTCCGCACGAACGCCGGGCTTGCTGGGCTCAAGCTCATTTGCCTGCTTCACGCCTGCAACGTGGTCGGCAATCTTGATGGCAATCTCGGCCAGGTGTACCTGGTGCGCTCAAGCAACGGGCTGCTGCCAAACCTCCTGGCGAACGTCCTCTCTCTTGTAAGCGGAATCGTGGATGCCGAACCCGATCAGACGCTGATCATTCCGCCCAACCCAACCGCTCCCGACACGTCCAACAGCGCGCCGGCCGGTCTGTGGGAAACGAGCCCGGTAAATTACTACGGCACCACCGTGACGTACGGCTACGTCAACCAGCCGGCCGCCGCCATCATTCAGCTTTCTCAGGCGCAGAACAACTTTAACGTCACCGGGAAGGGAATCGTCGCCGACATCGACACGGGCGTCGATCCTACGCATCCTGCGCTTCAGGGCGTGCTTCTTCCGGGCTGGGACTTCACGCGCAATCAAGCCGGCGGCAACGAGCTCAACGACGTCAACATGTCCGCGCCACCGCCGTGTGATTCCTGCCCGGCCGCCTACGTGAACCAGCACACGGCCGCGATGCTCGATCAACACACGGCGCACATGCTGGACGGAACCGGTTACGAAGCGTTCGGCCACGGCACGATGGTTCTCGGAGTGATCCACCTCGTCGCCCCCACGGCGAAGCTGCTGCCCGCCAAGGCGTTTGGCCCGGACGGCAACGGCTCGCTTTCAAACATCATCGCTGCCGTTTATTATTCGGTTCAGAATCACGCGAACGTGATCAACATGAGCTTCGACATGACGACGAGCTCGACGGAATTCAACAGCGCGCTCAAGTACGCCAACAACAATCACGTGATCCTGGTGGCTTCGGCCGGCAACGAAGGCGAAGACGAAATGGTCTATCCAGCAGGCTGGCAACAGTACGTAATGGGCGTCGCTTCGACCAACAACCAGGATCAACCTTCGAGTTTCTCCAACTACGGCGACCAGATCGTTTGGGTCGCGGCCCCCGGCGAAGGCGTGATCACCACCTATCCGTTCGGCCTCTTCGCCGCCGGCTGGGGCACGTCCTTCAGCTGCCCCATGGTTTCGGGAACCGCGTCCTTGATCCTCAACGTCCAGAGCAACGCCAGCCAGAACCAGGCCGCGTGGGCCGTCACGCACGCGAAGTTCATCAACACCACGATGGGCTTCGGCCGCCTGAACACGAATTGGGCGCTCACCTCGATGGCCCCGCTTCAGGGCCTGAGCAGTCTGCTTCCGTAACACAAACGGGAAACCTCCATGCTGACGACCGACGCAAGCCTGCTCGCAACCGAATTCCCGGTCCTCGGCGGCCCGACGATGAATGCCGCCGCCGATCTCCCGGTTTCGACGAAGCTGCTCCAGCAGTGGTGCACCGCCGCCGTGCAGATTAAATCGGTCGAGGAGCAGCTGGCAGCCCTGCGCACCTCGCTGATCTGCGCGTTCAATCAGCTGCTCGACCTCAAGGATCTCAACACGGGAGTCCACAGCACGCGCCTGGCGGAATGGGCGCTTCATGTGGCCACCGAGCTGGGATTCGATCAGAGCGCGCTTTCCGATCTCGAGGTTGCGGCCCTGCTGCACGACATCGGAAAGATCGGCATCCCCGACGCAGTTCTCAATAAGCCCGCGAAGCTGACCGACGATGAATACGCCCTGATGAAGAAGCATCCCGAATATGGCTGGGCCGTTCTCCGGCACGTGCCGGGCATGGAACGCGCCAGCCTGATGATCCTGCATCATCACGAAAGTTTCGAAGGCCGCGGATATCCTGCCGGGTTGAAAGGCGAAGAGATTCCCATCGGCTCGCGCATCGTTTCCGTGATCGATTCCTTCGACGCCATGGTCTCCAATCGCCCCTACCGCAACGGCCTCCCGGTCGATGAAGCAATCCGCCGCTTAATCGATTGCCGCGGCACGCAATTTGACCCGCAGGTCGTCGATGCCTTCCTCCCTCTCGCCCGCGCCGAAATGTCCGCGGTCTTCGCTGCCGCCGGCACGCCTGTCTCCGCGGTTCTCTAGCCGCTCCCGCGTTCCAGGCGCGATTCACGCGCCATGAAACATTCCCTTTCGGCGGCCGAGTTTTGCTACCCTCGTTTGCGAATTTCCCGCCGATGATCCTGTGAGCGGAAGCTTCGGAATTTCCCGGGAGGAGAAGCTGCCCACCGAAACGCCGCGCGGTCAACCGGCCTCCGGCGGCAGTATGCTCCGCATTCTCGGCGTCACGTTTGGCATCGCCGTCTCTCTGGGCAGCTCGATCGGGTCGGGAATCATGCGCACGCCCTCCCAGATCGCGTCCCGCATGCCGTCGGAGTGGCTGATCATGTCCGCCTGGGTGATCGGCGCGATCTATTCGCTGCTCGGCGCCTGGTCGCTCGCCGAAGTCGGCGCGATGATTCCAAGCTCCGGCGCGTACTACACGATCGCGCGGCGCGCCTTCGGCGACTACATCGGCTTTGTCGTCGGGTGGAACGATTGGGTCAGCAACTGCAGCGCGGTCGCCGCCGCTGGAATTCTGGTCGGCGAGTACTCTCGGGATGTTCTGCCGCGTCTCAATCATCCGCTCATGACCGCGACCGCCGTTGCGGTCGTGATCGCCGTGCTGCAATGGCGGGGCATCCGGTGGGGGAGCCGGTTTCAGAATATTACGAGTGCCGCGACAGCAACCGTTTTCTTGGTCCTAATTCTGGGAGCATTCGTCGGACAACATCGCGCGGTAGAGTCTGCCTCCGCGCTGTCGCTCCCGTCCGGCGTGCCGCTGGTGTTCGCATTCGTGCTCACGCTTCAGGCCGTCATTTACACCTTTGACGGCTGGTACAGCTCGATCTATTTCGGCGACGAGCTGGTCGATCCGGGCCGCGAGATGCCGCGCTCAATGATTCATTCCGTGATCTTGCTGAGCGCGATCTTTCTGCTTATCAACGTGGCGCTCTTCCGCGTCCTCGGCGTAGCAGGAATCGCGAAAGAGGATCTCCCCGTCGCGGCGCTGGGAGAGTCGCTCTTCGGACACGCAGGCGAGGTGGTTGTAAAGGCGCTGATGATTGTGGCGCTACTGGCGCTGATCAACAGCGTGATCCTGGCCGCCACGCGAGTGCTGTACGGTATGAGTCGGGACGGTTGGGGTGCGCGGTCCTTTACGCACGTAAACTCGGGTGGCACGCCGTCGATCGCTCTGGGTGTCAGCGTGGCGGTCACGATGGCATTTCTGCTCTCGGGGTCTTTCAATCGCGTCATCGCCATCACAGCATTCTTCTTCGTCGCGAAGTACGGCATCTCGTACTTGGCCGTCTTCGCTCTGCGCCGGCGCGAGCCCGATACGCCGCGCCCCTATCGCAGCTGGGGTTATCCCTGGACCGTGGCTCTCGCCGTCGCCGGCTCCGTGGCATTTCTCGTCGGCGCTTTCTTCAGCGATGAACGCAACACCCTGTACGGTCTGGCATTGTTGCTGGCCAGCTATCCGGTCTATCGCCTGACGAAGAAGTACGCGCTAGAAAAGTAGACCCTGCCCGACGCGCCGGCCGCGACCCGAAAACGGGACCGTCCTAGCGCAGGTCCCTCAGGATTTCACGCGCTGCATTGGCGCCGGAAATTCCCGTAACGCCGTTGCCCGGATGCGTTCCCGAACCGCAGAGATAGAGTCCTTTTACCGGTGTGCGATAGCGCGCCCAGCCGAGCAGCGGCCGCATGGTGAAGAGCTGATCAAGCGCCAGCTCACCGTGACAGGGATGCCCGCCGGTCAGGCCGTAGGTGTCTTCCAAATCAGCCGGCGTCAAGATCTGCCGCGCCACGATCTTCCCTGGCAGATCCGGCGCGTACTCGGCTATGGTTTTCACGATCGAGTCAGCCAGTCGATCGCGCTGCTGCCGCCAATCGCCGCTCTTCAGCCGGTACGGCGCAAACTGCATGTGGATCGACATCACATGCTTTCCCGACGGCGCCAGCGAATCATCCAGAATCGAGGGAATGGAAATTTCCAAATACGGCGCGCGCGAGAATTCGCCGTACTTGGACGCATCGAACGCCCGTTCGAGATAATCGATCCCCGGGCCGATGTGAATTCGCCCGGCCAACTCGGCCGTGCCTTCGGAATCACGCAGCGCCGTGAACGTGGGCAGCCCATCCAGCGCCAGGTTGAGTTTCGCCACGGTCCCTTTCGACCGGTAATTCTGAATCTTCGCCGCAAAACTCGGCAGCAAATCGCCGGGATCGAGCAACCGCAGGAAGGTTCGTTGTGGATCGGCGCCCGAAACGACGCGTTTCGCAGCCATCTCCTGGCCGCCGCGCAACACCACGCCGGCTGCAGAGCCGTTCTTCACCAGAATCTTTTCCACGTCTGCGCCGGTGCGAATCTCCGCGCCAGCTTCCTGGGCGGCAGCTGCCATTGCCCCGGTCAGCGCCCCCATCCCGCCTCGCGGGAAGGCCGAATTGCCGATCGGCTGGGGATCCGATGCGGCACGCAGCAGCAACAGCGCCGTCGAACCCGCCGACCACGGCCCCATGGCTGCCCCAAAAATTCCGCGTCCGGCCACCGCGGCTCGCAAGAGGTCGGTCTGGAAATATTCGGCGACGAAATCAGCCACCGCCATGGGGCCCCAGCGCAGCACTCGCATCATTTCCTTCTTGCCCAGTCCGCGAAACTTGCGCCCAAGCTTTAGCAGCTTCCACAGGTCTTCGCCTGCAGGTTTTTCGATCAGGGGAGGAGTCAGCGTCAGCAATTCCGCGATGATTTTCGAGGCGCGACCGAGCGTGGCGTTCAATTCGAGATATTTCACCGCGTCGTTCTTCGAGAATCGTTCGATCTGCTGCGCGGCGTTGTTCGCGTCAGACGCCAGAGCCAGCGCGCGGCCGTCGGGCGACGGCGCGAAAAGACGGACCGGCGATTCCAGCTTTTGCAACCCGTGTCGAGCCAACTGCATATCGCTCACAATGGCCGGATGCGGAGGCCCGCCGGCGTGAGCCAGCGTCGAGCAGCGAAAACCAGGATGAAGTTCTTCGGTCACCGCGGCGCCGCCCACGATCGCACGCCGCTCGAGCACCAGCGGCTTCAAACCCTTGCGCGCCAGATAAAACGCGGCAACCAGAGCGTTATGCCCGCCGCCGACAATCACAATTTCGCGCGCCGCCACCACCTCAGTTCCTCGCTCTTCCGGACTCGCCCAAGATTTCAAGCGCAGCCAGACGGCCCGGCGCCCCCATCACGCCGCCGCCGGGATGCGTCGCCGAACCGCACATAAAGAGATTCCGGATCGGCGTGCGGTAGCGCGCCCAACCGGCCACGGGCCGCAAAAAGAAGAGCTGCTCCAGCGAAAGCTCGCCCTGAAAAATGCTTCCTTCGGTCAAGCCGGTCTGCCGCTCGATATCCAGCGGCGTCAGCACCTGTTTGCCGATGATGATTTTCTTCAGATTCGGTGCGTACTCGGAAATCGTGTCGATCACGGTGTTCCCGAACGCCTCGCGTTGCTCGTCCCAGGTGCCCGAGCTGAGCCTGTACGGCGCGTACTGCACGAAACACGACAGCACATGTTTCCCCGGCGGCGCGACCGACGGGTCGGTGAGCGACGGGATGACCATGTCGATGTAGGGCCGCCGCGAATACTCGCCGTATTTCGCCTGGTCGTAGGCGCGCT
>CAZLWY010000209.1:0-11317 GCA_964563425.1 uncultured Acidobacteriaceae bacterium | reverse complement strand
TTGATGCGCGATGGCGCCATCGACGGCGCGGTGATCGTAGGACAGCGTGAGGTACACCATCGAACGGATGGCGATGGCGTCGTCGACCACGACCGGGCGCTTTTCGATCGCGCCGAGGCCGAGAATCGCGACGTTGGGCTGGTTGATCACGGGAAGCCCGAAGAGGCCGCCGAAAACGCCGGGGTTCGTGATCGAGAAGGTGCTTTCGGCTACTTCCTCGGGCTTGAGCTTTTTCGACCGGGCGCGCTCGGCAAGATCGGTGACGGCGCGCGCGAGGCCGAAGAAATTTTTCTCCTCGGCGTTCTTGATCACGGGAACGATCAGGCCCCAATCCAGTGCGACGGCAATGCCGATATTGCATTCCTTGTGCAGCACAACGTTCGTGCCGTCGACCGAAGAGTTGACGGTCGGATACGCGCGCAGGGCTTCAACGGCGGCACGGATGAAGAAGGGCATGAAGGTGAGCTTCGTACCGGATTCCTGTTCGAACTTCGCCTTCGATTTGGCGCGCAGCGCGGCGATGGCATTCACATTCACTTCTTCGATCGAGTAAACGTGCGGAGAAGTACGCTTCGACATCACCATGTGCTCGGCGATTTTCTGCCGCATGGTGGACATGGGCTGCACAACGTAATTGCCGAAGTACATTTTTTCGCGCGGGAAGCCGGCTTCCCCCGCGCCGCCGGCAGTCGGCGGAGGCATCGTCGGCCGCGCTCCAGGAGCGGCGGGCGTGGACCCAGCCGCCGCCGGAGCCAGGGCGCGCGCGCCGCCTTCGGTGGCGGCGAGAATGTCCTGCTTGCTGATGCGTCCGCCGGCGCCGGTTCCAGGAACTTGCGAAAGATCGACGTTCTGTTCGCGCGCGATGCGGCGCACCAGCGGTGAGCTGCGAATCTTGTCGCCATTGCCGCCAGCGCGCTGCGCCGGTTCAGCGGCAACGGGCGCAGCTGCAGCCGGCCCAGGAGCCGGCGCAGAGGCCGGTTTCGGCGCTTCGGTCTTTGGCGCGGGAGCCGGTGCAGCTTTCGGTGTTTCGGTTTTCGCAGGAGCCGGCGCGGGGGCGGACAGAGCGGCACCGGCGGCGTCGATCGACGCGACCACCGTCTGAATCGGAACGGTCTGGCCTTCTTTGACTTTGATTTCTTTCAGGACGCCGGCGGCCGGTGATGGAATTTCGGCGTCAACTTTATCGGTGGAGATTTCAAAGAGCGGCTCGTCGCGCTCGATTTTGTCACCGGGCTTTTTCAGCCACTTGGTGATGGTGCCTTCAAAAATACTCTCGCCCATCTGGGGCATAATAACGTCGACTGCCATCGCTGGTTCCTCCACCCGCTTGCGGTAATCGGCCGATTTCGAACTTTCTACCGTTCCGGCGCCCCCCGGATTGATTGTCGATGGGGGTGCGTCCCGGTTTTTTGTTATCAATCACTTGCCTGAAGTTCTACCCGGCAGCAGTGTCGGGTAGAAACCCGTCTCGATCCTAGAATACGGCGCTCGAATTGCAAGCGCGAAGGGCTGCGGCGCGCTGCGTTCAGGCCGCAGAGAGGCACTCTTCGTGCCAAACGCCGGGAACGCCTTCGAGCGTGTAGATTTCGTCGCCGCCGGTAAAGAACTCGACGGATTTGACTTTCGCGACGCGGCCGGCGTAGTCGAGCTGCTCCGGCTCGAGTTCGTTGTGGTACTGCCCGGCCTCGAGAAATTCTTCGAGGAAGGCGCGGTTGGCGATCCGGACTTCGGACCCGGCTTCAAATTCGGCTACGTTCAATCCCTTCGTTTTTCCCAATGCGCAAAACCTACTTTCTTCGCCACTGCGGGGCTGCGAAAAACAATCGATCGGCGACGGCCGGGGCTAACGCCCAGAAAGCAGAACGGTGGTTTTTCAGGCGGGCGAAACCCCCGCGCCCCCACCAGGCCCGCAACCATCTAGTATTTTGCCAGTTCACGCGCGGCGGCGACAACTTTTTCCGCGTTTGGCAGGAACCTTTCTTCGAGTGGCGGGGAGTAGGGCACGGGGGTGTCCAGGGCCGTCACGCGCGAAATCGGAGCATCGAGGTAGCCGAAGGCTTCCTCGCAGACGATGGCGGCGATTTCTCCGGCGATACCGCCTGTGCGCGTGTCTTCGTGGACGACGAGCAGACGATTGGTTTTTTTCACGGAATCAAGGATCGTCTGGCGATCCAGTGGCAGCAGCGTACGCAGGTCGATCACTTCGGCCTCGATGCCCTCTTTCGCGAGCACGCTGGCCGCTTCCATCGCCACGTGAGCCATCGCAGCGTAGCTGACGATGGTGATGTGCCGGCCTTCCCGACGGACAACCGCTTTGCCGAGCGGCACGGTGTAGTCGCCTGCCGGCACTTCTTCCTTGACGCGGCGGTAAAGAAATTTGTGCTCGAAGAACAAAACCGGGTTGTTGTCGCGGATCGCGGATTTCAGCAGGCCTTTCGCGTCGTATGCCGTCGAGGGGTAAACGACCTTGAGCCCCGGCGTGTGCACGAAATACATTTCCGGATTCGCGGAATGAAACGGCCCGCCGTGAACGCCGCCGCCGGAGGGGCCGCGTACCACCATCGGCACAGGCGCGCCGTAGCGATAGTGCGACTTCGCGACCATGTTGGTGACCTGGTTGAAGGCGCAGGCGATGAAATCAATGAACTGCATTTCCGCCACGGGGCGCAGGCCGAGATAGCTCATGCCGCACGCGGCGCCTACGATGGCGGATTCGCTGATCGGAGTTTCGATCACGCGTTCGTGGCCGAAACGCGCGAGCAGGCCATCGGTGGCTTTGAACGCGCCGCCATAGACGCCGATATCTTCGCCGATGGCCACGACGGCCGGGTCGCGGTCCATTTCCTCGAACATGGCCTGGCGGATGGCTTCGAGCATCGTGATTTCGGGCATCGCCGTTAGCGCCTCCGCCGCTTGTGGGGTTTGTTCTGATGATGGCGCGGTGGATGTTGCGGGCGTTCGGCGGCTTTGTCGCGTCGCTCGAGTTCGACGGAGCGGTCCTTCGGGCCGCGGCCGAAGGGGACGCGCAGCGGAACTTCCTTGGCAGGGCCAGTGCCATCCGGTTCCACGTCGGGAGATGCCGCGTCGGGAACGCTGGCAGGTGCGACTCCCGGAGCGGGCACGGCCACGGGATGGGCGGGGGCTTTGAACGCGCCGAAATCGGCGACTTTCCAGACCGCTTGCTCGCTCGATGCGGGCGGCATCACCTCTTTTTTCGGACGGCGCCATTCGGCTTCGATCGTGTGGCAGCCGTCGCAATAGACGCCCTGCTCGGCAAGTTCCGGCGGAGGCAGCGGCGATTCCTCGGCGAATTTCTGGTCGGCATCAAGCTCGCGTTCGATGCGTGCGTCGATCTCGGATTTTTTCGCTGCGTCCCAGAACTTGTTTTCGGTCAGAAATTTTTCGTAGCGCGCGATGGGATCCTGCTGCTTCCAGAAATCCATCATGGCCTTGGGGACGTATTCGGCGGGGTCGTGCTGCGCGTGACCTTTCATGCGCATGGTTTTCACTTCGATCAGAACGGGGCCGCGGCCGGCGCGGCAGTCGTCGACGGCGGCTTTGCTGGCGGCGTATACCGCGAGGACGTCGTTGCCGTCTACGATTGTGCTCCGCACTCCGTAGGCGACGGCGCGATCCGCGAGGTTCTTGATCGGGACCTGGCGCGCCACGGGAGTCGAATAGGCCCACTGATTGTTCTCGACGATCAGGACAAAAGGCGCGCGCTGGGTGGCAGCGAAATTCATGCCTTCGTGGAAGACGCCCGTGGAGCTGCCGCCGTCGCCGATCCAGGTCATCGCAACAATATTTTGTCCCAGATAACGTCCGGCCATCGCAACGCCGGTCATCACCGGAATCAGATCACCCAGCATGGAGATCGGCGAGACCACGTGGCGGACCTTCAGATCGCCGAAATGGCTGGTGCCGTCTTTTCCCTGCGTGGGGGAGGTGAATTTCGCCATGTGCTGGGTGAAGATGTCGCGCGGCTTGAATCCCTTGACGAGCAGCGCGCCGATATTCCGGATCATGGGCGCCAGCCAGTCGCGCGGCTCGAGCGCGTAGGAACTGCCGATGGAGACGCCTTCCTGGCCCAAGCTCGAATAAACGCCGCCGACGATTTTGTTCTGGCGGAAGAGCGTGACCAGCCGGTCTTCGAGCCGGCGGTTCAGCTGCATGTAGTAATAGAGGTCGAGTTGCTGGCCGGTGCTGAGAGCGCCGCCTGGCGCGGCAGTCATTTTTTCATTGGGCATGAGAGTTCCATAGTCTAACGCAGGAGATGGATTGTCTGGCTCCGCTTCAAATGACAGGCACAGAATGCCGGGCGGAAGGCCCCGGCCCTACACTTGAACCTTACACCGTTGCTGTTGCCGGCGCGGTACGCAATGTTTCCGCCAGCTGTTCGCTGCTGGTCTTCGTCATCTCGAGCGAGAAGACTTCCGCGAAGTGGGCGACGAGGCGGTCGCGGACTTCTTCGAGCAGGGCACGGCGGCCGAGGGCGCGTTCCAGCGACGTGACGCCTTTGCCGCTGATGCCGCATGGCACGATCAGGTCGAAGCCGCTGAGATCGGTCGAGACATTGTACGCGAAGCCGTGCGATGTGACCCAACGGCTCAGATGCACGCCGAGGGCGCCCAGTTTCTCTTCGCCGCGCGCCGTGTCGAGCCACGCGCCGTGCTGGCCGTCTACGCGCTTGGCCGAGAGCCCGAAATCGGAGGTCGCGCGGATCATCACTTCTTCGAGTTGAGTGACGTACCAGCCGATGTCGCGCCGGTGCTCCGTCAGATCGAGGATCGGATAGCCGACGATCTGGCCCGGCCCGTGGTAGGTGATGTCGCCGCCGCGGTCGCTCCGGTGGAATTCCACGTTTTTCGCGCACAGCAGCTCACCGGAGGCTCGGAGGTTGTTGCGCGTGCCGTTGCGGCCCAGTGTAATCACGGGCGGGTGCTCACAGAGGAGCAGTACGTCGGGGATCACTTGCCCCTTGCGGGCGGCAACGAGCTGGCGCTGCAGTTCATACGCGGGGGCGTAGGAGATCAACCCTTGGTCAACGACCCAGCAGATTTTCGCTGCTTGCGGCAACTGTTTGCCTTCCACGAACGAAACTACTGCACCGAAGCAAATCCTCCGCGTCGGCCATAGCGGCCTAGAAATTGATGGTCAGGCCGCGGACGGAATTGAAGGCGTCCCCCATTGCTTCCCAGACGGTGGGATGCGCGTGGATGAGGGCGGCCATGTCGTCGAGCGTGGCTTCAAGGCCCAGCGCGGTGACGGCTTCGGCGATGATTTCCGTGGTGAGCGGGCCGATCGCATGCACGCCGAGAATTTCGCCGTACTTCGCTTCGGCCACGACCTTGATAAAGCCCTCGTGCGAGCCGAGAATCGTTGCCTTGCTGTTGCCGAGGAACGGAAATTTTCCCGTCTTCACGTCGTAGCCGGCGTCCCGCGCCTGTTTTTCGGTGAGGCCTACGGAGCCGATTTGCGGCTCGCAATAGGTGGCAGCCGGGCAGCGCAGGCGGTTGAAAGGCTGCACGTCTTTTCCGGTCATGCGGCCGACGGCAATGATGCCCTCCATCGACGCTGCGTGTGCCAGCTGCGGAAGCCCGGCGACGATATCGCCGATGGCATGGAGATTCGGTTCGGCGGTTTCCATGTAGGCGTTAGCGTGAACGAATCCGCGTTCGATTTTGGCCCGCGTTTTTTCGAGCCCGCAGTTTTCGGTGAGCGGGCGCCGTCCCACGGCGATCAGGACTTTTTCGGCCGATAGCGCCTGTGATTTTCCGGTCTTGTCCTTGAAAGTGACGGTCGCGCCCTTCGGATCCTTCTTGACGGTCTCGACTTTGGCTCCCGTTTCGATACGGATGCCTTGTTTCTTGAATGCCTTTTCGAGCTCGGGCGAAATTTCCTCGTCTTCCAGCGGCACGATGCGCGGCAACGCCTCGAGGATCGTCACTTCCGTGCCGAATGTCCGATAAATCGATGCGAATTCCACTCCGACCGCGCCGGCACCGACGACCACCAGCGATTTCGGAATCGCGGGCAGCTGCAAAATTTCGCGGTTACTCAGGATGCAGCTGGCATCCAGCTCGACGCCCGGCAGCGAACGCGCCTCGGAGCCGGTCGCCAGCATCGTGAAGGTGGTTTCGATTTCGGTGGTCGCGCCATCTTTTTCCACCGCCACCCGTCCCGGACCGGCAATGCGTCCCCAACCGGTGATCGAATCGACTTTGTGTTTCTTGAACAGCATGCCGATGCCGCCCGCGTGTTTCTTGACGATCTTGTCCTTGCGCGCCAGCATCGCGGGCCAGTTGACCTTCACATCCTTCACTTCGAAGCCGAATTCCTCGGCGCGCTGGAAATAGTCGTAAATGTCGGCGTGGTGCAGGAATACCTTCGTGGGAATGCAACCCACGTGCAGGCAGGTGCCGCCGAGAAGCGGGTCTTTTTCAACGACCGCGGTCTTCAATCCCCACTGGCTCGCCCGAATCGCCGCGACGTATCCGCCCGGCCCGCTGCCGATGATCACCAGATCATATTTGGCCAAATTCGTTCTCCCCGATGTATGCGCTGATTCCGAGCCGGACGGGCGCGCAGGCTTGATTACAAAACGATGGTTTCATTCGTCTGAACGATTTAGTTTAGCGCCGCGGACAGGCCATCGCAACCCCGTGCCCTTGCGGTTAGTATAGGGCGGAACGATTTTGGTTCGTTCCGCTGGGTGAATCGGCAGGTGCGCGAATCGGTTTAGGAAGGGAGTCTGAAATGGCTTCAGACATCACGCCAAATGCGTCGAGTCAACCCGGTCCGGCGGCGGGGCATTCGTTCTTCGTGGGGCCGAGGGGCCTACGGGCCGGGTGGCGCATTCTGATGTTCTGCGGGCTCGCCCTGGGGCTGGTGTTTGCAGTGTATGCAGGAGTTGGCGTCGCGGCGACCGTGTCCCCATCGGTGCACGATTGGGCATTGGCCGTACAAGTGAACGCCGGCAACGCCACTCTCAGCGTGATTGATCAAATCGTGAACGAAGGAATCTTGGCCCTGGCCGTGATTGTCGCGGCGGCGATCATGACCTTGATCGAAAAACAGACGTTTGCGGATTACCGGCTGCCATGGAATCAGGCGTTTGGGAAACGATTTTGGCAGGGCGTGCCCCTGGGGTTTGCGATGCTAAGCCTGCTGTTGGCGGCGATCTGGGCGTTGCACGGATTTTCGCTCGCAGGGTTGGCCGAAACCGGCGCGCCGGGGCTGAAGTACGGCCTGCTCTGGGCGATCGCATTTTTCCTGGTGGGAGTCTTCGAAGACTTCACATTCCGGGGATATCTGCAGTCTGCGCTGGGAGACGGAATCGGCTTTTGGCCGGCGGCGATCATTCTGGCGGTGGTGTTCGGCGCGATTCACTGGAACAATAAGGGCGAGGCTCTGTTCGGCTGCGTGATGGCGGGGTCGTTCGGGTTCCTGGAAGCCTTCGCGTTGAGGCGCACCGGCAGTTTGTGGCTGCTGATCGGGATGCATGCGTCGTGGGATTGGGGCGAGACGTATTTTTACGGCACGCCCGATAGCGGGGTGATTGGCGTCGGGCATTTGTTCAACTCGTCGTTCCATGGTCCCAAGTGGCTGACCGGCGGCACGGTCGGGCCGGAGGGGAGTTTGCTCGTGTACGCGGTGCTGTTGATTTGGGCCCTGGTGATCCATTTGTGGTTTCCCGCCAAGCGCGCGCCTATCGCTACGTGATTTCCCCGCCAAGGTGTCAGTGAATATCTGACACCGCGTTTAGCAACCTTCAGAGTCGAGCCGCATCTAAGTTTGGTCGAACGGTTTCGTAGCAAGCATTTGTGAATGACGCGATGTTTGACAAGCCGCGCCTATGTCTTTAATATCGGGGGTTTTGAATGGCTCGCGAACCGCAACTGAAGGCCACAACAATGGATAAGAGGCGGCTGGATTACTACAAGAAGAAGCTGCAGACGCGGCGCGAAGAGCTGATGCGCGGTATCGCGCGCACGCAGCAAGAAGGCCGCGAAGCGGACGAGGATCCGACGGTGGACCTCGCCGACAAGGCCGCGAACTCCTACACCAAGGAATTCCTGTTCGGCCAGACGCACAACGACCGCGCCACTTTGCAGTTGGTCGAAGACGCGCTCGAGCGAATCAAGGATAACGAATTCGGCGAATGCGTTTCCTGCCACGAGGAGCTACAGCAGAAGCGCCTTGAGGCTGTGCCGTGGACGCGCTACTGCATCACCTGCCAGGAGAAGAAGGAAAAGGGTCTGCTGTAAGAGCCTCCCTACATCGCTCGCATCAGCTGTTTTACGAATGTTCTCCGCTGCCCCGCGCGGGGTAGTGTGTCCGCGCACCACTCCGTCGACATCGCATCCTGAGATTGCCCATGATGCTGAAAGACACGCTCGGGACAGTTGTCCGGGTGCCCCTTGAGGGCGGACCGCCCGCGTGAGCGCGGTTATAACCAATCCGGGCTAATCGCGTGCCCACGGGCCCGGCGCCTCGAGCCGAAGCTCCAGCGCGATCTGCGGGCCCGCACCCGGCCTCGCCGGCCGCCGCTGGCGCTATCTCGCAACGAACATTGGAATTCGGTACGTGGCGCCTACGCCACCTGCGAAGGCCTGAAGGTTGACAACCTCCGCGTTCTGCTGGTAGATGATGTATTGAGGACTGGTGCCGCCTTCGATGCGTGCTCTAGGGCGCTCAAGAAAGCGGGCGCGGCCGCGATACTGGGTCTTAGGGTCGCGTGGGTAGTGTCCGCAGGATGGTTCCAGGCACCGTGGTGGCAGCGCATGCAGGGCGCGGCCAGCGGAAACCAAGCCAAGTCATCTAGCATCTAAGAGTTATACGTCGATTTGTCTTAGCGGCGCAGAGGCGACGCGATGGAGAAACGGCACAGTAGCGGCCTACGCCCCCGGCCCAATCTCGGGCCCGGCGGAGCGGCGCGCGAAGTGGTGGCTCCCCAGGCAGTCCCGGTGCCGGTTCCCGTTTCCGCTCCTGCCACTCGCCCCTCCGTGATGCAGGCTCCCGTGCTGGTCCTCAACGCGACCTTCGAGCCGATCAACGTGACGGCCGTGCGGCGCGCGCTGGTGCTGATGCTTAAGGGTGTGGCGCAAGCCGAAGAAACCAATCGCACGGAAGTACATTCCACGTCGAAGGCGATTCAGGTGCCGTCCGTGATCCGGCTGCTTTCCTACCGGCACATTCCGCAGCAGAGCCGCGCGCTTTCGCGGAAAAATATTTTGCTGCGCGACCGCAACACATGCCAGTTTTGTGGCGCGGCGCTGCCCGCTTCGGAACTCACGCTCGACCACGTGATGCCGCGTTCGCGCGGCGGCCGCTCGTCTTGGGAAAATCTCGTCGCATCCTGCTACAGCTGTAACAACCGCAAGGGCGATCGCACGCCGGAAGAAGCCGGTCTGAAATTGCGCCGCCGTCCGCGTCCGTTCACGCTGCATACGTCGCGCCAGTTGATGCGCCTCATCGGCCACCGCGACGAAAAGTGGCGCAAATATCTCTTCTACTGATTTCCTCTCGCGGGCCTTCTGCCAGGAATCGCAAAAGGCATTTCGCGTTTATGCAGCCCACCCCGTTTCGCAGGTGTCTTTCGGGCAATGTTTTAGGTGTTTTTCTTGGCCCCGAAAAAATATGAGTATGGTGCAACCAAATCTCGGCCCCCGCGTCTAATTAATCAAACGCTTCTAGGACACACCCCGGGAGGCGCGATCGGCCAAAACCGACACGCTTCCCTTCCTTTTCTCTGGAACATTCCTGGCCTTCTGTCGGATCGTCTCCGGGCATGCTGTTACACACTTGGATTCAGTTCCTTATTTTCTGAGTCCGGACTTGCGGCGCTCGCGCCTGGACGGGCAGGGCGTCGGTTTGCGGGTCACGAACTTGTGCGCCATGCCGCGCAAGTCCCCCCCTACATCCGCATTCACGCGAAACGGGCGAACGAGCAGGGAGGGGAAGCCGCCGGCTGCTGATCGCTTACGGAAGGACCAAGCCGGTAATGTGGATAGCGGGATTCTGCTGGTCCCACGTCGCGGGGAGTCCCTGGTCGATCGCCAGGTTGAATTCGCGCTGTTCGCCCGCCTTGAGGGGTGCATCGCTGCGACGGAGGGGCCGAAGCGTGTCCTTCAGGATCACCTGCTTGAACTGGTCGTGAAATTCCACCAGGATTTCGACCGCCGCCACGGGGCGCGGGCCGTCATTGGAAATAATTCCCGCAATATAGGTGAATTGCTGGTTGATTAGATTGTCCGACTGCGAAAGCCGTAGATCCTGAAAATGAATTTGCGGCGCGTAGGCCTGTTCTGTGGCGCCGAACGGAAGCGGCGCGGCGACGGTCTGCTGCGGCGTCTTCACGAAATGCGACAGCAGCACCACAATCCCGGCGATCATCGCGATTACCACCAGCCCGGCAACGAATGCGGCCGGGAACCGGCTGCGCTCCTGGTCTTGGATTCGTTCTTCGGGTTCCACGGTTTCCTCAGCGGCCGCGCGTTGGCGTCATGGGCACGATCCGACTCAGCGGCCAAACGCGAGGCGCAAAATCAGCGGCTCGGGCAGTCCGAACTGCATCATGCGCTGCTGCACGTTCTGAACATCATACGGAACGCGCCAGAACTCGACGGAATGATTGTCGAGGTCCGCGATGGCGAACGCCGCGCGCGTGTCTCCATCGCGCGGCTGGCCGATCGATCCGGGATTCAGCAAATAAGATGTGCCGGGAACGAGCTCTATACTCAGCGTTTCATTCGGCAGCGCGGGCTTGGTGTGCAGCGTGCCCACGTCGTGCCCGCGCAGCGTGAAGCCGCCCTGAATGTGCGTGTGGCCGAAGAATACAATCGGTGTCGGCGCATCGATCAAGCCGTCGGCAGCCTGCTCCGGACCAAACACGTATTCGTCTTCGTCATACACCGCGCCGTGCACCATCGAGAATCCGCCGGCCGGCTGCGGACCCTTCGGAAGCTTTTCGAGATATTCCAAATTTCCGGGCGAGATGCGCTGGCGCGTCCACAGCACGGCCGCGTGCGCCACGGGATTGAATTCTTCCGGGTTGGTCAGCCCGGTCACGGCTTTGTCGTGATTGCCGCGGATGGTCGCGGCGCCAAGCTCGCGCACCAGTTCGATGGCTTCGTTGGGATCGGGACCGTAGCCCACCAGGTCGCCCAGGCAGACCGCCTTGTCCCATTTGCCCTTCGCCGCCTCCAGCACGGTCCGAAACGCCGTGATGTTCGCGTGAATGTCGCTAAGAATCAGATACTTCAAACCCAAACTCCCCTCGGCAAGGCGAACATAATAGACGAATACGCCTCGCAGT
>CAZLWY010000208.1:0-20560 GCA_964563425.1 uncultured Acidobacteriaceae bacterium | reverse complement strand
GATCTGGCCCAGACGGCCCTCGGCCACAATCGATTTCGCAAGAGCAATCGCCGGAACGCGCCGATAGTTGAACCAGACGAGACTCGGACCACGGCCGATAGCTTCTACCATCGAGGTTGCTTCCGTCAGATTCCGCGCCAGTGGTTTTTCGCACAGAACGATCTTGCCGGCTCTGGCTGCACCGATTGCAATTTCGGCGTGAAGATAGTTCGGCGTGACGATATCCACGATGTCCACATCTTTTCGCTCGATGATGGCATGCCATTCGGTTTCGGTGTTTTCCCAGCCCCATTTCGCAGCCATAGCCTCGAGCCTGGGTCGGTCACGCCCGCAGATCGCTCTCATCTTGAGGTCGTAGGGAATATCAAAAAAACGGCTGACTTGGTGAAAGGCGTTGGAATGAGCACGACCCATGAATCCTTGCCCGATCATCGCCACACCTAGACTTTTTCTGACCTTCGTCAAGAATTTCTCCCGTCTCTTCGAGCAGCGGCACTCGTTGTCGGTAACGTATCACGCTTTTCGAAATCAAACGAACGTGCCGGTTAACTTCATACTGAGCTTTATCGCGGCGGTATCCGCGAGACGGTCTACGGCGCCACGGTCCACGCGCTTTTCCGTGACAATACGAGGCGTACAGTTCAGGGGCACTGAACCACAGAACTGGATCTGCACGCAATCGGCAACCTCGCCGTCGTCGCGATGAGTAATTCACTGTGGGAGCACCTCGAGACACACAAGCTCAGGTGCAAGCGAACCGGTCCGGAGAACCTGGTCTTCTGCACCGCGACGGGAACGCCACTCAGTTCCAAGAACCTCTACAACCGAGTGCTCGCACCAACCTGCGACCGCATCGGGCTCAGCAGAGTTTCGTGGCGTTCCTTCCGACCCAACAACGCGACGTTGCTCGGTGTGGTGGGCGAGTCGGTGAAAACCGTGCAGGCGATTCTCGGCCACTCGGATCTGGAAACGACGCTCCACACATACATGCACGCAATTCCGGACTCGCAACGGCGTGCGGTCGAGCGAGTCGCAGGGGTTGTGTTCCCAGATGTTCCTAAATCGGTCCGGCCGTACTACCGACCGGGCGACTCAACTGTTTGACTGGCAGTTAGTTACGCGGAAAAAGTGGTGAGCCGGGTAGGACTCGAACCTACAACCCGCTGATTAAGAGTCAGCTGCTCTACCATTGAGCTACCGGCCCATCTAATTTCAAATGACTTTTGCTTTTATCTTCTAACTTTACACTGCCTTAGCTGGTCTCGCAACTGAGTCGAACTTGGCAAAGCAGCAGCGACTACAACTATTTAGCCATTCGCTCAAGACAAACCGGAAGGGATGTGAACTGAAGAATCGTTCGATAAATTAGTGAGGTATCCAGCTTGGATGACTGGTGAAGAGACCGTTTACGAAACCAATCTCGCATACAAGAAAAAGCCCGAACGCCACGCTGATCAGGCCCGACGCGATGCGCAGCCCGTGATTCAGGCGCGAAAAACGCCTGCCGGCATATGCAAAAGGCAGCACCATGGCTCCGGTAATGAACATCATTCCCGCAATCGTCCCGATCCCAAACACAAGCAGGTACCCGACAGCCCATTTTGGATTCTGAATTGTGCCCAACACCAGAAGTGCGACAGCCGCGGAGCCTGCCAGGCTGTGCACAAGCCCCACGACGAGTGGCCGCGCCATTTGATACAAACCCAGCCGGCCACAATGGCGGTCGAGCCATCCTAAACGTGCGTGTGCGGACGCATGCGAATCTTTATCGCGAACCGATTTTCTGGAATGGAACGTTATCGCCATTGCCCGTGTCCTCGCCATGAGTAGCACCCGATCCTGACAATCCGCTGCCGATTAAATGTGTCATTCATCCACTGAAGCAGGCCCGTCAGATTGAGGACTCCCAAAAGAATCAACATCAAAGCAACCGAGAACTCCATCGAGAGTCCCACGCGCTTCGGGATGATCCAACCGAATAGAATGATTCCGGTTCCCACCACCAGGATCGTGAGCGTGTGACCCACGCCCCCAAACGCGCCAATCAGCGTGGCGTGGCTGATCTTTCGATACCGCGCCACAATGGTGGTGACAGCAATGACGTGATCGGGATCGGTAGCGTGGCGCATCCCCAGAAAAAAGCCGAGCACGATAATGGAGATCAGGCCGATCATTTGAGCGAATTCCCTTCGTTCGGCGCCACCGCTCCCGTCGTGGGCGCGAAAACTTACGATTTCGCGAGAGTCATCTATTTAGCGCGGAGAGTCGCGGCGATTTCCTTGGCGACTTCGCGGGCCCTCACCAGATCCCCCGGCCCCAGCGAAATAGCGGCTACCCGCGCGTGTCCGCCGCCGCCGTATTTTTCGCACAGCGACGCGAGATTCACGTGCGGCGGAATTTCCTTCCACGGATTCGTGCCCACGGAAACCTTTGCGCGCGCCGGCGATGCGCTGACGCCCACCGAATAGAGCGCGTCCGGATATAAATAATACGGCACGAACTTGTTGTAGCCCTCAAGGTCGAGATCACTCACGTCGAAATAGATCACGCCGCCCCGAAAATCCGCGCGCTCGCGCATGATGTCGATCGAGCGCCTGTGCCGCTCAAGCAGCGGCCCCAGATGGTTTTTCACCAGCGGCAGCTGCACCATCTCCGCGAGCGGCAGTTCGGAAAGTTCGGGAATAATGCGCGGCACCAGAAACGGTTCCGGCGCAGCCTCGATCACCATGGCCAGCTGCATGGCCGGCTCTTTCAGACCCACGGCTTCTTCCGGCGACGCGAACTGTGCACCGTCGATGATGTCGCCCCACTTGATTAAGTCCGCCAGCGGCTTGGCGTCGAAACCGAATTTCGAGGAGGCCACGTCGGCCAACAGCTTCGTGCAGGATTTGTAAGTTGGATCGTAGAATTTCTTGCCGGAGTGGTCTTGCTTGAAATGCTCGGCATCGGCGGGCTTCAAAAATGCGCTCTGATGATGATCGAACCACCAAGTCAGCAGCGGCGAGCTCGAATACTTAAAATCGACGATGGCATTTTCGTCGCCGTCGAAGGTGCCGTCCTCAAACGGCGCCGAAGCCTTGTGCGTCATCCCGGTGTAGAGAAACTCCGCCTTAGGATCGATGCGCTCGCGGTAGAAGCGCGAAAAAATGGCAGCGGACGAGGCCCCGTCGAAACATTTGTCGTGAAAACAGATCCGGACCTTCAATGCGCGCGCCCCTTCTTTTTCACACTCGCCCGGGGCTGTCCACCCCGTAAGTAAAGTCAAATAACATGGCTTCTCCCATGCTCAAAGTCAAGTGTCAAAGCTCGATTGTCAAAGCTCGATCGGCAAAACCGGATTGGCCCCGCAGCGACACTTCGAATTTCGGGGACTATGACGCGCGAGCGGCTTTTCTACGGAATTGGCACTCGAGGGTGTGATCGTTCACCACACCAACCGCCTGCATGAACGAATAGCAGATCGTCGAGCCGACGAACCGAAAACCCCGTTTCTTCAGGTCCTTGCTCAGCGCGTCCGATTCAGGCGACGTGCACTGCACCCGCTGCCCCGCACGCCAGGTGTTTTCTATCGGCTTGCCGCCCACAAACGACCAGACGTACTTGTCAAAGCTGCCGAATTCCTTCCGCACGGCCAGAAACGCCCGGGCGTTGCCGATCGCGGCCGAAATCTTCAACCGGTTGCGGACGATTCCGGCATTCGAGAGCAGCTTCCGAATTTTCGATTGGTCGTAGCGCGCAATTTTCGCGGCATCGAAACGGTCGAATGCCTTCCGGTAGTTCTCGCGCTTCTGAAGGATCAATTCCCAGCTGAGCCCGGCCTGCGCGCCTTCGAGAATCAGAAATTCGAACAGCCCGCGATCGTCGTGCAGCGGCACTCCCCATTCTTCGTCATGGTAGCGCGCCATCAGCGGACTGCGCGCCCAATGGCATCTCCTAAAACCGTCGGATTCGGAATGACTCACAGTGGAAGGAGCCCTTCGTCAATTATCGTGCGGGATTTCCCGGCGGATTTTCGCCGCCGCGCGGCGCGCCGGTCCGACGCTGCGCCGCCAGAGCCAGGCACCGCGGGCAGAGACATCCGGAAAACTGCGTGCGCAGTTCCGAAGCCACTTCGGCGCCGAGCTTTACGTCCGCGCACCAGCAAGTCGGATCCGGAGCCGCGCAGCCAAAACTCGCACCGCACACCGGACACGCTTTTCGCAGCCCAGTCGCGGAGCCTGCCGCGCCGGCATTCTCGCCGTTGCCGCCAGCACTCACTGCGCTTGCCTCATCACCCGCGCTCCATGGTCCACGCTTTTAGCACACCACCTCGCACGTCGCCAGCCTCAACCCCGGGTCGGCGGGTCACAATCGCAGTCTTGGTGTCGAGCGGAATCGCGCCTAGGAAGTCGGCGTCGTGTGCTTCTGGATGATCTTGACGATGTTTTCTTTCGGCTGTGCGCCGACGATCTGATCCGCCACCTGCCCGTCCTTGAACACCAGCAGCGTCGGAATGCCGCGGATGCTGTACTTGCCGGGCACGTTCATATTTTCGTCCACGTTGAGCTTGACGATCTTCACCGTCGCCTGATGTTCCTTGGCGATCTCTTCGACCGTCGGCGTCAACATGTGGCACGGACGGCACCAGTCGGCCCAGAAATCGACCACCACGGGCTGGGTCTTGCTCGCTTCGATGACGTCGGCTTGAAAGGTTGCGTCAGTTACGGCTTTGAGAATGTCTGACATGGTGTCCTCGTAGGTTGCCAGTATCCGGCCCGCAGGCCGTTCCATGCGTCTCTACTTAGATGATCCAACACTTCTTGGGATTCGAGCCCGCTTAGCCGCTTCATACAGTGTGACATACGCAACGGCCGAGGCCTTCCAGGAATAATCCTTGGCCATGCCATTGGCTTGAATCGTGTGCCACACTTTCGGATCCCGGAACGCCTTTAGCGCCGCCCGAATCGAGCCCAGCAGCGCTCCCGGGTCGTACTCGTCGAACTTGAAACCCGTTCCCTGCTGCGTTTTGGACGAGAAATTCTGAATCGTGTCGTCCAGCCCACCCGTCGCGCGCACCACCGGAACCGTGCCGTAGCGCAGACTGTAGATCTGATTCAGCCCGCACGGCTCGTAGCGCGACGGCATCAGAAAGACGTCCGCCCCCGCCTCCACCTTATGTGCGAGGGTGTTATCGTAACCGATTTTAACGCCTACGCGGGCCGGATTTTTGTCCGCCAGGCCCCTGAACAGTTTCTCGTACTCCGGCTGCCCGTTGCCGAGCGCCACCAGCGCGAGGTTCTCTTTCAATAGCTCCGCGGCGATGTCCGCGATCAGGTCGAATCCTTTCTGATCGACGAATCGCGAGACGATCCCCAGCAGCGGCCGCTCGAGATTCTCTTCCCCCAGCTTGAACGCCGCGAGCAGATCCTTCTTGCACTCCTTTTTCCCCTCGAGATTGTGCACCGAATAATTCTGCGCGATCAGCGGATCCGATTCCGGGTTCCACGCGCCGTAGTCCACTCCATTGAGGATGCCGACCAGCCGGTCGCCGCGATTGCGGATCACGCCCTCCAGCCCCGCGCCGAATTCCGGTGTCTGGATTTCCTTCGCGTAGCGGCGGCTCACCGTCGTCAGATAGTCCGCGAAAATCAACCCGCCCTTCAGGAAATTCACCTTGCCATAAAATTCCAGCGCATCCATGGTGAAGAGCGTGTCCGGCAAGCCGATCGAGCGCATCGCCGACCGCGGGAACAGGCCCTGATAACCGAGATTGTGGATCGTCAGGATCACCGGCAGCGAGCGAACCACCGGATCGCTGGCGTGTTGGGAGCGCAGCAGCACCGGTACCAGCGAGGACTGCCAGTCGTGGCAATGCACCACGTCCGGCAGCCACACCCTCTTCATCACTTCAATCGCGACGCGCGAAAACTCCGCGAAGCGTTCTGCGTTGTCGACGTAGTCGCCGTTCTTGTCGCCGTAGAGCTGCGCGCGGTTGAAATACGGCGGATCGTCCGCCATGAAATACCGGACGCCCTTCACCGGCGCGGCCTCGACGATGGCGGGAAACCGCATCTTGTCGCCCAGCGCCGTGCTCACGCTCGAAATCAGCACCGACCCGATTTTATTTCCGTGATAGCGAGGCAGCAGAACCGCCACCTCATGTCCCAGCGCGGTCAAGGCGCGCGGCAGCCCTTCGACCACGTCCGCAAGCCCACCGGTCTTCGAGTAAGGGAGCCCTTCCGAGGATACGAATAGTATTTTCACGGCATTTCGGCTGGAAGATCTACGCTAGCGAACGCCCCTGCGCCGGTCAAGCCCGCAAGCGCCCGAGGCCCTGAGATCGTTACTGCTATCGGGCCCACACGCGCGTTGCTACACTCGTCGACCTATGGCGCGACAACGGCTGGGCCAGCATTTTCTGGGCGCTTCGGGCTGGCAGAAAAAAATCTTCGCAACGCTCCCGGTTGGCCGAGAAGATGTCTGGATCGAAATCGGCCCCGGCCACGGAGAAATGACGCGTCATCTGGCCCCGCACGCGCGCCGTCTGATCGCCATCGAAGCCGACGCGCGCCTGGCGGCCGAGCTAGAGGATAACGTCGCCCAGCGGCCGACCGACTGGCCGGGGGTTGAAATCGTGCCGGGCGACGTGCTCAAGCACGATCTCGCCAAGCTCGCCGGGGGCGAAAGATTCCGCGTCTATGGCAACCTGCCCTACTACATCACCTCTCCGATCCTTCATCAGCTGTTCGCGGTCGCAGACCAGATCGCCTCGATCCACATCGTGATGCAGCACGAGGTCGCCGCGCGAATCGTCGCCACCCCCGGCCACCGCGAGTACGGATATCTCTCCGCCGCCTGCCAATTCTACGCGCGGCCGAAAATCGCGCTGAAAATTCCGCCGGGCGCGTTTCGCCCGCCGCCAAAGGTTCAGTCTGCTTTGGTGGAAATGACGCTGCCGGGTGAGCGCGCTTCTCTCGGAATCAAGGACGAGGAGAAATTCCTGAAATTCATCCAGCTCTGCTTCAGCCAAAAGCGAAAAACGCTTCGCAATAATCTGCGCGCCATCGCACCGGATGAAACAATCCACGAAACGCTGGCAGCCCATCGTCTGCCCCCCGACGCCCGCGCCGAACAGCTCTCCCTCGCGCACTTCTGCGCAATCTTCGACGCGATGAAACCCGATGAGCGGGCCAAGACTCGGCAGGGAGACCTGCGCGGTTAGCTGGCGGTGAGTTTCTTGTCTTCGATCATCGCGCGGAGCCGGTCAGGCACATCGGTCATGATGCCGTCGACGCCGGCGCCCATCACGGAATTCATCTTCGCCACTTCGTTCACGGTCCAGGTGACCACGTGCAGATCCGAGCGATGAGCCTGCGCTACCAGCTCCCCGGTGATCAGGTCCGCCCGGGGGCAAAGCTGCCGCGCCCCCACGTCCACTGCGGATCGAACGAAATCGCGGTTCGGGCCTTCTACGAGCAACCCGGTCATGATCGATGCGTCCAGCTTCCGCAGCGCATCGACGGTCCCAGGATCGAACGAGATCACCACGGTCCGGGCCGCGTTCCCCGCTCCGGACAGCGCCGCCACAAGTGCATGATGCATTCCCCAGGCCGAGTCGTACTTGATCTCAAGATAGAAAACGACGTCGTGCTCGCGCGCAAACCCGAGAACCTCCTCGAGCGTGGGAATCTTCTGCCCCATGAACTGACGGTCGTACCACATTCCCGCATCGAGTTCGCGCAATTCAGCCAAGGTGTAGTCGCGCACCGCTCCCCGGCCATTCGTCGTCCGTTCGAGCGCTTTGTCATGAATGGCGACGAACCGCGCGTCCCGGGTTAAATGCAGGTCGGTCTCGATAAACTGCGCGCCCAGCGCCACCGCGCGCTCGAATGCAGCCAGAGTGTTCTCCGGCGCGCTGCCGGACGCTCCGCGATGCGCGACGATCCAAGGGGCTCGCATGGTGTCCAAACATCGTACCAGATTCGCTCAAACCGGCCGTTTCGTCCCGGCGGCAGAGTTGTGAGAACGCCAATGCGCGAAACGGCGTACCATTACGCCTAAGCCTGCCTAGCTTTCTCCGCCTGAACCAGTTATGCAAATTCATTCTTACTTATTCCAAACGCAGTACTATCTTTCGACCCAGTCCCGCGCCGCGGCCCTCTGCCGCACGGCGTCCCCACTATCCCGCTGTGTAATCAGCAGATAGAATCGCGCACGCAGGCCGCTCTGGCGCGCGCTTTGGTAGGCAGATTGCGCTTGGCTTCAGGCAGGCGAAGGCGTATAGGGTCGGCTGGGGACTTGGGAGGATTCGTGGCGCTGTTTGTGCTGCTGCTCGTGGGCGTGGTCGTCGCGCAAACGTGGTTTGACTGGCGCGACACGAACAAGGCCCGCGTCGTGCCCGAATGGGCTAAGGGCATGGCCTTGGGCGGACTGATCGCTGTACCGCTGGCCGCCGCCGCGGCCGTATTCAGCATCTGGATTCGCGAAGATCCTGCTATCGCGGCCGGCGCGTTCGGCTCGCACATCAGCTGGCCGGCCATCGCCTTCCTTGTTTTCGCCATGACCATCCTAGTGCTCGCCGTCCGCAAGAAGGGCCTCCGTTTCATGCTCCTTTTGGCAGGCGTAGTCGTTGCCGCCTTTTGGCTGGGCCTGTCGCTTTAGCCGCCTGGCCGAAGCCCCCGCGACCGCTGTTCGCCGGTAGCCCGTTTCTCCCCACGCAGGAACTCCCTGGTAGCCGTCATTCGCCGGTAAAACGCCGCCATTCGCCGAATAGCCCGAGACGCCTCCCCGCGTACCCGCTACTCTGCCGCCATGTTCAGCCACGAAATCACGCAGGAGGCGATGGCCATGATGATGACGGACGCGAAACCCCAGTTCGTAACCGTTGGCAGGACCCTGAGAGTGGCACTTCTGCTCCCGGCAGCCGCGCTGATTTTTCTGGGAAGTGTGTTTCAATTGGGCATGCTCGGCTACGGCCAGCTCAACCCACGCGACCTCTGGCCCGCGATGTTAATCGTCGAATCCGCCTGGAACCTTCTGGTGACGCATTTCAACGTCCCGGAATTGGCGACCGTGTTTCAGTTCTGGCCGCTCGTGCTGGTCGTTGGCGGCCTGGGAATTTTGCTGGCGCTGATGCCTTCGAAGCGCTCCGCGGCCAGCCGCCGCGATCGCGAGCGGGAATAGTTCCTTGCCCGAACCGAATCCATACCGGCGTCCGTCCCAGAACCACTTCATCGTGGGGCTGGTGATTCTCGGCCTGGGTGTGATCCTGCTGCTCGATCGCGTCGGCATCCTCGACGCCGGCAGAATTTTTCTGTTTTGGCCCCTGATTCTCATCTGGTTCGGTTACCACCGATTCGTTCACGCGCAGTCCTTGAGCAGGCGGTTCTGGGGCGGGTTCCTGCTTCTTCTGGGCATTTCTTTCCAGGCCGAGGAGCTCGGCTTCAGCCACGTTCGCTTCGACACGATTTGGCCCGTACTGCTGATCTGCGCCGGAATTCTGCTCATCCTCAAACGATACGAGGCACGAAGTTACTGGGACAACAGGCCGCCGGACCCTCCGCCACCTGCGGGGCCGCCGATCGATGTCCCGCCCGGAACCCCTGGGCCGTCCGGGTCGCCCGTCGACCCTGCGCCCGAAGCGGTAGCCGGGCCTTCTCCGGGCCCGCCGCCGTTTTCAACTCCGGGCCCCCCACCGGGAGCAAGCGCGACGCCGCCAGCGACTGCTACCGGCGCTGCGACTTCGTCATTTCACGTCGGCGATCCCTCGCGGGTCCGATCGAATTTTGCAGGCGAACCGACCGGCCGGCGCTGGCCCGAGGTCGAAAAAAACAAGGATGAATTCCGGCAGCACATGCACGAGTTCGGCCAACGCATGGACGAATTCGGTGAGCGCATGTATGAGAACTGGCGCGGTGGCGGCAACTATTCTCAAACCGGCGCGCCGCACCTGAACGAAGTGAACATTTTCTGGGGCGGAAAGAACAAAATCATCGCCAAGAATTTCAGCGGCGGCGAAGTCGTAGCCATCTTCGGCGGCTTCGAAATCGACCTCACCGAAGCGGATATGGCCGGCAATCAAATCGAAATCGAAGTCGTCTGCATTTTCGGAGGAGGCGACGTCCGCGTTCCGCGAAACTGGGAAGTCGTGATGGAAACCGTCGGAATTTTCGGAGGCTGCAGCGATCGCACCTGGCACCCGGACCCTGTGCCCCCGGGCGCCACCCATCCCGACGGCTCCCCTGTTTCGCCCACGAAAAAAATCATCATCAAAGGCGTGGCCATCTTTGGGGGCTTGAACATCAAGAACTGACGCCCGTATGCATCCCATACTCACCCAGCTACGGCGCCTTCTGTTCTACCTCCTCGGATGGATTCCTCTCGCGGGGATGCTGGCCTACCTGCTGGCGGTTCCGGGCAACCTCAGTTGGTTCGAGGCCGTAACCGTTTCCTCGATTCTCTGCCTGCTGTACGCGTTCGTCTGCCTGGCCGCCTGGTATCCCTGCATGGCCACGCCGCTTGAGCGCTCCAGCATCTCCCGATTTCTTTTCACCCATGTCGTCGGCGCGGCCGTCGCCAGCGCCCTGTGGCTTGTCGCCACTCGCATTCTTGGCCGAATGTTGTCCGGCTTTGACGAATTTCGCGGAATCAGCGCGCAACTCACCCAGGACTATCCGCTCATCTTCGGCACCGGCGTCCTGCTCTACCTGCTCGCCGTCGGATTCCACTACGTCCTGCTCGCGGTCGAAGCCTCGCGCGAAGCCGAAGCCCGCGTGATGCAGGCCAGTGTCCTCGCCCGCGAAGCGGAGCTCCGCGCCCTGAAAGCCCAGGTGAATCCGCATTTCCTCTTCAACAGCCTCAATTCGATCAGCGCGCTCACCACCTCCGACGCCGTCAAAGCCCGCGAGATGTGCATCCTGCTCGGCGATTTCCTCCGCCGCACACTCGGCTTGGGAGAAAAAGCCGCGATTCCTCTGGAAGAAGAAATATCGCTGATCCACGCTTTTCTCGCCGTCGAAAAAATCCGCTACGGCGCGCGTCTTCAGATGGATGAAACAATCGAAAAGGAAGCGCTCGGCACCCAGGTCCCTCCCCTGCTGCTCCAGCCGCTGGTCGAAAACGCCGTCGGCCACGGCATCGCCAATCTGATCGAAGGCGGCTGGATCCGCTTGTCCGCCGCCCGCCGCGACGGTGAGCTCGATATCGTCGTCGAAAACCTCTTCGATCCCGACGCGCCTCCCCGCCGCCGCAGTGGCGTCGGCCTGGCGAACGTCCGCCAGCGCCTAGAGACGCGCTACGGTAATCGCGCGAAATTTTCGACCAGCATCGACGGCTCGACCTTTCGCGTTTCCATCAGTTTGCCGGTCGAAAACAAGGAGCGAGTATCGTGACCGTGGAACCGGACAAGAGAATTCGTACCATGATCGTCGATGACGAGGATCTGGCGCGCCAGGTTCTCCGCGAATTTCTCTCCAACCATCCCGAAATCGAAATCGTGGCCGAGTGCGCCAACGGCTTCCAGGCCGTGAAATCCGCCGCCGAACTCGAGCCGGACCTGCTGTTTCTCGATATTCAAATGCCGAAGTTGGATGGGTTCGAAGTTCTCGAGCTGATCGGCGCAAACCGCGCCGTAATTTTCGTCACGGCCTACGATACGTTCGCGATCCGGGCCTTCGAAGTCCACGCCGTTGATTATCTGCTCAAACCCGTCAGCGCCGAGCGATTCCATGCCGCGCTTGCGCGCGCCGAGGAACGCCTCTCCGGCAAAACGCCTTCCGCGCCGGTCGCCGCCATGGAGCTGGCCGCCAGCGCTCGGCCACCGTTGCAGTATCTCGACCGCATTCCCGTGCGTGACGGTACGAGCGTCTTCATCATCCCCGTCGCGAAACTCGACTACGCCGAGGCGCAGGACGATTATGTCGCGCTCGTCTCGGGCGGCAAAAAACACCTGAAGCAGCAGACGATTTCCAGCCTCGAATCGGCGCTCGATCCTTCGCGTTTTCTCCGCATCCACCGCTCCTACATCGTGAACCTCGAGCGGGTCATGAAAATCGAGCCCTTCGGAAAAGATACGCATGTCGCGGTGCTCTCGGGCGGCGTGCAATTGCCCGTCAGTCGCGCCGGCCACGCGCGCCTTCGCGCGTTTCTCGACCGCTGATCCGCCGCCTGCGGCGCGGTCCCCGGGCCCGAAACTCGCCTCGATCAATGATTGTTGCGCCCGCGTGGGTACGATACGATTCTGGTGCTGCGGGGCCCAGCCATGCGCATCCTTGTCGCCGACGACGATCCCACGAACCGCGAACTGCTGACGGAGCTGTTGAGCAGTGGCGGCCATTCCGTCTCGACCGTGCTCGACGGGCGCGAAGTCCTCGCCGCCATCGCCAAAGAACAATTCGAAGTCGTGCTCATGGACGAAGAGATGCCGCGCATGAGCGGACTGGAAGCCGCGCGCGCCATCGTCGCGGCCACCAAACAGGGCGAACGCCGCCCCATCATCGTCGGTATTTCCGGCAACGCCACAAAGGAAGACGAAGCGCGCTGCCTGGAGGCTGGCATGGACGCTTTTTTCCCCAAGCCCGTCCGCGCCGCGGAACTGTTCAGCGTTCTGGCCGTGCTCGCTCGGCGAGCGCCTGCCAACCCCGCTGCCCGGATGGAACCTGGCGAATTGACGGTTGAGAGCCTGAACGCGAATCTCGATCGCGCGACCGGCGGCAATCACAAGATCGCGCGCACGCTGATAAAGACCTTTCTAGAGGACGCGCCGAAGCGAATGGCCGTCCTGCGGAGAGCGGTCGAGGAAAAAGACTCCGGCGCACTGGCTGCTGCGGCACACGCGCTGAAAGGCTCCCTTTCGCTCATCGGCGCGCCGAAAGCCGCGGGAACAGCGCGCAATTTGCAGGCCATGGGCCGGCTCGGCACGCTCGATGGCGCGTCGAGGGAGCTGGGGGTGCTCGAGCGGGAATTCGAAGAGTTGCAGCGGAAGCTGGCGGCCCTCCCTGGGAATTCCGACTCGCCAACGCGATCCGGCCCGCGCACTCGCCACAAGAAATAATGCTGACTAACCCGGCAATCCGGCGCTCGGCGCTCTTGCCGCGCCGCCGGCTCCCGCCCATACTGATCCTATGAAGCGCCGAGCCTTTCCTCGATGGTCCCTGCTGATTCTCTGGCCGCTGGGCGCCCTTTTGGTCTCACCGCATGCCGTGCGCGCCGACGACATCAAGCTCAAGGACGGTTCGATAATCTCCGGCACGATCGTCGGATTCGAGGAAAAATCGTTCAAGGTCAAGACCAGCTACGGCTTCGCCATCGTACAAAAAGACCAGGTCGTCTCGATTTCGATGTCGGACGCGCCCAAGGCCATTGCCGAAAAGGCTCCCGATCCGCCGGCTGAGAAAGCTCCAGCACCGGAGCCAGCCAAATCAGAACCCGTGAAATCTTCGGCGCCGCCGCTTCCCGCAATGGCGGGAAGTGATTCCGACCCGGCCGGAAGGATCCAGCCGGTCGCGAAATCTGTGCCGCCCGTTTCTGCTCCGGCTGCGATTCCTGCGCCGACACCGGTAAGAGTGGCGGTGAAAGCACCCGCCTCTCCAGCGCCATCCACTTTAGCGCCCGTCGCCAAGAGCGCAGACGCAGCTCCCGTCGCGCCGCCGAAGCCGCCCGCGCCCGAACCGATCAAGGAAGCCGTGGTCGGCAACACCTACACGAACGAAACCTATCGCTTCCACATGTACAAACCGCCGGATTGGGACGTGATCGCCACGGCCCCGAAGGTTTTGCCCGGCGCCATTACCGCGATGGGCACCGGCGACGACATGACCTACCTGCTGATCGGCCAGGAGCCAGCCGGAAAATCGCTCGCGACGGACATGGACACCACCGAAAAACGCCTGCGCGACGTGATGTCGAATTTTCGCCCGCTCGACGACAAGCAGATAACCGTTTCCGGCGCGGCCGCCACCGAACACCGATTCCGCGGCAGCGTGGATCAGCACGACTGGTCCGGAGTGGTGGTGCTCGTGCCTCGCGGCGAAAAGCTGTTCACGATCTTCGGCATGACGCGCGCCGACAACGACTTGGTTCAAATCCAGGAGAACGTAATCGCCCGCGCCATCTCGAGCCTGCAGTTCACGAACTAGCCCCGCGAACGAGAGATGGCACGACGCCGCAATTCCCCCCTGAATCCTCTAGGTTTGGATCGGACCTCGAGCCGGGGGTGTGCCGGCTGGCACGAGCTGATTTGCGGCCGGCGCAGGGGCGCCACAGTTCGGGCAGTGTTTCCATCCGCGCTCGATGCCGTGTCCGCACTGCGTGCAGGTGGGCCGCAACGGGGTCGAGCAATTCGGACAGAACGTGTACGTCGATTTGGCAGACGCACCGCATGACGAACAGTAAAACACCAGCGGATCGCGCAGCACGAAATAGAGAATGATGCCGATCGCGTTGGGAATGAAGATCGCCAGCAGCACCCATAACCATTGCCGCATTCCGCGCCGCTCGGCATCTCTGTAGATGTAACCCAACAGCAGAATGTAAAGCGCCGGGATGGCCGCCGCGAACAACCCCAGCGCGATTTGCCCGCCGCGAGGCAGACCCGTCGTCTTGGGAAATTGGGGAATGGCGATCGAGATGAGCCCGATGAAGATCCCCAGATACACCAGAATGGCAATCACCCACACGGGCAGGGGAATGATCGATCGGTTGGTTCGAGAGCCGTTCATGCGAGTCTCCCCTCCCGCTGGCGGCGCAGCGAGAGCAACACCGCGGCGCTGCCGCCCGCCAGCCACGTACCCACGGAAAAAACGACAAACAGAAGCCAGGTCTGCCGGAAATTCACGTCGAGCAGCGAAAGCAGTCCTCCGGTCGCCAAGCGAAAAATCGGCCAGCCCGCCAGAGTCACCGCCCACGAGAAAAGGATCAGCAGCACCAGCGCGGTGCGATTGCGCCGGTCGTCTCGATGCTCTGCCAGCCGCGCCACGGCCAGCGCACGGGTGCGCTCGAAAAGCGCCGCGGGAGGCTGCGGTGTCGGCAAACGGCGGAGTCCGCCGGTGATCAGCTGCCAGCGTTCGAGCTCGGCCGAGCAATCGGCGCAGGTGGCCAGATGCAGCGCGACGCGCGATAGGGCATCGGCCTCGAGCGCTCCGGCAACAAACAGCGGCATCTGCTCGCGGATTTCGGCGTGTTCGTCCAAGCGGCTCATGCGCGCACCTCGCCGCCTGCGCTCGTCCCGAGAATCTGGCGAAGCTGCGCGAGCGAACGGTAGAGGCGCGATTTCACCGTGGCAACCGGCGTTGCGAGCACCAGCGCGATTTCCTCGATCTTCATCTCTTCCTCAAACCGCAAGGTGACCACCTCCCGATAGCTCAGCGGCAAACTTTCCAGCGCGACGGCGAGCCGGCCGGCGCGCTCGCCCGCCAGCAACTGCTCAAACGGCCCGGGACCAGGCGACGGCAGCCTCGAAGCCATGGTGTCTCCGGACGAATCTCCGCTCGAGGGCCCATCGAGGCTCGTCGGCCGCTTGCGCCGCAGGTGATCGAGGGCCAGATTGCGCGCCAGAGTGAAAAGCCAAGCGTCGAAATTTCGCGAAGTATCGAAGCTGCGGATTTTTTCCGCTACGCGAAGCCATGTCTGCTGAAAAAGATCCTCGGCGTCGGCCGGCTGCCGCACCAGGCGGAGCAAATAGCGATAGATGCGGTTCTGATAGCGCGCCATCAGAGTGGCGAGCGCGTCCGGGTCGCCGCGCCGAAGCTTCACAATAGCGGCGTCGACTCCCAATGGGCCCTCCCAAACGCTCGCAATCGAAGCGGCCATAGCAGTACTACGGAGCAACCCCTGGAAAAGACCCAGGCCGCATGCGCGCAGGCGCCGCCGCCAAAGCCCCTTTCGCCACAATGGGTTAGGGGGCCTAGGCGACCGGCGGCCGCTAAAACTTCGTAACTTCGCTGAAGTGGAAGTCCCTGACCTTCATCGGCGGCACGACCATTTCAAAGGATTCCTCCCCGGCCGCGCGTACCGGGATGCCCATCATGTCCACCTTCGCGAGCATCTCGATAACGCTTTCGTTGAAGCGGAAATTGCGGACGCCGCCGGCGATTTTTCCGTTTTCGATCAGGAACGTTCCGTCGCGGGTCATGCCGGTGAGGATTTTTTCGTAGGCATCTACTTCGCGGATGTACCAGAGGCGCGTGACCAGGATGCCGCGCTCGGTGGTTTTGATCATCTCTTCGGTGGTCTTATTGCCGCCGGAGAAAACCAGGTTCATGGGCGCTTCGCCGTATTCGTTGGGCAGCGAAAAACCGTGGCCGGTGGGCTTGGCCTTCATTTTCTTGGCCGTGGCGCGCGAATAGACCAGGTTCTTCGGCACGCCTTTGTCGACCAGCAGGACTCTCTGGCGCGGGACGCCTTCCCCGTCCTGCGGCGGGCCGCTTTGCAGCGGGTGGTAGGCGTCGTCCCAGATGGTGATGTTGTCGCCGAAGACTTTCTTGCCGAGGCGGCCGGTGAGGCAGGAGCGCTTGTCGAGGACCGCGGTGGCGGCGAAATCGTAGAAAAGAAATCCGACGAGATCGAGCACGGCGGCCGGGCTCAGGATCGTGGTGTAGCGCCCGGCGGGAATTTCGCGCGGCTCTCGCGAAATGGTTGCGGTGCGGGCCGCATTCTCGGCGAGTTCTTCCGGATCGAGCTTGCGGATATCGGGCGAATTGGCTTTGGTCCAGCCGGAGGAATTCGCTTCGAGAATCGTGACGGAGAACTCCGCACGCGTCTGCTCGTAGTGCGCGACGAGTCCGCGCGAATTCGCCATCACCGACCGCGATTCGCCGCTCGCGAAGATTCCGGCGGCCGTCTGTTTTGCTTTATGTGCCATTTTGCAGACGCGCGTGACGGACCTGGCGCGATCTTCGGGCGTGGCTCCGGCGGTCGAGGAGAAAAACCGCGAGACCTTCTGGTATTTCTGCTTGCCGATCAGCGGCAGCAGATCGGGGTTCTTGGGCTGGTTGCGCGCGAGCGTCATGGCTGCGGCAACGGTGCGGCGAAGCGATTCGTCGTCGGTCTTATTCGTCGTAGCACGGGCGGTGCGGCCTTCGACGACGGCGCGGACGGAGATACCGAGCGTGTGCTCGGCAACGTTCTGATGAATCGTATTGTTGGCGAAACGCGTGAGCGCGTCGGTGCTGGAGCCGACGTCGACTTCGGTTTCTTCCGCGTCGCTGAACTTGAGCACTTTCTCGGCAATGCTCTCAAGATCCTTGCGTGAGGGCTGGGCGTTTTTATGGGCCATGGTCGATGGGTTATTTGGCGAAGGCGACGCCGACTTTGATGTTGCGGAAGCGTGCAGGAGCGGCGCCGTGGCCGGTGCCCATCACCTGCTGGGGCTGGCCTTTGCCGCAGTTGGGCGTGCCCCACAACGTCCAGTAGTCGCGCGAGCAGATGGCGTCGCAGCTGTTCCAGAATTCCGTGGTGATTCCGCTGTAGCTGGGATTCTTGATCATGCGGCCCTGCTTGCCGCCTTTGATTTCCCAACCGATTTCGGTCGAGAACTGAAAATGGTAGCGCTTGTCGTCGATGGACCAGGAGCGATTCGTTTCCATCAGGATCGCGTCGTCGGTGTCGGCGATCAGGTCGTCGTATTTCCACGTGCCGGGATGGATGCTGATGTTGGTCATGCGGATCATCGGCAGGCGATTCCAGCTTTCGCAGCGGACCGTCCCTCCGGAGCGTTTCTCGCCGATGGAGGCGGCGGTTTCGCGGCTGCTCAGGTAACCGGTGAAAAGGCCGTCGGTGATGATCGGCGTGCACTGGGCCGAGACGCCTTCGTCGTCGTAGCCGAACGTGCCGAGCCCGGGGCCGTGCTCAAGACGCGCATCGGCGACAACGTTCACGATATCGGAGCCGTACTTCAAGGTGCGCAGCTTTTCCGTGGTCAGGAAGCTCATGCCAGCGAAATTGGCTTCCATTCCCAGCACGCGGTCGAGTTCGATGGGATGGCCGATGGATTCGTGAATCTGCAATCCCAGCTGCGAGCTGCCCAGGATCACGGTCTGCTGGCCTTCCGGGCATTGCGCTGCGGAATGCAACGCGACGCACTCTTCGGCGATGCGGCCGGCGTTGCCGACGAGGTCGAGCGATTCGATCAGCTCGTAGCCTTCGAGCATGTGCTGGCCGCCGAAGCTGTTGGGATAGGAGCGTTTCTGAATCTCCGTACCGGCGAAGCTCGTGGCGACGATCCCGGCGCCCGACTGCATTTTCACCTGATGAATCGATGAGCCGGTGCTCGATACGAACAGCTGCTCGATGCGGCGGAACGACATGGAGCCTTCCGCGACGGTAACGCCCTTCACGCGGCGCATTTCCTTGTCGGCGGCCAGCAGCAGCCCGATCTGCGTTTCGACCGGAATGCGGAACGGATCCTTCAGGAACGGATTCTGCCAGGTGTCGACGTGGGTTTTCTCGGGCGCGAGCGAAACATTTTCGCGCTTGGCGAGCGCGGAGGCTTTGGCGATCGCGACGGCTTCGGCGGCACAGGCTTGCACACCTTCACTGGTCAGCCGGTCGGTGGACGAAAATCCCCAAGCGCCTCCCGCGATCACGCGAATGCCGAGGCCCAGCGATTCCGATTCGGCGAGCGTGCCGACTTCGCCGTTCTTGGTCGAAATATCGCGATGGCGAATGTCCATCACGCGAACGTCCGCGTAGGAAGCGCCGCGGCGCCTGGCGGTTTCAATCGCGAGATTGGCTAGATCGCGCATGTGGGTTCGTGGACCATGGGGTCGGTGCCGGGGCCGCCAGAATTGGACTGCATTTTCGACGATCGCTTTCCAAAATTCACGGAACCATCTTAGAGGAAAGCGGGGAGAGTGCAAGGGTGAGGTTGTGTAAAGAACCCTGAGCGTTTTGAGGGGCCCTTCGCGCGCCGGCGGTCTGCCGCTGACGGTGCCCGGAGGTACCGCGAGGTACAACCGCCTAATTTTGGGTATACTTCCCGCCAACCGGGGTACCCGATTCGGTACGTACAAACGTGGTTCAATGGGAGGGCCGGCGTGTTTCGTAACCACACTGCAAATAACCAGCTTTGTTTTCGTGGCGGTCAACTTCTAGCGTTCGTGCGCTCAGCGATCTCTATGGCGCCGCTCGTCGGATTGCTCGCCGTGGGCTGCGGCGGTGGTTCGGGAATGCAGAATCCCCCGCCACCGCCGCCGCCCACGTTCACGAATTTCGACGCTGAGGCAGTAAACGGGACGGCACCGCAAGGAACCTTTGGCTTGGGAGTTGCCGACAATGGCGGCGCATTCGGCTATTTCATCGACCCAATTGGCGTGGTTCACGGGTTTGTAAGAAACTCCACGGGCACGATCACAACGGTGGACGCGCCGGGAGCCGGCACCACCCAGAATTTCGGCACCGAAGTTACGGCCATGAACGCGTCGGGCGAGGCGACCGGCTATTATTCCGATCCGCAGGGGATCCTGCACAGTTTCACGCTGACCGCCGGCGGCACCCTGATGGAGTTCGATCCGCCGAACAGCACCGGCTCCGACGCCTTTTCGATCAACGACGACGGCGCGGTGGCAGGAGGGGTACTCGACGCAAATGGCAGCCATGGATTCGTGCGGGCCCTGGACGGAACCTACACGCTGTTTGATCCCACCGGAAATGCGAGCCAGGTGAGGAGCGTTTTTCCGACCCGGATCAACGCCAGCGGACAAATTGCCGGCTATTACTTCGACACGAACACGGTCCACCATGGATTTTTTCGCGATGCGAACGGGACCATCACGCTGTTCGACGCAACCGGAGCAGGCACAGCGTCCACAGAAGGAACGTATGCCTTCGATATGAACACGAGCGGAGTGATCGTGGGCGGAGTGACGACCGGAATCGCGGGCGGGCTGGCGACGAGCCACAGTTATATACGAAATAGCGATGGGACATTCACGGAGTTCGATCCGCCAACCGCGGGGGTGAACGGGTCGATTGCGGACGGAATCAACGACAACGGCGTCATCCTCGGAGAATTTTTTGACGCGAACACGGTGAACCACGGGTACGTCCGCAATACGGATGGTTCCTTTGTGGTGTTGGATGATCCGAGCGCCGCGCAGCTCGAGTATTCGCTCACCAACCTGGGAACGGTTCCGCGGCGGATCAATTCAAGCGGAGCGGTCGGGGGGCTTTTTTCAGATAGCACGGGTTTGCGGCATGCCTTTATTTGGCAGTGAGTGGGAGGAATTCCAGCGACCGGCGCTTGTGGCGATATCTCGAGTCTCGCCAAGAAATTCTGCCGGGCGTCCGCGGCCGCCGATCCCCACAGCATCGAGCCAGCCCGACGGTCACTTGGATTTGAACAGCGCCAGGTCGACGGCGGCGGCCATGGCTTTGTAGCCGTCGTCGTTCGGATGCAGGTGGTCGCGTAGGTTGAATGAGGGGCGGATTTGTTTCGGATTGGAGGGGTCCTCGACCGCTGCGTCGAAGTCGATGACCGCGTCGTAGGCCTTGCTGGTGCGGATCCAATTGTTCAGTCCTTCGCGGAGTGTTTCCCCCTGATCGGTGGCGTAGGCGGCGCCCACGTAGGGCGTTAATGTAGCGCCGA
>CAZLWY010000207.1:0-4498 GCA_964563425.1 uncultured Acidobacteriaceae bacterium | reverse complement strand
CTTGAGCCCGCGGACGAGGCCAGTCTTCAGCAGGTCCTTCGCTTCGGCCACACCTTCGGCGCCGCGCGTCGGATCGATGCTGATGAAAGCCATCATGATGTCCGCATTCTGCTGCGCGAATTCGAGCACCGTCTCGTTCTTCACCTGCGGGCGGCCGGACATTTTCTCCTGCACCGTGAAAACCACGCAGCCGATGTTCCGCGAGCGATAATAATCCGCCATTCCGGCGCGGCCGCGCGCGGCGCCTTCGCCGAAATACTTCTTCGCGGCTTCGTCCGCTGCGGTTCCCTCTCCCTCATGCTCGATGTGCACGTGCACATCGATCGCGGTCAGGCGATCGGCGTCCATGCGCTTCTCAGTTGCCATTCACGGCCCCCAGTTCATTTGGATTGTTCAGCTGCCATTCACAATTGACTTCAGATTATCTGTTGTTTCGTGGCTTTCCTCAACCCTCGGATTCAAGTCACGCGCTGGCTGCACGAGCGAGGAAGAAACCTCACTCAACCGCCGGCGGCCCATGCTCTTTGAGCCCGGGCAGGACGATCGTGCCGGATTGAAACAGGGAGGCAAGCGTGCAAAGCGACGCGGCGCCGTAAGCCCCGACGACAGAAGGGAGTACAGCTTTGGGGGCCGTAAACAGGCCGATTCGGGCACGGCGAGGTTACAAACTCGACACGCTCGATTAGCCGGGCCACCTTGCAACGATCGGGCACATCTGAGTAACCTACTACCGCATTCCTACGCGGGTGCCCGCGCTTCCGCTCCAGCCGAAGGCGCGCAACCCAAAAACAAAGAAGGAGGACTGCATGAAACGCACCACGATTGTTGCGGCTCTGATGATTCTCATAACGTTTGCATTTATTTCAATGCAGGTAGCGCAGGCGCAGGACCATTCTTCGTCGCGAGCGGGTTCCGAGGCCGGAAGTTCCGCGCCTGCGAATCAAGTGCAGCAAGGGACTCGTTTCCTGATCGGGCTCGATACGGATCTCGGCACGAAGGATTCGAAGCACGGAGATGCGTTCACCGCGCACACGCTGGAGCCGCTGATTGCCGCCGATGGCACCGGGCTTCCGGCCGGCACCGAGCTTCGCGGGCACGTGGACAAGGTCGAAGCAGCCGGGAAGACCGGACGGGCGCGGATGTGGCTCGCGTTCGACGACATCAAGACTCCCGACGGCTGGATGCCCCTCATCGCCATGGTGGACGATGTTCCGGGCGTTCATTCGGTACGCGTGAATTACAACCGGGAGGGCGAAATCGAAGCGAGCACTACCAAACGCCAGGAAGCGATTCAGGAAGCTGCTGCCGGCGCTCTGGTGGGCGCGACCCCGGGAATGATGGACAAGAATCAAAAAGAGGCGGCCATGGGTGCGGCGGCGGCAGCTGCCGCGGCCTATATGGTCGCAGCCGGACTGGGGCAGGAAGTGACGCTCGAGAAAAGCACCAAAATTGAACTGATTCTCGAGCGCGGCCTCAACTTCCCGCGCACGTAACGCGACCCAAAGTGCGGCGTTGCCGGTCCCGGCGGCGCCGCACTTCATTTTCCCCTCCGCTTTCCTTACCCGGGGACAATTTCCGCCCCTTGGTACCCGTTCGCCTCTATTGGAAATCGCGTAGACTGCTGGTAGGCTCAAAGTTTCCATGGGCGCCGACAATTCACCCCTGCAACGCATCCTGATCGTCGAAGACGAAGAAAACGCCCGCAAAGGCTACGAAGCCCTGCTGCGTAAATGGAATTGCGACGTGCTCGGCGTACCCAGCGGCGAGGACGCCCTCGCGAAACTCACCGAGTTCAACCCCCAGGTGATGCTGGCTGACGTCGAGCTGCCGGGCATGAATGGCCTCGACCTCCTTCGGCACCTGGGCGAGGAAACCCAGCGGATTCCGGTGATTATTATCACCGGTCGCGGCAGCGACGAGCGCGTGGTTCAGGCCATCGACGCGGGCGCATTCTGGTACATCGAAAAGCCCCTGAAGCCCCCGGTGCTCCGCGCTCTGCTCGACCGGGCTCTGGGACGCGTACGCGACCAGCAAACGGTAGCGGCGCTCACGCGCCAGCTGCGCGAGGCCGGTAAGCTCGGAGTCCTGGTGGGCTCCTCTCCAGCGATGCAGGAGGTGATGCGGCAGGTGGAAATGGCCGCACCCTCGACAGCGTCGGTTCTCATCACCGGCGAAACCGGCTCCGGAAAGGAAATGGTCGCACGCTCGATTCACATGCTTTCGCCGCGCGCGGATCGACCGTTTGTGGCTATCAACTGCTCGGCCATTCCCGAATCGCTGATGGAAAGCGAAATTTTCGGTCACGAAAAGGGGGCGTTCACCGGCGCAGCTGAGCGGCGCCTGGGCTGCTTCGAGCTGGCCGACGGCGGCACGCTGTTGCTGGACGAGATTGGCGAAATGCCCGCGCCCACTCAAGCGAAGCTGCTGCGAGTGCTTGAAGATCACAAAATCCGCAGGCTCGGCAGCAAGGTGGAAACGCCGGTGGACGTCCGCGTAGTGGCGGCCACCAACAAGAATCCGGAGCAGGCCGTTGCCAGCGGGCACTTGCGGCAGGATCTCTATTTCCGCCTGAACGTGTTCCACATCCACTTACCTCCGCTGCGCGAACACAAGGAAGACCTGCCGCTGCTGATCGAACACCTGCTTGCGGAGATTTCGGAAAAGCACGGCAAGAAAGTCTCAGGCGCCAGCGCCGACACGATGGATCTGTTCAAGTCGTACCCCTGGCCAGGCAACGTGCGCGAGCTGCGCAACGTGCTCGAGCGCTCCGCCATCGCTTCGGACCGCGGCACGATCGGCCGACAGCATTTGCCCCCGGATTTCGGCCACACGGCGGTCGTGGCCGGCGAAGGCCTGGGGGGCATCCGTTTTCCGATCGGCACCACCGTCGACGACGCCGAGCGCGAGCTGATCGTGCAGACCCTCGAGGCCACGAGTCAAAATAAGACGCGCGCCGCCGAACTTTTGGGAATCAGCCTGAAGACGCTCCACAACAAGCTCAAAGAATACGAGGCGGGGCGGAACAATGCGTCTCAGCCTGAAAACTAAATTCACGCTGGCCACGGCGTTCCTCGTGTTGCTGGTCGTGACGGTGGTCTCCAGCCTCTACCTGGGCCGGCTGATGCGGCAGACCCTGCGGCAGGCCAATGACACCGCGATCTTCGTCGCGCAGCAGATTTACGGCGCGTGCGGCGACTCGCTGAAAGATGCGGCCGAGCGCGGCGAAGCGCCGGCATCACTCCGTCCCGACGACCTCCGCCAATACGTCCGGAAGGCATTCGATGACAGCAGCACGCTCAATTCGCTGATCGAATCGGACGTGGGAATTTCGCCGACCATCTACGAAATCACCATCACCGACGCAAACGGCGCGGTACTGGTGTCGAGCGATTCATCGCTGAGGGATCAAAAAGTCGCGCGACGTCCGCCGCTCACCTCGCTCGTTCGTGCCGGATTTTTCCAGCAGATGCGCGAGCTTTACGGGCCGCCGCAAACGTACGAATATTCCCTCGCCTTTCAGATGGGCACGGAGCCATTCGGCGACATTCGTGTCGGACTCTCTTCGGCGCTGCTGAAGGATCAGATTTCGCCGGGGCTGATCTCGGCGGGTTACTGGGCGCTGGGATCGGTGCTAATTTCCACCGTGCTCGCGCTGCTGATGAGCACCGTTGTCCTGGCGCCGATCGGCCGCATTTCGGCGCAGCTCGACCGCATCTCCGCCGGGCAGTTCGACGCAGAGCCGGTGGTCGAGCGTGGAGACGAACTCGGCGCGGTGAGCACGAAGATCGTTGGTATCGGAAAGCAGCTTCGCGACGTGCGCGAAATTTTCAGTGCGTTGCGCGAGAACCTTGACCAGGTGATGGGCGGCCTCGAAGACGGTCTGTTGCTTTTCAACGGCCAGGACCGCGCCGTACTGGTAAGCCCGTCGACAGAGAGATTTCTGGGGCGTCCATCGGAGGAACTGCGCGGGCGCCGGGTTTCCGAGATTTTTCCCGCCCGGCATCCCTTTCGCACCGTGCTGCAGATCGACGGCGACCAGATCGAGCCGGCGGAAGGCAAGGAAGTGACGCTCGACGACGGCTCCGGGCCGCAGCGCGTCGGCGTGAGCGTGCAGATCATTCGCGAGCACGGCAGCCGCATGGGCACTCTGGTCACGCTGCGCGACGTCGAATCGCTCGAGCGCATCGGGAGCCAGCTGGAAGTCTCCGAAAAACTGGCCGCGCTGGGGCGCGTGACTGCGGGCGTGGCACACGAGGTCAAGAATCCGCTGAATTCAATGCGCCTGTGGCTGGAAGTCCTCAAGGCCAACATGCCGGTCGATCCAGAACCGCAGCAGGCGGTGAAGATGCTCGATAGCGAAATCGATCGCCTCGACCGCGCCGTGAAAACCTTCCTCAATTTCACGCGGCCCGTCGAGCTCAACCTGGAAGAAACCGATTTGCGCGCGCTGATGGAGGAGGTGTTGGACGCGGCGCGGCCGTCGATCGCCAAGGCGCAA
>CAZLWY010000206.1:0-12146 GCA_964563425.1 uncultured Acidobacteriaceae bacterium | reverse complement strand
AGACGCTGTCGAGTAAACGCGACCTTCATCGTCCTCTCAAAACCGCTCTTCCTCGATCACCACGGCCGCTTGTGTACCATTCGTGGCGCAAAACTCGTCCGAAGGAGGCAGTCCCCGGGCCCAGGCCACCCGCCCGCCGCTTTCCAGCACCGGACATCCGGCCCGATCGCGAACCGGGACTCTTCCCGCCAGGAATAGCTCTTTCAATTTCTTCGACTGCCGTCGCCCGAGCGGCCGGTAGGCATCCCCTGGACGCCAATTCCGCAAGATCAAAGGCGACTGCAGCAATTGCGCGTCGAGAGCTGTGCTATCCCTTTTAGTGTCGCGCTGCGAGACAGACCAGTCAATCACTTTCAGGCAGAAGCGCCTGTTTAGTTCCGGAACGGATACGGTCGCGCTCCCGTGCGCTGGCAAGCTCACCACATATCGATACGCATGCGGTGCAAATTCAGTTTCGCGACGCACGCGCGGCCGGCTGTGGGCCGTCGCATGGGAGAAAACCAGTTCGTCAAAATTTCGCTCCACCACGATCTCGCCGGGGAGCTCGGCGCGCCGCCCGCTCGAGGACGCCGAAGCCAGCCGAACAACCTGCGCCACGTGCTTCGAACCGAGTCCGGCCACGTTGCCGCGGAGCTCGCGATAAATTCGCCGAACCAGCCGCTCCGTCAAAGCCCGAAGCGCGCCGCTTTCGTCGTCTCGCGCAAAGGCCGAAATATCGAGCGGCGCCAGAAGCGCCGAAATCCGAACTGCGAATTCTCCCACCCCGCTCGGGACCAGCGCCCGGAAACGATCCTCGACCAGCGCGCTCCAGAAAATTTCCTCCTCGCGCGCCAGCCCGGCAAGTCCGGAAAGCCGATTTACGATTCCCGGCGAATATTCCCGCTCGAGCAACGGCAGCAGCTGTTCGCGAATCCGCGCGCGCTGCCTGGTCAGGTCGCGGTTGGTCGCATCCTCACGCCACCCCTGCCCGAGCCCGCGAAGATACTTCCGCAAGTCCTCGCGGCGCTCCTCCAGTAGAGGTCGCGCGACGGCTCCTACAGCCGGATAAATTCCCGCCAGACCCGTCGGGCCGGTTCCTCGAAAAATATGGGCCAGCACTGTTTCCGCCTGATCGTCCGCGGTATGCGCTACCATGACGCGCGTCGCTCGCCCCTCGGTTACCAGGCGCTCGAAGAACGCATAACGTAACCGCCGCGCCGCATCTTCCAGATTCCACTTGTTAGACGCAGCCCGAGCCGCAACCGCTTCCCGGCCAACGACACATTCAATCCCGCGCTCGGCCGCGAGTTTCTCCACAAATCGGGCGTCCGCATCCGATTCCGCGGCGCGTAGCGAGTGGTCGAAATGCACGACAAGGAGTTTGACACCGAGGCGCTCCCGCAGGTTCTCGAGCAATCGCAGCAGCGCGACCGAATCGGCGCCGCCCGACACGGCCACACCCGCCCGATCCCCGGGCGCAAGCATTCGCCCCCGCCGGATCGTTCCTAACAGGCGATTTTCAAGCGATTTCACAAGCGTAATGTTAGCAGCGGGGCGGAGCGAGGTCGAGCGTACGACCGGGAGCTAGAGATGATCGCTGGCCTGCCGCGTGAAAAGACTGCGGCTGGTTGAGATGCATCGATCCAGAACCACAGCCGCAAAATGCGCGCAATCCCCGCATTCGCGCTCCGTCCAATCCGCGACGCGGGGCGAAAGTCCGCCGCACAAACGCCCGCCAGCCTGCAAAGCGCGATAGTAAATCGTCACCGCACGCACGCCGACGCAGTCGGCCTCATGCTCGGGGCAGAGGCGCACGAGCTCTAAGACGCGGTCAAAATCCTGCGCCGCCAAGTCTGCGTCGCAGGAGCCGATCAGCGTCGATACGCGCTCCGAAAGCGACTCGCTTCGCACGGACGACAGCAGGGTGCCGCAATAGGACACGAACAGCGGCAACAGCGCCACGAGCGATGCCGCGGCAATGATTCCTGCTGTCAACATTCCTTCAGATCCCCACCCGTCCACGGGTTCGAAGCCTATTAGATTCCACTAAATGCAAGCTAGCCGAAGGAACGGTCATCGGTCAATGTTACCGACGTACTGGCTGCGAAAATCGGCGCTTCGAGGCGCCAAGAAGGGAGTCGAAAACGACCGAGCTGGTCAGTCGAGATACTTCACGAACACAACTTCATTCTGAGCTTCGTTGTAGAGCAGCTCGTCTACTTTCGCCTGTACCAACATGAGACCAAACCCGCCGGGGCGCAGGCCCTTTTTCTCGCGAATCAAGCCATGCTCGATTGAATCCACATGGGAGATTGCGGCGTGGTCCAAATCGGCGAATTTGAATCCGGGACCGGGATCCGCGATGCGGTACAGGAGCATGCGTTTCGCGTGAAGATAAGAAATGCGAACTTTGCGCTTGGGGTTGAGCTTGCCGCCCCACTCGATCGCGTTCATCAGTAGCTCGTGGAAAGCCTGCGCCACGGAATTACGCACCTCTTCGGAAAGACCGGCTTCCAGCTGCATCATGAAATGTTCCAGGCGCGTCGCGCAATCCATCGAGCAAGGAACCAGCAGTTCCACCCACTCCGGCCGAGCGGAAATCACTTCGATCGGCGGTACCTTCGATTTCTGTCCCAGCGACTCGCACACCAGCGTCAGCAGCGTCTGCCGTTCGACGGGTTTCGCCAGATAGTTGTGGGCTTGCTCCCGCACGGCCGCCAGCAACGTGCCGGGCGTGTCGTCCGACGTGATTACAATTACCTTCGGTGGGGCCTTTTTTCGGTGCATCGCGGCCAGCACGTCGAGCCCATTCATCTTGGGCATCCAGACGTCGAGCACCACGAGGTCGAATTTCGATTGCCGCAGCTTTTCGAGCGCGGCGCGTCCATCGGCCACGGCGGTAACCGCAAACTTCTCGGCTCGCAGAATCCCGACGATCCACTGCCGCGTCGTAGCATCGTCTTCCGCCACCAGGATGCGTTTCGCAGGCATTTCGTCACTCATTGTAACGTGTCATCGTTTCGATTTCGTGAAAGTTGAAAGCCTTCTGACGCTAAGGCGTTAGCGTGGGTTGCCATCGCCGGGCTGCCGCGGGACAATGGCGGGCGCCGCCCCCCGACTTTGGAGCGGTGAAGATCGTTTTTTTCGGAGAACGTATGATGCGGCCCGGTCAGACTGTTTCGGTGGCGCTGCTACTCGTGGTGGCCTCGGCTCTGCCGGCATTTGCACAGTCGGGAGCCTGGAAATTTGCCGTCTCCGGAGACTCGCGGAATTGCGGCGACGTAGTGATGCCTGCCATTGCCGCGGGCGTAAGGCAATCGGGCGCGGAGTTCTACTGGCATCTCGGCGACCTGCGCAAGATCTCCGGCGTCGATGAGGACATTAGCCATCAGCCCGAGTATCTGGCCAAACCGCTCACCAAGGACGAATACCTGGATATGGCCTGGGACGATTTCACCCGGAACCAGATCGCCTCGTTCGGCGATATTCCTTTTTATCTCGGCATTGGCAACCATGAAACTGTCCCTCCGAAAAATCACGACGCCTTCGTCGCGCGATTCTCGAAGCAACTCGACCTGCCGAGGGTGCGCACAGAGCGATTGCGCGACGATCCCACCGATTTGCTACCGAGGACCTACTACCACTGGATCGAGCGCGGAGTTGATTTCATCAATATGGACAACGCCACGAAGGATCAGTTCGACTCAGAGCAGGTGGGTTGGTTCGAAAAAACACTCGAGCGCGACGCGGCCAATCCACAGATTCACACACTCGTCGTCGGCATGCACGAGGCCCTGCCAGAAAGCCTCTCGAAGAACCACGCCATGGACGAATCCGAGGGCGGCACAGAGAGCGGTCTCCGCGTGTACGCCGATCTGCTGAAGGCACGGAAGAAAAATCGCCAAGAGGTTTACGTGCTGGCCAGCCATTCGCATTACTTCATGGACGGCACGTTCAACACTTCCTACTGGCGCACACACGGTGGCGTTTTGCCGGGATGGATCATCGGGACGGCCGGCGCCGTCCGTTACAAATTACCTCCCCAGGCCGGGCAAGCGCACGCCGCTATGACCGATGTCTATGGATTTCTGCTCGGGACCGTCGATCGCCAGGGCCGCATCCGATTCGATTTCCAGCGCCTCGCCGAATCGGACATTCCCGCATCCGTCGCGTCGCGCTACACTCCCCAGTTCGTTCACTGGTGTTTCGCCGAAAATTCCGAAGCGCACCCGGCGAACTGATTCCCGAGCAGAAGGGGACCCTCATGGCCACGCCGACCGGCGGCGCAAAACCGAATCCGCAACTCATCTACCACACGCTGAATGCCTATCAGAATACGGCCGCGCTGCGTGCGGGAATCGATCTCGACATATTCACGGCCATCGGCGAAGGCGACGATACGGTCACAAAACTGGCCACGCGCTGCCACGCCACCGAGCGTGGCCTTCGGATTCTCTGCGACTATCTTGTGATCATCGGCTTTCTTACCAAGCAGGACCACCGCTACGCGCTGACGCCGGAATCGGCAGCCTTCCTCGACCGCCGCTCGCCCACCTCGATGGCCTCGACGGCCGGTTTCCTCACGCTCCCGGAGGTGGTCACGGGCTTCATGCATCTGGCCGACGCGATCCGCAGCGGCGAGCCGCCGCTCGGAGGCGAAGGCTCCGTCTCGCCCGAAAATCCGATCTGGGTCGAATTCGCGCGGTCGATGGCGCCCATGATGCGCCCCGCGGCTGAGGAAATGGCTGGACTGATCGATGCCGCGGCCGGTGAGAAATGGAAGGTGCTCGACCTCGCCGCAGGACACGGCACGTACGGCATCACCGTAGCGGAACGCAACCCGAACGCTCAGATTTTCGCGCAGGATTGGGCGCCGGTGCTTGCGCTGGCCATGGAAAACGCGCGCGCGGCGGGCGTCGAATCGCAAGTTCATGGCCTGCCCGGCAGCGCGTTCGACATCGAACTTGGCACGGGCTATGACGTCATCTTAATCACGAACTTCCTGCATCATTTCGATCCGCCAACGAACGAAGCGCTGCTGCGCAAGCTGCGCGCCGCTCTCGCTCCCGGCGGACTGGTCGTCACGCTTGACTTTGTTCCCAACGAAGACCGGATCACGCCCGTCCGCTCGGCAGGATTCGCGATGACCATGCTCGGGATGACGCGCAACGGCGATGCCTACACGGCCGCAGAATATCGGAAGATGTTTCAGAACGCGGGATTTTCATCCAACGACGTGCGGCCCATGGCCACCGGCCACAGCCTGATTCTTTCGAAGGTCTAAAACAAAGCGCGTGATCGGTGCGTGGCGGAATTACACGCCAAAGGCCAGCGACACCAGCGTCTTCTGCTCCATCTCGTGAGCCTTGTGCGATCCGGTCGAAGGGCTCGCAGCCGAAGATCGATTTACGGAAAGCACCGAGCGCTGGCGCGCCAGCCGCTTCAATTCGGGAACCATGAATTCGTGCGCCCCCATGTTGCCGGGCTCTTCCTGCACCCACACGAATTCCCGCGCGTTCGCGTGGCGGTCCATCTCCGCGGCCAATTCCGCTTCCGGCAGCGGGTAGAGCTGCTCCACAAAAACGATTGCCGGAGCGATTTCCGGATGCCGCTTCCGCTCCGCGATCAGCTCATGGCCGATCTTTCCCGTGCACAACAGCACGCGATCCGCCGACCCGTCGCCCCCGTCCGGAATTACGGTCTGAAAACGTCCGCCCGCCAGCTCGGCGAGCTGCGACGAGGCCGCGGGATTGCGCAACATGCTCTTAGGGGTGAACACGATCAAAGGCTTTCGCCACGAGCGCAGCGCCTGCCGCCTCAGCAAATGAAAATACTGCGCGGCCGTCGAAGGCTGGCAAATCTGGATGTTGTCGCGCGCCGCCAGCTGCAAAAATCGCTCGATCCGGGCGCTGGAATGCTCCGGGCCTTGCCCTTCGTACCCATGAGGCAGCAGCAGCACGATGCCCGACAGCAGATTCCACTTGTCCTCGCTCGCCGCGATGAACTGGTCGATGATGATCTGCGCGCCATTCGCGAAATCGCCGAATTGCGCTTCCCACAGCACCAGCGCCTCAGGATAATCGCGGCTGAATCCGTACTCGAATCCCATCACGCCCGCTTCGGAAAGCGGCGAATTGTAGATTTCGCAGAACGCCGGTCGCTCGACCAGCCCCGCGAGCGGCACAATCTCATCTTCCGTTTCCACATCAATCAGCGCCGCGTGCCGCTGATTGAACGTTCCGCGCCTGCTGTCCTGTCCCGTCAGCCGCACCGGCACGCCTTCGTGCAACAGTGAGCCAAAAGCCAGCGCCTCGGCCATTCCGAAATCGATCGCGCGCTTGCCCTGCGCCATTTCCCGGCGCTGCTCCAGCAGCTTTTTCACCTTGGGGTGAACGTGAAATCCCTCCGGATAGCTCGCCAGCGTTTCTCCGGCCATCGTCAGCGAATCGGCGGCAACCGCCGTGGGAACCTCGAGTGAAGGATCGTACTTCCCTCCGCGAAACGCGCCCCAATACCGCGGCAGCTTCCGCATCTGCGGGCTCTTCTCAATTTCCTGGGCCTCTTTTTGGGCTGCGTCGAGATCGTCGCGGACGCGCTCGACCATCGGCGAGGGGTCGACGCCGGTCTTCTCCGCGTAAATCTTCCACAGCTCCGGATGTGCCTCGATCTTGCGGTAGCGCAGGGGCTGCGTGATCGTCGGATCGTCCACTTCGCTGTGCCCGTGGCGCCGGTAGCCGATCAGATCGATCATCACGGGCGTCTCGAACTCGTAGCGGTAATCCAGCGCCATCTTGCCCACGCGCACCACCGCGTCGGGATCCTCTGCGTTCACGTGGAAAATCGGGATGGGCAGGCGCTTGGCCAGGTCGGACGAGTAACGCGACGACCCGCCGTCCCTCGGAGCGGTCGTAAAGCCGATCAAGTTGTTTACGATGATGTGAACCGAGCCGCCGACCGCAAATCCCTCGACGCCCGCCATGTTCAGAACCTCGGCGCAAATGCCTTGGCCTGCGAACGCCGCGTCTCCGTGCATCACGACCGCTACCACGCGCCGCCGCCCGTTTTCGCCGCGCCGTTGTTGCTTCGCGCGCGTCCGCCCGATCACCACCGGATCGACTGCTTCCAGATGGCTTGGATTCGACACCAGATGAATTTCCACTTCGCGTCCGTTCGCCGAATGGAAAGTTCCCGTCGCGCCCATGTGATATTTCACGTCGCCGCTGCCCAGCGTGCTCCGCGGGTCCACGTCCTCGAATCGCGCGAACACGTCCGCCGCCGCGCGCCCCACGGTATGCACCATCACGTTGAGCCGCCCGCGATGGCTCATCGCCAGCATCGCTTTTTCCGCGCCCTGATCGGCCGCCGCGCCCAGGACCGAGTCCAGGAGCGGAATCAGCGCGCATTCGCCTTCCAGCGAATACCGCTTCGTGCCCAGATAGCGCGTCTGCAAAACCTGCTCGAAGATATCCGCGCGAATCAGAAGATCGAGAATTCTCACCCGGTCCGGCTTCGGCGCGTCCGATTCCATGCGTTGCTGGATCCAGGCGCGTTTCTCGCGGTCCGGGATGTGCATGAATTCCACGCCGATGCTGCCGCAGTAGACGCGCCGTGCGGTATCCGCCTCAGCTCCCCAGCCGTCCAGCTCCGGCACCGGCGCCGGTTCCAGATCACCCAGCGGATCGAGGCTGGCCTGCATGTATCCCCAGCGGCGAAACGATTCCCAGAGGCGGTCCTGCTGCGTAGGGGAAGATGCGGATTCCGCGATTGCCTGTTCCCGACTCATACCCTGCCTATCCCTCAGCTGCTGATTTATGGCGACTGCTATTGTATCAATTCTAGGGTTCCTGCAACGGCGGACTCGGGCACAAGTGCGGTTCAGTTTTCCGGCCAGCAACCCAGCAACCGGCGCACCAGCACGAGCTGTCCCAGATGGTAGGCATTGTGATCGGCGGTCAGCAGGACTTCCCGCAGGATGGTCTGGCCATCTCCGTGGGGAATCGGCGCCAGCAAGTCCGTCTGCGGGTCCGTTACGAGCTTGCCCATCGCCTCCAGGTCTTTTTGCAGAGCCTGAACGCTCCGGTCCCACGCCGCCGCGTTCGGCGGCGCCGGTTTCTTGGGCCAATACCCTTGGGGCCATTTCGGCGACGCGTGCTGGGGGTCCCTGCAGAATTCGTAAATGTCCCAGGTCGCCAGACGCATATGCTCGAGCAGTTCCCAAGGCGAATGCTCCGCTCCCTTGGGCCGCTTGCCACGCAATTTCTCGGGAATCCCGGAAACCGCCTTCAGCCAATCCACGTGCGCCTCGTGCCAGCCGAGCGCTCGCCGCAAATAGTCGCGCACACCTTTTTCATCGATCAAAATCAGCCTCCACTCCCAATCGATTCTAGGCTCGCCTCTCGCGTAGGGTCAAATCAGCGGACGCATCTCGCCTAACGATTGCCACGCTGTTTACTCAGAAGGCTACACATTGCTCCGGTTACATTGACCCGGTCGTTTTGGCGCTTAAAGATGAACGAATGATGGGTCGAACCATCCGGTGGAAGGCGTCGGCGCTTGTTTCCTCGGCCGTTCTGCTCTCCGTCGCTGTTCCGTCGCCGGCCCAAGCGCCGCTGTTCGTCCGGATCACTCCCTCGAGCGTAACGCTGCTGGTCGGCCAGTCGGCATCGTTTCGCGTGATCGACCCGGCCGGCCACATGGTCGACCACATCGCCTGGCACGTTTCCGATCCAGACGCTTTCTGGACTCGCGACGGAGACGAATTCACGATCGTGGCGAAGGAGCCGGGCGACTACCACGTTGACGGGAGAAGCGCCGACGGCTCAGCGGAAGCCACGGTCACGGTGGCCCATGGTGATCGGCTCCCTCCCGGTTCCACTCTGTGGCGGTCGGGCGACGTCCAGGGCTGCCAGTCCGTGAAAATCACGCCGGCGCTTCCGAATACGGCCGGCATCGCCTACTACCAGCAGACGCAGTGCGACGACGGCGGCTACATGCAGGCCTACCGCGCCAATGGCGTCCAGATGTGGCGAACGAAAATATCAGACACCGGCGTGCCACCCTCTGCCGGTGGCGACATGCCGGCAATCCCCGCCGCGCGATTGAACGTGCGCTCGGCATCGGTTTGCGATTCGATTTCCGTCGGCGACGCCCAGGCAAAGATTCGCGATCTGCTCCATCAGCAGAACCTTACTTTCAGCGACGGCGCTGCCGCCGAGCCTGTGTGGACCATCGACGAATCGAATACGCAATGCAAAGTGTGGTTTGACGAAAAATCGCAGGTCAGCAAGAAACGCAAGGTCTTCGTTACGGAATAATTCCGCTTTCAAACGATCGGAACGCTGTCGAGAGAATCTTCAGGCTGCGCTCGCGTGAGACTTTGTCCCGGCCCGGTCGACCGACTCCAGCGCAGCTACGTCGACATGAAGAAACCAACGGTCGAGCACCACGTGCCGCGAGAACCATCGGCTGGCCATCAGTTGCCGCGAAATGGCGCCCAGCAGATTCACCGGCATCCGCCGCCCAACCTCCGTAGCCAGATCTCCGCGCGGATTCCCGAATCGTTCCCGCAAACGCATCGCGTAGCGACCCAGATTGGCCGCACCGTAATTTCCGTCTGCCTCCAGCAGGACATCGGCGGCAATCAGCCCCGATTCGATCGCCGGGCGAATCCCCTCGCCGCTTTGCGAGTACGAGACGCCGGCCGCGTCTCCCGCGAGCAGCACGCCGTCGTCCACGATCCGGCTGCGAATGTCGCGCAACAGCAGGTACGCATGCCCCTGCATCGGACCGGGCAAATCGAATCCGATCCGTTTCGTACGCTTCAGAAATTCGACAAAATCCGACACGTGCTTCGGCAGCCCGCGCGCGTCCAGCCGGCCCAGCCCGATATTCAGATAATCGCCCTTCCGAAAGCACCACCCATAGCCGCGCATGTCCCGGCAGAAATAAAGCTCCGGTACGTCCTCGCGAATCGCGCAGGCCGCGCGTTCCCGGAACTTCATTTCGAACTCCGCCTCCTGCGCAATCACGGCGATTTCCTTTCTGGCATCCGCTCCCAGGAACCGCGCCACCGGACAGAAATGCCCGCCCGCGCCGACGATCATCCGCGCCCGTATCTCGCCATTCACGATCCATCCGTCCGCGGACCGCTCAAGCCTTGTCAGGCTGGCTCCCAGCCGCAGTCGGGCGCCACTGCGCCGCAAAAGGTAATCGTCGAACTCGCACCGGCGGATTCCGTAACTGATCGTTTTGCCGTAGCGTGTTTCAACGCCGGGAGAATCGATGCAGCCGGTGCGAAATCCGGTGAGGGGCTGGAGCGTACGGCCTGCCGCGTAGTCGCGCGCATCGATCTGCAGCTCTTGGAGGACCGCCGGAGTGATCCACCCGCCGCAAACCTTGTGCCGGGGGAAAACGCTTCTATCGAGAATGACCGTATCGAGTCCGCCGCGCACCGCTTTTGACGCGCACGCGGAGCCGGCCGGCCCTCCGCCGACGATCAGGAGATCGCACGAATCCATGGGCTCTTCTCGTCGTCCTGTTCGGAATATAAATACGCCCGCGTCCACGGGATCTGCCGGCATTGCGCGCCCGCGAATACGATCTGGAAAAGCTGCAGGTTGCCGGCGCGAAAAGCGGCGATCGATCCCGCCAGATACAATCTCCAGGCCCGCGCGAAATTCTCGCCGAACATCTTCACCACGTCATTCCACGCATTCTCATAACGCCGCAGCCAGCATTCCAGCGTCCGCGCATAATGCAGGCGCAGATTCTCGACGTCCAGCACGGCGTAGTCCCACGGCTCGAGCACGCCGAGTGATTCCGCCAGCGAAGGCGCGTACGCCCCCGGGAAAATCCGCTTTCGAATCCACGGGCTGAAGGCATGCGGCCGCTTGCGCCCGATGAAATGCAGCAGACCGCGCCCTGTGTCGCCGATCGTCCGTTGAATCACGCCTCCCAGCGCTTCGTAATTCTCCTCGCCTAGATGCTCCAACATTCCCACCGAGACGAACGCATCGTATCGCCTGGTGATGTTCCGGTAGTCATCCTCGACGAACTCGACCTGGCGATCGAGGCCTTCTTTGCGCGCCCGTTCGCGGGCCACCTGAATCTGCTCATGAGAAATGTTGAACGCCGTCACCCGCGCGCCGTAATGCCGCGCCATATGCAGCGCCAGCGCGCCCCAGCCGCAGCCCGCCTCCACCACGTGCTCGCCCGGCTGCAGCCTTATTTTTCGGCACACGTGATCCATCTTCGCCAGCTGCGCCTGTTCCAGTGTTTTTGCCTCGTCCGGAAAATATGCGCAGGTGTAAACAAGCCGGGAATCAAGCCACAGCTTGTAAAAATCGACGTTGAGGTCGTAATGGTGATGAATGTTCTTTGCCGAACCGCGCAGAGTATTGGCCTGCACCCAATCCAGCCAGCGCGAAAATAATCGCGCCCACCGGCTCGGCCCGCCCTCCGGCATCGACTCCAGGACCGTTTCCAGCAACTGAACCAGATCGCCCTCGACCTCAATCCGACCGTCGCGGTAGGCCTCGCCAAAGGCAACCTCGGGATCCAAAGCCAGCGACACGAGCGTCCGCCAACCGTCGATTCGCACGGTCGCCAGCGCGTCCGTCGCATCCGCGGGATAGGGATCGCCATCGCCTACGGCAAGACGCACGTGGGGTGAACCGATGGAACGGTGGACTCTGTGCAAGAACCTGCGATTCATCGTGGAATCGCGAGAAGTATTCGAGCTCGCCATGGCCGAATCATCCCGCCTGCTGAAATTTGGGCGCCTAAAATACCACGCAATCCGCATGGTATTCCAGCGCCACGAAGCGCCGCGCCGGTTAGCTGGCGGGTCCCGCAACATGGCTACAGGCGGGATCGTATTCGAGGAAAATCCAAACGGTGACGAGGCCAGCGATTCGGCCAGGCGAACGGCGCCGCTTGGCGAGCTCGTCCGCCGTCGCTCGCGGGACCCACTCCCGCCGCAGCGTGCCTGTATTAACTGTTTAGTTCTCGCAGCGCATTGCCACGACGCGATCGATATCGCTACGCCGTTGCGCCAGCCGAGCCGACAGAACGCCGGTGCTGAAAACATTCCCGGCAATACACCGGGCGCCCCTGTGTGGGCTTGAAAGGAACGGTCGTCTCTTTCCCGCACTGCGAGCAGACCGTTT
>CAZLWY010000205.1:0-8208 GCA_964563425.1 uncultured Acidobacteriaceae bacterium | reverse complement strand
CGGGGTGGTCATGTTCTCGACGCCGGCGAAATTCTGCTGGAGATGCTTGAGCTCGCGGTCCAGGCGCGCGCCTTCTTTTTTCGAGAACTGCGCCATCCGTCCGTCTTCCGACATCGCCTTGAGCAGCTTGAATCGCTTGATGGATTTCTGCAGCGTGGCCCAGTTCGTGAGCGTGCCGCCGAGCCAACGATGGTTCACATAGAACATCCCGCAGCGCTGCGCTTCTTCGGCGATGGCTTCCTGCGCCTGACGCTTGGTGCCGAGGAATAGAACGCTCTTGCCTTGCGCCGCCTGCTCCGCGACGTAACGAGCCGCCTCGCGGAATAGTTTCAGGGTTTTCTGCAGGTCAATGATGTGGATTCCGTTGCGCTCGCCGAAAATGTACTCCTTCATTTTCGGATTCCAGCGCCGGGTCTGGTGGCCGAAGTGAACTCCCGCCTCCAGCAACTCTTTCATTGTAATTTCGACTGCCAAATTGCCTCCTAAGTGAAGGGATGCTTGGGATCCCGGCTTGCCGGGACAGCATCCTTTTCTGCCGGATCCTCACCGGCCGTGAATTTGGCTCGGCCATGAGGCCTGAGCCGATTTTTGTTTCTACCACCGAACCGCGCCCGGCCCAAAAGCCTCTTTCGTGGCCATCAGACCGAATCACGATCGTTTATTTTCAGCAGCTTGCGGCCATTTCGAGTCCCCAAAAGTGGGCAACTGGAGAGGCCCATCCGCTTACCGCTTGCTGAACTGGAACCGGCGACGCGCGCCCTTCTGTCCGTACTTCTTGCGTTCCTTCATACGCGGGTCGCGGGTCAAAAATCCGTTCTTGCGCAACGCCGGACGCAGCTCCGGGTTGAGCTTGGAGAGGGCTCGCGCAATGCCCATGCGCACCGCTCCAGCCTGGCCGCCGACGCCGCCGCCCTTCACCTGTGCGCGCACCTGGACCTGATCGAGCATCTGCGTAAACTTCAGCGGCTCGACGGCCGCGGTGTGCCACGCGACGTTGCGAAAATAGTCGTCAACCGGGCGATCGTTCACGGTGAACTGCGCCGGTCCCGGTTTGATGTAGACGCGCGCCACGGCTTCCCGGCGGCGCCCCGTGCCGTAAAAGTGCTTCTTGGCTGCTTCGGCCAGCGAATTCGGTGCTGAACTCAAATTGCCTCCGTCACTGCTTTACGATCTCGTGCCGCTCAGAAGTCGAATGCGAATCCCTCGCCGCAAAACCCGCTAGATCGCGGACCAATCCGCGCGAGGACAAATTTTAGTTCCCGTTTGCGAGGTTACAGCGCGAGCGGCTGAGGCTTTTGTCCGGCGTGGCGATTCAACGCTTCACTTCCGGCATACACACGCAGCTTCTTAGCGCGACGCGCGCGGAGCTTGTTCTTCGGCAGCATCCCAAGCACCGCTTCGCGGATGACCTCTTCTGGCCGGCGTTGCATCAGCGACCGGATGGATATTTCCTTCAATCCACCGGGATAACCGCTATGGTGCCGGTAAACTTTCTGATCCATCTTGTTGCCCGTCAACTTCACGCGCTCGGCGTTGATGACTACGATGTGATCGCCGCAATCGAGAAACGGCGTGTATTCGGGCTTGTCCTTGCCGATCAGCTTGCGCGCGATTGCCGTCGCCAGGCGGCCGAGCACCTGACCATCGGCATCAACTACCAACCAGTTCTTGCCCACTTGAAGCGCTTCCGCTTCGCGGCCCTTCGGTACATACGTCGCCATGTGCTTCAGTCACACCTTTCCGTCTAAAGACAATTGTTGAGTTTAGGCTAGGCGGTGGATCCTGTCAACGAAGACAATGCGGCAGGACGAGCGTCGAGGGCCGCTAAGGGACGCAGCGGGCACTCCCCCTGCGCAATGCAAAGATCCGGCAGGACGCCCGAGCTACTGCTTTTGGTCGCCGCTGGGACTGGGCGGCGCATCCGGCTTGGCATCCGGGCTTGCCGTCGGCGGGCCGCCTGCCGGTTGCTTGTCGAATTCGAACGTGCAGTCACGGCCGAGGACGCCGGCTCCGGCGTCGCGCTGGCCCGTGCCTTTCGCATCGTCGAATTGGGCTTTGATGTTGTAGCTGTAGTTGTTGCCCTTCATGGCGAAGATTCCGTGGGCGTTGTTGTGCGTGACGGTGCCTTTGGCGTCGAGCTTTGCGGTGCCGTCGTCGTTGATCTTGCCGTCGATGACTAGATAGCCGGCCGCGCCCTCTTCGCTGTGCTGGCCGTGAAACACGTTGTCCTTCACCTCACTGGGAAATTCCCATTTGTACGCCGGGGTCTCGCCGTGCGCGACGCAGGCGAGATGGGTCGTGTAGGTGCCGTCGTAGCGGCCGCCGGCGACCGATGCCAGCGGGAAAAGCATGGCGGCGCCGACCACGGCGAGGCGGATGGATTTCGTCATTGCTGCCCCCTCTTCTCGGAGATGGCACTGCTTGGTCGGCCGGAACCGACCGGACGGAATCATACTGCTATTGATTGATGCCGAGATTACAAAATTACTCTCAACCGAGGGCCGAGAGAGGACATCGAGGGTGGGCGGCGGAAACCGGCGAGGTGCGCTCGCCGTTGCCGAAATTTGGCGATCATTTACCGCTTGATAACCGAGACGTAACACCCCGACAGTATTCTCGCGTGAGGAGTTTTTCGGCTTGACCTCGATCGTAAATTCGCTGGCTACCGCGAACCCGTCGCAGCCTGAAATTTTCGACCGTTTGCTCCGCAAGGCAGCCGCCTACTGCTGGCTCGAGCGATTCAAGAGCCAGAACTCGAAGGGAGCTTTCACATTGGAAACCTATCAGGTTGGGGAAACTGCGGGAGCGGTGTGGGAGGCTCTTTCGAAACACGGTCCGCTTACGTTTGCGGCTCTCATGGAAGAAGTGAACGCGCCGCAGAGCGTGTTCTTCATGGCCATTGGCTGGCTTTTACGGGAGAACAAGCTGCTGTTTGCACCCGATGGCGGGGACTACATCGTCAGTCTGGCGTGAGGCGCGCCGCACCAACCGAAGGCGGGGCCGAACAATCTCGTTCCCCGCGCATGCCGGCCCGATCCAATCGTTCCCACGAAGTGCGGTTCCCACCGCGATTGTGCCCGTAAACCTTGTGACGCGGAGATCGTAGGGACCCAGAGACGAGTGTCGGTGCCACTCTCAGTGGGCGGGCGCGACTGCGCAGCAAGCCGCGTTGACGCGACTTGCCGCGCGGTTCCGAGCGCGTACGGTTTAGTCGGAAGAAGCGGTTGCTGTGGCGCGAGGCGTCCGCGTGTAGGACGGCTTGTCGAGATCGTGGTCGGTGCTGGAATCGCCGGCCTTGTCGATTTCGATGGAGCCCTTGAAGTAGGCGCCGTCCTCGATCATGATCCGGGCGGTCGTCAAATCGCCGACCACCGAACCGTCCTTCTTGATCTCAATGCGGTCGCGCGCGCGGAGATTGCCCTTCACGTTGCCGTAGACAACCACTTCGCGTGCGATCACGTCAGCGGTCAGCTTGGCGCTAGCGCCGATCGTGAGCTTGCGGTCCTCGAGCTGAACCAGTCCTTCGACGCTGCCGTCGATGGCCAGGTCCTCATTGCCGGTAATCTCGCCCTTCACATGCAGGCTCGCGCCGAGACGTGCAACGCCGCTCGACGATGCCGGGTACGACGAATCGATAGGTGCCATTGGTTTTGCCTCCCCAGAAAATGAAGTACTCGTTGGAGCCGTGGTTCTAGGTTGCTGCGGGAGCGGCGACCTAGCGGGAGCCTCGGGCTTCTTGTCTCCCCACATTTACCCTCCTTGGGCCTGACTTCGCCGGAACCAGTGCGTTTAATTGTGGACCGGGCCTATCAATCTATTCTGCGAAGCCGACTGCGCCAACGCCAAAATGGGACAGTTGTGCTCGTTGCATTACTAGACTGAAGGGCCGCGCACATTGCATGAACGTTTCGATTAACCTTCGCAAGCTTTCAAAGTTGAGAGCGTGGGAGGCGCAGTCTAGACCAAGCGCGGGCGGGATTCCAGCTTTCTTTGAAGGAGGCAACGGGCGAAGGCCATTCACCGCCGAGACGCAGGGACGCCTCGAGTGCGCTGGCTTGCTATCGGACCGTTGCTGTGGAACGATTTGAAGCTTCATGCGACTGATTCCAATACTGACCGTCATCGCCGGCGTTTCCGCTGCGCTTGGTGCGCAAGCGCCTTCGCCGCAGACGCTTCCCGACCCAGTCCGCGTCGAGCAAGGACTCGTCACCGGGACAGGCGGGCGAAGCGCTGCTGTGCGCGCCTATCGCGGCGTTCCCTATGCTGCCGCGCCGTCGGGCGATTGGCGGTGGAAACCGCCGCAGCCGGCGCCGGCTTGGGAGGGCGTGCGGCAGGCGAATGCGCCCGGCAACGCTTGCCCGCAGCCTCCCTATCCGACCAACGGGATCTATGGCGCTTCGCCACCGCCGATGGGCGAAGACTGCCTCAACTTGAATATCTGGACGCCGGCGAAGACGGCGGGCGACCGGCTGCCGGTGATGGTGTGGATCCACGGCGGGAGCTTCGTCCACGGCACGGGCGCGGCGGCCGGATACGACGGCGAAAACTTGGCCCGGCACGGCGTGGTCGTGGTGACGATCAATTATCGGCTGGGCGTTTTCGGTTTGCTAGCTCTGCCGGAGCTGGCGGCGGAGTCGCCGCACCACTCCTCTGGAAATTACGGACTGCTGGACCAGATCGCCGCGCTCCAGTGGGTGCAGCGGAATATTGCCGCGTTCGGCGGCGATCCGGCGCGCGTGACGATCTTCGGCGAATCGGCGGGAGCCGGGTCGGTGAACGTCCTGATGGCCAGCCCCCTCGCGGCGGGGCTTTTCTCGCGGGCGATTGCCGAAAGCGGAGGATCATTCGAGCCGATGCGGTCGCTGGCGCAGGGAGAAAAGGAAGGCCAGGCACTGGCGGCGCGGATCGGCGCGTCCGAGGACGTGCTCAAGGCGCTCCGGGCGAAACCGCCCGACGAGCTCATCAAGGCGACGACGGACGATGATATCGACCTGGTCGTCGACGGCTGGCTGCTGCCGCAGAGCGTCTATTCCATTTTTGCCGAGGGAAAGCAGAACGATGTGCCGATTATCGTGGGCAGCAACGCGAACGAGGGGACGAATTTCCCGCCGCCGGGCGGCGCGATTTCGCCCGCCGACTTCACCGCCAATGCCAAGAAGCGATTCGGCCCGTTGAGCGATGATTTCCTGAAAATCTACCCGCCGGGCGCGAGCGATGCGGAAGCCACTGCGTCGTATTTCGCGGCGCTGCGGGACGGTGAGTTCGGCTGGGACATGCGTATCTGGGCGCGGATTGCCAGCAAAACCGGCCATCATCGCGCGTACCGCTATTATTTTTCCCGCGTGCCGCCTGGCCGCGGCGAACGATTGGGCGCGTTTCACGGCTCGGAGATCGCTTACGTATTCGGGAATTTTCCGTACCGCATCAACTACCAGGACCTGGACCGGCAGCTGGCCGAAACGATCGAAACCTACTGGACGAATTTCGCGCGGGGCGGCGACCCCAACGGCCAGGGCCTGATCACGTGGCCGATCTACGATCCTGAGAAGGACAACTTGCTGAATTTCGGCGATGCGGTTTCTGTAGCCTTCAAGATCAATTCGCAGGGTCTGGATTTCTTCGACGATTTCAACCGCTCACAGCGCCCTTCGCCCGATCCCAAATAGAAGCGCGACTGCAGGCGCGGCGCTATAATCCCGTTCGGTGTCTCCTACCGCAAAGTGGCTTGCCAATTGGATCGTCTGGATACTGGCGACGATCGGGCTGGCCCTGGCCGTGCTGGTCCCCGATGCGTTCGTTCATGTGTGGGTGGGCAAGCGGATGGGCATGGATCGCGCGATGGCCCTGCCGTGGATCGCTCTTTTTATCGACCACGCCGTGATGACCCTGGTGGCCCTGATTCTGATCGCGCTGCTGAGCAGAGGGCGGATGGGCGACTTCGGCTTGCAGAAGCCGCAGGGAAAATCGTTCGTGGGGGCTTCGATCGGCTCGGGCATTTTTTTCGGCGTACTGATGACCGTGGCGGATTATTTGCCGTCGCTGCTGGCGCACAAGCCGCCGGAAAGCTATCCGCTGACTCCGGTGAACATCACCGGCTGGTTGGTGTTTTCATTCCTCTACGTGGGATTCACGGAGGAGATTCCGTTTCGCGGGCTGCTGCAAACGTTCCTGATGCAGCGGACGACGGGCCGGATTCGCGTCGGCAGCTACGACATGCATGCGGCCGGGCTCGTACTGGCGGTGCTGTTCGCCCTGGCTCACGTGGCCAATTTCTGGGTGCGGCCGTTCTGGGCTGCGCTGGCGCAGCAGCTGTACGCCATCGCGCTCGGGATCCTCTACGCCTACTGGCGGGAAAAATCGGGGAGCCTCGCCGCCGCCATCATTGGCCACAACCTCAGCGATGGCGTGGAACTATCGATAACGTTCTTTCTCGAGTGGCTCTGGCGCTGACGACCTAGTATTTGCGCAGAACTCCGACCACCTTGCCCTGGATCTTTACGTCGGTGCCGGGGACTACGATCGGGGACATTGACGAATTCGCGGGCTGCAGGCGGATCTTGCCTCCCGGCTCGCGATAAAATCTTTTCACGGTGGCTTCGTCTTCGCCTACCAGCGCGACCACGATTTCTCCGGGATTGGCAACCTGGGTTTGCTCCACCACAATGTAATCCCCGTCGAGGATGTGATCGTCACGCATCGATTCGCCCTTCACCTGCAGGACGAAGGTGTTCTGTCCCTTGGCGAAATCGGCGAGCGAGATGGTCTCAGTGCCTTCGACGGCTTCGAGCGGGCGGCCGGCGGCGATCCTGCCGGCGAGCGGCAGCTCGATTACGTGGCGGTCGAGGATCTCCTCGCGGACCTGCTTGGGGAGCTGAGTGACCTCGATCGAACGGCTCTGGTTATAGCCGCGGCGGATAAATCCCTTTTTCTCGAGCGTGGAGAGATGCTTGTGCACGGTCGCGAGCGAGGTGAGCTTCAGGGCGTGAGCGATCTCCTCAAAGCTCGGCGAGTAGCCGTTCTTGTTGATGAACCCGACCAGGTAATTCAGCACTTCTTTTTGGCGTTTCGTTAAGGCCATGCAAACCCCCGACAGACTCGTTCTAGGCTGCCAGTGTGGGCGAACCAAAAGCGAAAGTCAATGGGCCGTTAGGACAGGTAGTGACTCATTTTGAATTCGCCGGGCTGACAGCTCAATTCGATTGTGGGGTTTTCGATTCAGTTTCGAAACTGGCCGAACGGCCAATTTTAGGACAGGTGACCGGATGCAATGGATTACAGTTTAGCGCTCATCGTCGTCCGGTGGCGGGATTTCGAGTTCACCGTGCCAGCAGTGATTAAGCAATGTTTCAATTTCGGATTCCGAAACGCGTTCCTGGCCGGGGTCAATCACAAGCGTGGCCCAGACATGCCTATCCCCAAACGGAAACCTAGGAAGTTCCGTACTGAACTGGAGGATGCGCGAACCGTCTGCCTGTAATGTGTCCTCGACAACCTTGATATTATGCTTGCTGAGCCACGAGATAAGCTTGTCGAGTCGCATGGGCTAGTGTCGGTTGTTCGTTGGCTATTGCCGATTCGCTATATACTAGCAGACTTCTCTGCATGATTTGAATCGGTTCTAGGGTTTCAAACTTGGTCCCGGCAGGCGGCCAGTACTGGCGCGGTGCGGGATACCGAATGTCTTCGGCCCAGCCGTTAAGGAATCCGAACTCCACATAGCTTCGGATGCACAAGCGAATTTTGCGCAGCGCGTTAGCTTGGTCGCGTGCAGTCGCCGCCAAATCGAAATCCAGTACGCGCGCCGTGATTCCACCCGACTTCTCGGGATAGAACCGAATCGTCACACTCGTAGGCAGCTCAAACGGCTTTCTTGCTGGTAGCGTCATAAGAGTACTCCTTCACCCCTGCGGAGCACCTACATCGGGGCCTAATACTACACCTAATTAGATGCATGCTGGTTGCCAAATAGCTCTATGCTCAGGATACTTGGTTTAGGGATGCGGGTTAATGGTACGAGGCCAAATTCTTGCATATTTTGCCGAACTAGGCAACCCGGCTCTGCCGACCTGTCTTAGCTCCATAATATTGTCACCCCCTAACAGCAACGTGAAAATGTCACCCCATGAGCCAGGAGACGTTTCGCGTGAGCCAGAAGGAGTTGCAACGAGTGGCAGTGATCGCATCATGTGTGAAGGGAGATCTGGCGTG
>CAZLWY010000204.1:0-2126 GCA_964563425.1 uncultured Acidobacteriaceae bacterium | reverse complement strand
CCGCGGTGGAAGCGCATGCGTCCGGCGCCGATGGGCCGCGGCTTCCGATATCAGAAGCGCACCAGCCACATCGTGGTGAATGTGGCCGAGCACGTACGCGCCGCGGAAAGCCGCGCTGCGGAAGCGGCGGCCGAAGAAGCTGCCTCGAAGGGTGTGAAGGGCGCGGTAAGAAAAGCCCGCAAGGCAATCCAGAAGCGCGCGAAGGAAGCGCAGAAGAAGTAGGAGGCGGTTTTGGGTCAGAAAACACATCCGTACGGTTTTCGGCTGGGCTACAACAAGGGTTGGAAGTCGCGCTGGTTTGCGAAGAAGGAATACGCCGACCTGTTGCACGAAGACGTCCAGCTGCGCAAGCAGCTGAAGGACCGGCTGAAATCGGCCGGCATCAGCGGCATCGATATCGAGCGCGCGGCCAACAAGCTGGTGGTGCGGATTTACACCGCGCGTCCGGGCATCATCATCGGCCGCAAGGGCTCGGAAATCGACAAGCTCAAGGGCGAAGTCCAGAAGCGCACGAAGCGCGAGGTGCACATCGACATCCAGGAAGTGCACCGTCCCGAGCTCGATGCGACGCTGGTGGCCGAATCGATCGCGCTTCAGCTCGAAAAGCGCGTGGCGTTCAGGCGCGCGATGCGCAAGGCCGTGGATTCAGCGCTGCGCTTCGGATGCAAGGGAATTAAAGTTCGCGTCGCGGGACGATTGAACGGCGCGGAAATCGCGCGCAAGGAGTGGTACCTGCAGGGACGTTTGCCGCTGCAGACGTTGCGCGCGGATATCGACTTCGGCACCGCCGAGGCGCATACGACCTACGGGCTGATCGGCGTGAAGTGCTGGGTTTATCAGGGCGAAAAAGTGCCGGCGCGCGGAAAAGCAGCCGCCGTCGCGGCGAATTCGGAAGTATAAGGAAACGGACCAGACATCATGTTGATGCCGAAAAAAGTGAAGTACCGCAAGCAGCAGCGCGGCCGGCGCCGGGGCAAGGCGTGGCGGGGCAGCGGTTTCGCGTTCGGAGATTTTGGACTGAAGGCGCTCGAGCCGGCCTGGATCACGGACCGGCAGATCGAGGCTTCGCGCGTCGCGATCACGCGGTTCATCAAGCGCGGCGGAAAGCTTTGGATCCGGATTTTTCCGGACAAGCCATTCACCAAGAAGCCGGCCGAAACGCGCATGGGCAAGGGCAAAGGTCCACCGGAGCATTGGGTCGCGGTGGTAAAGCCGGGACGGATCATGTTTGAAATGGCGGGCGTGGACCTCGCGTCGGCAACCGAAGCGATGGCGCTGGCGGCGAATAAGCTGCCGATCCGGACGAAATTCGTCACGCGCGCAGAGGAGCTCTAATGGCGCGGCGAGTGGAAAAATTCCGTGAGATGAACGCCGGGGAGCTGGAGAACCAGCAGCGCGAGCTTTCCGAACAGGTGTTCCGCCTGCGCTTTCAGATCGCGTCTGGTCAGGCCGAGGGTTTGAAGAAAATGCGCGAGGCGCGCAAGGATCTCGCGCGGGTGAAAACTTTGTTGCGCGAAACTGAACTGAGGAAGAAAAAGTAATGGCGAACGAAACACAGACGGCCGCTTCACCGGCCAGCGAGCGCGGCACCCGGCAGGAACTCGTCGGCGTGGTAACCAGCTCGAAAATGCAGAAGACGATCGTGGTCCGCGTGCGGCGCACCACGCAGCATCCGCTCTATCACCGGGTGGTGCGGTCGGCGAAGAAATACTACGCGCACGACGAAACCGGCGACGCGAAAGTTGGCGACACAGTGCGGATCGTTTCGACGCGCCCGCTTTCCAAGCTCAAGCGCTGGCGGCTCAAGGAAGTGATCCAGCGTTCGACGCGGGTCGCGTAAGCGAGCGGCATCGGCCCTGAGAAGGGCCGCGAAAGTGCCGCGGTGCGGGCCGCGGACAGGGACAAGGGAGCAAGAACATGGTTCAGATGCGGACATGGCTGACGGTTGCCGACAACTCCGGCGCGCGCCAGATGACGTGCATTCTGCCGCTGGGAGGCGCCGCGGGACTGAAGGCCGGTCTGGGCGACGTCATCACGGCGGCGGTGAAGGAAGCGACGCCCGACGGCCAGGTGAAGAAGGGCGTGGTGGTGCGCGCGGTGGTCGTGCGCACACGAAAAGAACAGCG
>CAZLWY010000203.1:0-8363 GCA_964563425.1 uncultured Acidobacteriaceae bacterium | reverse complement strand
GGATTTGCTCAAGCGAGGAGCCGCAGATGCCGCGCTGGCGGGTAGCGGGTCGGCGGTGTTCGGAGTCTTCCGAAACCCAGCGCGTGCGCGCCGAGCCGCTCGTGCATTTCCGGAAGATTCGGTTTTCGTCGTAGAAACCCTATCGAGGGAAAAGTATGGTCGCGCGATGGGATTTCGCGCGGCCGGCTGAGGGACGTCTTTGCTCACAGACAGGTGTAAGGTTTTCTGCGGAACGGCGAACCCTGCGCTGGCAGATTCGATTTGCACCTATCTGGAAGTGCCGCGCGGGCGGGCTGAGCACGGGCATTTTTCCGACGGCGAGACGCGCTATCAGATTCTGGAGAATGTGCGCGGCGCGGATGTGTTCGTCGTGCAGCCGTGCAGCAGCCCGGTGAATCACCACCTGATGCAGCTGCTGCTGATGATTGACGCGTTCAAGCGCGCGTCGGCCTGGCGGATTACGGCGGTGATTCCGTATTACCCGTACGCGAGGCAGGACCGCAAGGACCGGCCGCGCGTGGCGATATCGGCAAAGCTGGTGGCCGATTTGCTGGAAACGGCGGGAGCCAGCCGGGTTTTGTCACTGGATCTGCACGCGCCGCAGATTCAGGGATATTTCAATATCCCGGTGGACCATTTGTATGGCGCGCCGGTGATGGTCGAATATTTTCAGAAGAAGAATCTGGGGCAGGTGACCGTGGTTTCGCCGGATGCGGGCGGCGTGGAGCGCGCGCGGCTGTTTGCCAAGAGGATGGACGCGCCGCTGGCGATCGTCGATAAACGCCGCATCGATGTGAACGTGAGCGAGGTGATGCACCTGATCGGTGACGTGAAGGGGCGTCCGGCACTGGTGATCGACGACATTATCGACACGGCTGGGACGTTGGTGAAGACGGCTGAGGCGCTGCTCGAGAACGGGGCCACGCGGGTGTTTGCGGCCTCGACGCATGCGGTGCTTTCCGGGCCGGCGGTGGACCGGCTGACGAAGTCGGCGATTGAGGAAGTGGTGGTGACGGACTCCGTGCCGCTGAGTGCGGAAGCCTTGAAGCTTTCGAAGCTCAAAGTCTTGAGCGTGGCGCCGCTTTTGGCGCGAGGGATTCAGTCGATTCACGAAGAAACGTCGATCAGCGAACTTTTTATTTGAGCTGCGGCTAGGAAAAGGAAAGAAATCATGGAGACGTTTACAGTCGAAGGAAAGATTCGCGAAGGGCGCGGGAAGGGTCCTGCGCGGCGGACGCGGGCCGAGGGCCTGGTGCCGGCGGTTCTGTACGGCGCGAAAAAGGATTCGATTTCACTTTCCGTGAACGCGAAGCAGGTGGCGCGGATCCTGCGGTCGGAAACCGGCCACAACACGATATTCAGCGTGCAGGTGGCCGGCGGCAGCGAGGAAAAGGCCATGCTGAAGGACTGGCAGGTCGATCCGGTAACGAATTCGCTGTTGCACGTGGACTTGCTGCGCATCGACGTCAACGTGCGGATGCGCGTGCGCGTGCCCGTGCACACGTTCGGCGAGCCCGAAGGCGTGAAGCTGCAGGGCGGCATTTTTGAGATGGTGTCGCGCGAAGTGGAAATCGAATGTCTGCCGGGCGACATTCCCGAAGAGTTCAAGATGGACGTGAGCGGGCTGACGATCGGCAAGCAGCTGCGCGCGGGCGATCTGCCGGTCGATCCGCAAAAGGTGAAGCTGCTTACCGACGCGAAGCAGGTGCTGGCGCACGTCGTTACTCTGAAGGCGGAAGAGGTAGCGACTCCGGAAGCGACGGCTGTGGCGTCGGAGACCGCGCCGGCAGAACCCGAAGTGATCAAGAAGGGCAAGAAGGAAGAAGAAGGCGAAGGCGAGGGCGGAGCCGAAGCCGCGCCGAAAGCCGAGAAGACGGAGAAGAAGAAGTAACGCTTGCCCGACGTGGGCCCGTCTGGAGGCGGCTCGCCAATGTGGCTTGTCGTTGGCCTTGGCAATCCGGGTCCGGAGTACGAATGGACTCCCCATAACCTGGGCTTTCTTGCGGTGGACGCGCTGGCGAGCCGCGGGGGAATTCGAGTGACGCGGCCGGAATCGAAGGCGCTGGTCGGGCTGGGCAGGCTGGCGGGCCAGGATGTGGCGCTGGCCAAGCCGCAGACGATGATGAATCTGAGCGGCCTATCGGTGCGGGCGCTACTGGAGCGGTACGAAGCGTCGCCGGCCGATTTGATCGTGCTGATCGACGAAGTGGATTTGCCGTGGGGCATGCTGCGCGTGCGGGACCAGGGGCGCAACAGTACGCACAACGGATTGCAATCGATCATCAGCACGCTGGGCACGGATGAATTTATTCGCGTGCGGCTGGGATGCAAGCCCGAGAAGATGTGGGGCGACCGACGGGACTACGTGCTGAGTCCGATGGATCGCGGAGAGCGCAAGATCGCGGAGGCCATGATGATCGACGCGATCGACGCCGTGGAAGTGATCTTGAACGACGGCGTGGAGAAGGCCATGTCGCGATTCAATCGCAAGGCGTCGCCGGACGGTGAAGGCGACCAGAGTTCGGAGTAGGGAACAGGTGAGGGAAAGTTTGCTGCGGTAGGAAGCACAGAGTTGAGAGGACACATGGAAGAGCGACAGTACGATTTGATTTTTATCTGCCGGCCGGATACACCGGAGGCGGACGTCGATAAGGTGATCGCAACGGTCGAGCACACCGCCACGGACAAGGGCGCGAAGATCGAGAAGACGGAGAAATGGGGCCGGAAGCGCATGGCCTACCGAGTGCAGCGGCTGCGCGAGGGTTTTTACGTCTACATGGTGCTGAAGTCGACCCACGGCGAAGTGGTGAAGGAGCTTGAACGCCGGCTGAAGGTGGCCGATCCGGTGATGAAGTATCTCACCGTGCGCGTGGACGAGGAATTGAAGCGGCAGGAAAAGCTGAAGCGGCATCGCGAAAAGCGCGCGGCGCGGCGTCCGCGCAAGACGGTTCCTTCGGCTGTACCTTCGGCGGCACCGGCTGCGCCGGCAGCTCCCGCACCAGCCGCGGCGGCTTCCTAAACTTTCTTTGAGACAAGATCAGGAGAAAACGAATGGCAGATGAACAAGCACCACGTCCGGCTGCGCCCCCTGCGGCGCCGACGGGCTCGACCGGATATCCGGGAGGCAGTTCGGGCGGACATTCCGGCCCATCTTCGGGCGGCGGGCATTCGGGACCTCCGCGGTTTGGCGGGCCCGGCGGTCCACGTCCGGGTGGTCCGGGCGCGCGTCCGGGAGGACCGGCGAAGCGCGGCAAGCGGAATTTCGTGCGCAAGAAGAAGGTCTGCCGCTTCTGCGTCGACAAGTCCGACTACATTGACTACAAGCGCGCGGAGATTCTGGCGCCGTTCCTGCAGGAGCGCGGGAAGATTTTGCCGCGCCGCATGACGGGCACGTGCGCGCGTCACCAGCGCTGGCTGACCGTGGCCATCAAGCGCGCGCAGAATATCGCGCTGCTGCCGTTCGCGGCGGAGCTGTAAAACGAAATTGATCCCGTAGGGCGGGTGTCAAACCCGTCCCTAGCGCTATTTGAAAGGCTCAGAGGCAGACATCATGCAGATCATCTTGCAGGAAGACGTTGAGAAACTCGGGACACGCGGGCAGGTGGTCGAGGTGAAAGAGGGCTACGCGCGGAATTTTCTGCTGCCGCGGAAGCTGGCGCTCGAGGCGAGCGCGGGGAACATGAAGCGTCTGGAGAAAATGCGCGCCGTGTTCGCCAAGAAAGAGGCCGTTGAAAAGGGCGACGCGCAGAAGCTGGCAGAACTGCTGGCGGGCGTGTCGCTGGAACTGACGCGCAAGGCCGGCGAGACGGATCAGTTGTTCGGCTCGGTGACTTCGGCGGATCTTTCCGAAGCGCTGGCGGCGCAGGGATTTACCGTCGACAAGCGGAAGATCGCGCTGGCGGAGCCGATCAAAGTCATTGGCGAGTACGAAGTGCCGCTGAAGTTGCATCGCGAAGTGAGCGCGACGGTGAAGCTGACGGTTAAAAAGGAAGGCTAGCCAACCGGCTTGCGCTTGTGCGCGGATTTTAGGGATTGAGGGGGGCGTCGGCTACAGCGGAGGCCCTTTTTCTTTGCGCATCCTGCGGACTGAGCTGCTGGTTTTTGCGGCCCCCGATTGCGCATCCTGCGCAATCGAACCATCGGGCGTGATCCGATCGCTGATTTCCACTTTTCCGAAATACTCCACAGGGGCGTGTGATTGACCGCGACGTTTCGCGGGGGCAGAATCACACGCGTTGGGTTCACTCCCACAAAAATTGAACCAAAAAATCAGCGCGCAAAGGCGCCGCCAAATGGAGTCTTGCGTCGGACGGATATTTAGGCGAAGATAAAGCGAATACGATGGCCAGCGACACCACTCTCGAACGACCTCTGCCGCACAACACGGAAGCCGAACGCAGCATTCTAGGGGCGGTGCTGCTGGATAACCACGCGTTGAACGCGGCCGTGGAGCGGCTGAAGCCGGAGGATTTCTTCCTTCCCCAGCACCGGCACATTTTCGAGCGCATGGTCGAGCTCGCCGAAAAACAGCACGCCATCGATATCGTCACGCTGATGGAGGATCTGGAGAAGAACGGCGATCTCGAGGCGGCCGGAGGCGTGGCGTATCTTTCGCAGCTGGCCGACGGCTTGCCGCGCGTGACGAACGTGGACCATTACTCGCGGATCGTGAAGGAAAAGGCGATCCTGCGCAGCCTGATTTATTCGGCCTCGGTGATTCAGGAACAGGCGCTGGCCGCGGGTGACGATGCGGACGTGATTCTCGATCGCGCGGAATCGTCGATTTTCCAGCTGGCGGAAGATCGCGTGAAGGCCGGGCTGATCGGCGTCAAGGATTTGGTGAAGGACGGATTCGAGCGCCTGGAGAAAATTTTCAGCGAGGGGCGGCGAATCACAGGGCTCGCGACCGGTTACGCCGGGCTCGACAATGAAACAGCGGGTCTGCAGCCCTCCGAGCTGGTGATTTTGGCGGCGCGGCCTTCGATGGGGAAGACGGCCCTGGCGCTGAACATCGCCGAGAACGTGGCGATGCGGAACCGCGAGCCGGTGGCGGTGTTCAGCCTGGAAATGTCGAAGGAGTCGCTCCTGCTGCGCTTGCTGGCGTCGCATGCGCGCGTGGACGCGCACAAATTCCGCACCGGCCACATGAATCGCGACGACTGGGGCAAGGTGACAGCTTCGCTGGCGGAATTGGGCGAGGCGCCGATCTGGATCGACGATTCGGCATCGTCGACCGTGCTCGAAATGGGCGCGAAGGCGCGGCGGCTGAAGCGCGATCGCGGACTCTCGCTTGTGATCGTCGATTACATCCAGCTGGTGGTGCCGAGCACGAATCGGCGCAACGCCAACCGGCAGGAAGAAGTTTCCAGCATCTCGCGATCGCTGAAGGCGCTGGCGAAGGAATTGAAGGTGCCGGTCGTCGTGCTCAGCCAGCTGACGCGCGCGCCGGAGCGCGAAGATCGCAAGCCGCAACTGTCGGACTTGCGCGAATCGGGCGCGATCGAGCAGGATGCGGACGTGGTGCTCTTTATTAACCGCCCGAATTTTTACAAGACGGATATTCCCGAAGAAGATCGTGCGCGCGCCGAGTTGATCATCGCCAAGCAGCGCAACGGCCCGACGGGCAGCCTGAATTTCGTGTTCCTGAGCCGCCACACGCGGTTTGAAGAAGCCGCGCCGGATGCGTGGAGCGCGGGCGGCGAGGAATAGACACGCCGGGATCCGACCTCGTTTGAATACCCTTGGATGATTTTGAGTTCTCGCGTGCGCCGATTGTGGCGCGCGACCCATTCCGGAATTCCTGAAACCCCTCCGGGCCAAGCTGGATCGGGATTCGCTTCCCCCGCATTCGATCTTCCAGAGGATCCCCGCGCTTGAGAAATCCGAGCGATCGAACCGGTCGAGCGAGAGTTAATGGTTGTCCGCTCGATCATAGAATAACGGGAACGGGACCGACTTCTTATCGACGCTGTGAAAATGATGCCCCGGCAGTCCTTCCCTCGGTCACAGAGTTTTGGTAGTCGTCATCGTGCATCGCAGCAGTTGACGGGCTGCCGTCTCGCAACAGGATTTGCGCCTACCGCTATGGTTAGCCAGAGCGGGGGCTGTGGTCGGACGCCTACAACTGTGTGGCCACGACCGCGGTAGCTTGGTTGGCAGCCCGGACCCCGTTTGGGGATCCCGAGGCCCTAACTGCCACCATGTCTGTCCCTGCCCGTGCGGTTCTCTACGAAGGCCCGACTGGCCCCCCGGCTGCACGTGTCCCATGGGCATGTTTACCCAAACGGTGCGATGTAATTTGGCGAGTCGATTTTGCGTCGCCGGGCGGGAGAGAGTCTGGCATCCTAAATGAACATGGCAAAAGTGATCAAAGTGGTGGGGCGGCCCGTTTGGGCCGAGGTTTCGCTTGCCGCGATCGCGCGGAATTTGCGGACGGTGCGCAAACATGTGGGGACCAAGACCCAGATCCTGGCGGTCGTGAAATCGAACGCGTACGGTCTGGGTGCGGTGCCTGTGGCGAAGGCGCTGCAGAAGGCTGGGGCGGAGCGATTCGGCGTTACCTGCGCAAATGAGGGCATCGAGCTGCGCGAATCGGGGATTCACAAGCCGATTTTGGTGCTGACGGGTTTCTGGCCCGGAGAAGAGCACCGGCTGATCCAGAACCGGCTGACCCCAGCGGTCACGCGGCTGGAAGATGTGCGCCATCTGGAGCGCGCGGCGAAAGCGGCCCGAGGGAAATCGCGGCTGCGATTCCATCTGAAGATCAACACGGGAATGAATCGGCTGGGAATTTTGCCCTCGGAGCTCGAGGCGTTCGCAAGCGCCCTGGCGGATTCGCGGCACATTCAGCTCGAAGGCACTTTCACACACTTTGCGTCGGCCGAGGATTTCAGCGCGCGGCAGACGGACGATCAGGAAGAGCTCTTTCGGCAATGCCTGGAACGGATGCGCGGAATGGGAATCGAGCCGGGAATCGTGCACATGGCCAACAGCGGCGCGATCTGCGCGCGGCCGAGCACGTGGGCGAACATGGTGCGGCCGGGCGCGATTCTGTACGGCTACTACCAATCGTTCGATCCGCCGGACCGAGGGCAGGAAGTGCGCGACCGGCTCCGGGTGGAACCGAGCCTTTCGCTCCGCGCGAAGATCATTACGCTTCGGGACCTGCCGGCGGGGCAGCCGGTTGGTTACAGTGCGCGGTTCGTGACGCAGCGGCCGTCGCGAATTGCGGTGATCAACGCGGGCTATGCGGACGGTATCCTGCGCCAGCGGACGAATCGCGGCTGCGCGCTCCTGCGCGGCCGGCCCGTGCCGCTCGTCGGCGCGATCTCTATGGATCTAACCACGCTCGATGTGACCGGGGTGCCCGATGCGCAGCTGGGCGACGTGGTGACGCTCTACGGACGCGACGGAAACTCCGAAATCAAGGTGTCGGATGTGGCCGCCGAGATCGGAACCGTCACTTCGGACCTGCTGTGCGCGCTGGGACTCCGGGTGCCCCGCTATTACGTTTAACGCAACTTCCGGCTTTGACACCGCTCGGCGTTGACTCCCTCTTTGCGCACGGTGCTATACTGGCATCTCATATAGTTTTTGATTGATATCCGGCTTGATTTCATATCCGGCTCCGAAAACTCATATTCGAGACGCCGGCGAACAGAAACGTGGGTCCACGCTGACTCATAATTTTTATACGTTCATAGGGTGAGACCATGGCAAAGCCTTCGCACGCGCACGGCCGCATTCCGGCCGGGGCGAGTATAGATACGCCGCCTGCCCGTCCTCCTGCGGTCATCCATTCCACTCAAGAGCGATCTGGTTCCTTCTGGGACATGCTGGCCCTGAAGATCGTCTTTACGACGGTCTGCGTGGTTGTGGGATATCACTTCCGTCCGTTCAGCATTTCGAAGGAAATGGGCGCCGTAGCCGGCCTGCTGTTCGCGTTTGCGGTGATCTTTTTCGAGACGCGGCTGCAACGCATCAGCCTGCGGCGGCTGATCGGGGCCACGTCCGGATCGATTCTGGGCCTGCTCTGCGCCTATCTGACGTCGCTGATCTTCACGCACACGACGATGCCGGAGAGCACGCGATCGTTTTTCAGCCTGGCCGTATTTTTGGTGATGGCTTACTTCGGGATGGTGCTCGGCGCGAACAAGGGCGACATGCTGAACCTGCAGGCGTTCGGCGGCGTGTTTGGCAGCGAGAAGTCCACGGGTCATTCGATGAAGCTGCTGGACACGAGCGTGATCATCGACGGGCGCGTGGGCGATATTGCCGAGGCGCTGTTCTTGGACGGGACGATCATTATTCCGCATTTCGTGTTGCGCGAGCTCCAGTTGGTGGCCGATTCGGCCGATCCGCTC
>CAZLWY010000202.1:0-15470 GCA_964563425.1 uncultured Acidobacteriaceae bacterium | reverse complement strand
CTATGGTAGAATTTTTCTCGAGTCCCTGCCCGAATACACGACCACGCAGGACCTCGCGGAAGTCGCGCGCTTCATGGAGTCCCCGCAGGAGTAGCGCGCTTGCGCCTCGGAGTTCAAAGGACAACCCATGTACGAAGTCAGCGTTGATGAAACATTTGCCGCCGCGCATAATCTGCGGAACTACCACGGCAAGTGCGAGGATTTGCACGGGCACAACTACAAAGTGCGCGTGGTACTGGCGGGCAAGGAGCTGGACGAGACGGGGCTGCTCTACGATTTCGTGCACCTGAAGGGTGTGATTCGGGAAGTGATCGGGTCGCTGGATCACAAATATCTGAACGAGCTGGCGCCGTTCGATACGGCGAATCCTTCGGCCGAGAATGTGGCGAAATATATTTATGAGCGGACGTTGCAGGGGTTGCGGAAGACTCCGAATGGCGCGGGCCTTTCGCACGTGACGGTGTGGGAGACGGATACGAGCGCGGCGACGTATCGGGAGTAGAGGGGATCCGGGCTGGTGTGGATCCGCCGCTTTCATCAAGTCGGCGAAGAGAATTTCGTTCATGCAGATCACCGAAATATTCAAGTCGATACAGGGCGAGGGAACCCGCGCGGGACTGCCGTGCATCTTCGTGCGGCTGACGGCGTGCAACTTGCGCTGCGTGTGGTGCGATACGGCCTATGCGTTTCATGGCGGGACGAAGCGGAGCGTTGACGACGTGCTGGCGGCGGTCGACGGGTTGGCCGGGCAGGGGATCGGGCGCGTTCCGCTGGTTGAGATTACCGGGGGCGAGCCGCTGCTGCAGCCGGAGACGCCGGCGCTTGCCGAGAAATTGCTGGCCGCAAGTTATACGGTGATGATCGAGACGAGCGGGGAGCGATTCGTGGGAGCGTTGCCGCCGGCGGTGATCAAGATTGTGGATGTGAAGTGTCCGGATTCGGGCGAGGCGGATACGTTTGATATGGCGAATCTGAATGCCTTGGGCACGGAAGACGAAATGAAGTTTGTGATTTCGAGCCGGCGAGATTACGAGTTCGCGCGGGAATTTACCGAGCGGCATCAGTTGGCCGAGCGCGTACGGCAGGTTTTGTTTTCTCCGGTTTTTCCCGATCCGGCGGGGGCCTGGACCGGCTTGAATGCGCGGGAACTGACCGAGTGGATTTTGGCGGATGGCTTGCCTGTGCGGCTGGGTTTGCAGTTGCACAAATTCATATGGGATCCCGCGATGAGGGGAGTGTAGTGGCTGACCGAGGATTTGGGCTCAGACGGAATACCGATCCTGGATCCGCGGCGGCCCTAAGAGCACGGACAGGAGTCTTGGACCCGTGAAGCCAAGATGACGGAAAAGCCGAAAGCGGTGGTGCTGCTGAGCGGGGGAATGGACTCGTGTGTGTCGGCGGCTATGGTTGCGCAGACGCATCGCCTGGCACTGCTTCATGCGAGCTATGGCCAGCGCACACAGGCGCGGGAGCGGCGAGCCTTCCACGAGATTGCAGATTTCTATGGCGTGCGCGAGCGGCTTGTCGTGCAGTTTGACGCGTTTATGCAAATTGGCGGGTCGGCGCTGACGGACGAAAAAATCGTGGTGCCGGAAAAGGGCGAGGCACTGGCACCTCATGCCGGGATCCCGATAACGTACGTGCCGTTCCGCAACGCGCATTTTCTTTCGGCGGCCGTGAGTTGGGCCGAAGTGATTGGCGCGACGGCGATCGCCATCGGTGCGGTGGCGGAGGACAGTTCGGGTTATCCCGATTGCCGTCCGGAGTATTATCGCGCCTTCGAGGCGGTGATCCGCGAGGGGACGCGTCCGGAGACGCAGATCAAAATCGTGACGCCGGTGATCGATTTGAAGAAAAGCGAAATCATCCGGCGGGGAGCGGAGCTCGGGGCACCCCTGGACCGCACCTGGTCCTGCTATCAATTTGATGACGAAGCGTGCGGTACGTGCGATAGTTGCCGCCTGCGGCTGCGAGCTTTCGAGCAGGCCGGGATGCGCGACCCTATCGCCTATCGGGCTCGAATTGCGCGATAATGGGTGCGGGCGGGATGCCGCAGTTTACTTGGGGGGCTTACAGATGAACCGACTCACACGGGCGATGATAACCCTTGCCGCGATTCTGGTGTGCGCGACGATCACGTCGGCGCAGAGCGCACGAGTTACGGGGCAAGTGCTGGATAAGGACGGGAAACCCTGGGCGGGCGTGACGGTGACGGTCAAGGGAGACAACGGGCGGAGTTTTACCCTCAAGACCGATAAAGACGGAAAGTATACGCAGATTGGGCTGACACCGGGCGTATGGACCATGGTGATGACCGACGCTACCAGCGGGCTGAACTATTCCGAGCAGCATCAGGTCCAAGCCGGCGAAGACAATAACTTCACGACGAATTTTAAGCTGCTGGTCGAGTCGCAGAAGGTAGGGCCGAGCGCCGAGCAGCAAAAAGCGCAGCAGGAGCAGCAGAACAAGTTCAAGGAAATGCAGACGCACTTCACCGCCGGGCGCGCCGCGCTGGATGATTACGACGCCACGCACAAACAGCTGGCGACGACCCCCGCCGATCAGAAGCAGGCATTGCAGGACAAGATGGACACGGATGCAAAGACCGCGGTTTCTGAGCTGACGCTGGCCGAGCAGGGAGTGCAGCCGAAGGACGCAAAGAATCACGCGGTGGTGTGGTCGAACCTCGCCCAGGCCTATGACAAGGCGAATCAGCCCGAGCAGGCCGTGGATGCGTACCAGAAGGCCATCGATTTGCAGCCGTCGGCCGGAATCTACCAGAACCAGAGCACGGTGCTTGCAGCGCTCGCCGTGACGCAGACAGATCCCAAGGCTCAAGCGGACAAACTGGCGCAGGCCAACTCGGATTGCGACAAGGCCGCGGCTTTGGATCCGACCAATACAGCGGCTGCGACGGCGTGCTGGAAAAACATCGGGATCATCCTGAACAACAAGGGCGACTTCAAAGATGCCGTCCCGCCGCTGCAGAAGGCCACGACGCTCAGCCCCAAGGACGTGCAGGCGTGGTTCCTGCTCGGCAGCGCGTACACCGGTCTGATCACGCCGAATCAGCAGGGCGACAAAATCACGTACGACATTCCGGCTGGCACGACCGATGCGTACCAGAAGGTGATTGACCTCGACCCGAATAGTCCGTATGCCGCACAGGCCAAGCAGAATCTGGATGCGCTGGCGGCCATGAGCGGCGGAGACGCAACGAGCGTCAACATGCGACCCAAGAAAAAGAAGTCGTAGCGTAACGAGATGGGGGGCGGCGGGCGCACCCGCCGTTCGCCGCTTCGAGAATCGCGGAAAAATTTTCGATGAATTTGCTCGGGGCGTTCCCGTCCCCTCGACCCGAGCGCACGAGAGTGCTATTCTCTCGCACGTAGACCTCAAGGATCTGGGTGCACGAAGTGGATTCCAACCAGTCAAACACGCAGCGCCGCCGCAGCGAACGCGTCTCGAAGTCCGTGCCTTTGGTTGTACGCGGCATCGATCTCCTGGGTCAGCCGTTCGAAGAGCGTACGTCGACGCTGGCATTGAACCTGCACGGATGTCGATATTCCTCGAAGCATCACCTGCCGAAAAACACGTGGGTGACGCTCGAGATGCCCCAGATGGGACAGCGGCGCAACGTAAGGGCGCGCGTGGCTTGGATCCAGCGACCGCATTCGGTGCGGGAATTTTTTCAGATCGCGGTGGAGCTTGAAAGCGCCGCCAATATCTGGGGCATCGAGACTGCGCCCGCCGATTGGAATTCGTATGAAGCGCTACCTGCAATGGAGGAGATTGCGCCACAACATTCTCCGCGTTCCGTTAACGAATCCGGGGAGAGCGCGCCTGCCAGTACGACGACGGAAACTTTTACGGAAAGAGCTAGGCCCGATATGACAAACCCATTTTTTGAGTCCGCAGCCGCTGCACCATTTTCTCCGGAATCCGCGAGCGAATCGGAATCGGCAGCGGCGATGGAAAGCCCTCTGCTGCGCGAATGGAAAGCGGAAATCGAGAGGCAAGCCACGCATGCGGCGGAATCGGCGTCGGCCCGCGCGGCAGACGCCGCTTCGGCTCGGGCTACTGAACAGATCCGGCAGACGATGGAAGAACTCGAGCAAGCGCAGAGAGCCGCCAGCGGGACGTTTTCTTCGGAACTGGCGGCGAAGCAGGAAGAGATTCTGAACGGGCTGAAGCTGCAGTTTGAGCAGGGCCTCGCGCAGGCGCGGGAGTTGGCGCAAGATCTGGATCGGCGGGCGCAGGACTTGCGCGCGGAGAGCGAAGCGGCGGCCGAATCAGCGAGCCGGTTGGCGCAGGCACGGTTGCAGCTGGATGCCGTCGAAGCGTCGAGGTCGCAACAGGAATCGGCGGAGGCCACGCGGCGCGCGGAGGGCCTTTCGGAGACGGCTGTCTCGGAATGGCAGCAGCGGCTGGCGACGGAAATGAAGCTCGCACAGGCGCAGTGGAATGAGCTGCTGCAGACGTCGTTGGACGGGAGTATCGAACGGCTGGTTGAAGCGCTTTCGGGCCGGGCGCAGGAAGTGCTGGGCGGCGCCGAGCAGAAAATGCAGGAGCGGTTTGCGGAGTTGCGACAGCCCCTGAGCCAGATGTACACCGAGGCGCGCGACACGCTTTCAGGAGTGCGCGCGGCGCTGGAACATGAGGTTGGGCGGGCGCGGTCGTCGCTGGCGGAAATCGAGCATGCCGCGGGCCGAATGAAGGAATATTCGGCGCAACTCGAGGCTGCGAGCCACGACACGCTCAACGAGTTGCATCGGCGGCTGGAAAATATTCTGGAAGCGCAGACCGACGAGATGCACCGGCGCGCACAGCATGCGGCAGAGGGGGTGCCGCAGCGTCTGGCGCCCACGCTCGATCATCTGGGGAACCAGCTGGTGGAGCGGACGATGGCGGAAGTGGAAGCGAAGCTCGCGCCGCGTCTCGAGCGCGTGCCGGAATTGCTGCGCGAGCTGGCGAATCGCGAAGTGGAACTGGAGAACAGCTTGCGATTGCATCGCGAGCGGCTGCGCCAGGTTTCCGAAAACAGCCAGCGGGATGTGGCCGAACAGATTGCCGCAACCGTCGGTAACCTGCGGAACGAATTCGAAGGGGCCCGCAAGGAAGCGTTGACGAAATGGAGCGAGGAGATCGATGCGAGCGGCGTTCGCGCGTCGCACGCCGCGGCGGAGTCGATCGGCAAATCGTCGGAGTGGTTCGAGCAGGAGGCGCAGGCACGGCTGCAGGTGCTGGTGGAGCAGGCGCTGAATTCCGTCGGCGGCGGATTTGAAGAGAAGACTTCAGAGGCCGGGCGGCAATTCGAGGCGCGGCTCGAGGAGCAGTCAACGAAGCACGTCGCGGGAGTTCAGCAGCAGCTCGAGGGGCTGACCGACGGAATTTCGAACCGCGCGCATTCGCAGCTCGACGCGGCGGCGGAGGCTGCTGCGGCTTCCTTCGGCCAGATCCTGCGCAGCATTTCGGATGAGGAACTGAGCCAGTTCACCAGCCGCAGTCACGAGGCGCTGGAAGCGCGCCAGCACGAGTTGGCTGGATATTCCGATCAGATTGTCCGAAATCTGGACGGAAGCGCGACGGAACTGATGGCGCGGTTTCAGGCGGAGATGGTGGCGCAGCGAGACGGGAATCTGGCCGAGGGGCGCACGGCGCTGGCGGCGGAGTTCGCGTCTTCGTTGGAAGGCTATCGGCTGGAGCGCGATGCGCATGACAAGGCGTGGGCTGATAATCTGGATCGCGTGGGGCGCGAGACGGCGGAAAAATATCAGGATCGTTTGGATGCGGCGGGCGATGCGTGGATCGTTTCGTCGGTGCGGCGGCTCAATGAGCATGGGCAGAACGTGATCGAATCGCTGATGCGTTCAGCGGATCAGGCGCTGCGGGAATCGTGCGCGAAGCTTTTTGAAGGGCTCTCGGAGATCATTCGCGACCGCGCGGGCAGCGCGACGAACACCGCGAGCGTCGCGGGTTTCACGCCGCCTTCGAACCTGGAATCGGGCGAAGCTCCGTCGCCCCACAATCAGGCTTCCTTGGAGGCCAACGCCTAGAAGCTGTTCAGGGGGCTTCGCCGCATTAGCTGGCTGCTGCTTGCTGCTCGCCTGCCGATTCTCTGACGGCTCTCGCCACGTAGGCTACCTGCTCGTCTGTCAGCTGTGGGTTCACCGGCAGGCTGAGGACGCGGTCGCAGGCGCGCTCGACGCGAGGGAAAGTTCCCGGTGGACAACCCAACGAGGAATAGGCCGGCTGGAGATGCACGGGCTTGGGGTAGTGAATCACGGTTTCGATCTCGCGGGCCCCGAGATGAGAGATCATCGAGCTACGGTTGTCCACGTAGATGACGAACTGGTGGTAGACGCACTCGTCGCGCGGATCGTCGAAGGGGAATTCGACGCGCGCGCCGGCGAGTGCGCGACGGTATTCGCGCGCGATTTCCTGGCGACGTTTCGTCCAGGCATACAAGTGGCGGAGCTTGATTCGCAGCACCGCGCCCTGAAACCCCTGCATGCGGTAGTTGTAGCCTACGAACTCGTGCTCGTAGCGGGCGGTTTGGCCGTGATTTCGGGCGGCGCGGACGAATTTGGCAATCTGGTCGTCGTCGGTGGTGAGTGCGCCACCTTCGCCATACGCGCCCAGGTTCTTCGTGGGATAAAAACTGAACGCAGCGGCGTGACCGAGGCCACCGACGCGGCGGCCTCGATAACGCGCCCCGTGGGCCTGGGCGGCGTCCTCGAGGATTCGGATGTTGTGCTGTGCGCCAATTTCGCGGATCGCGTCCATGTCCGCCGCGCGGCCGTAGAGATGGATCGGGAGGATCGCACGGGTGCGTGGGGTGATGGAGCGTTCGATGAGCTTCGGATCCAGATTGCCGGTCGCGGGGTCGATGTCGACGAACACCGGGACGGCGCCGCAATAGGTAATCGCCTCGGCGGTGGCGAGAAACGTGTTCGGGCTCGTGATGACTTCGTCGTCGGTTTGGACGCCGAGCGCGAGCAGGCCCAGATGGAGCGCGGCGGTGCCGGTACTGAGCGCGACGCAGTGCTTGGTGCCGCAGAAATCGGCGAACTCGCGTTCGAAGGCTTCGACTTCAGGACCCAGTACGAAGGAGGAATTCTGGCAGACGCGTTCCAGAGCGGGCACGATTTCGTCCCGCAGCCCGGCGTATTCCGCTTTGAGATCTAGAAGAGAAACCTTCATGGCCGAAAGTGCTGATGCCACCGCAATTGACTAGTGTACACGATGAGAGTGGCCTCGATCACGGCGGCTTCGGAGGGAAGGCCCGCCCCCTGGAAACTCAGGGAAGTTCTCAAATAGAGACCGCACGAGATGCCGCTGAGTCTGGAACGCGCATAGCAAAAGTCTCAGCCATTGCTGGGGCTGCGTTGGTATGATTGGTTCGTTCGGCCTCGATGAAAATTCCCAAGACGGAATGTAGCTGCGGCCCCACGGCATTGCTCGGGAGCTCCACCTAGGATGAAGAAAGAAGGCACGAAGGCGGACCGCCGACATCAGCGCGTTGCTACGCCCAAGGGCGTCTGGGTGGCGTGGCAGAACGAAAAGCATCAGAACGTGTCGCGCGTTCGGGATCTGAATGTGGGTGGGATGTTCATCGCCACGCCGACGCCGCTGCCTGCCAGCACCGTTCTTCCCGTGCTGCTCTCCGTACCGGAGGGCGAGATTCGCGGACGCACTACGGTGCGGAACGTCGTCCCGGCCGAAGGCATGGGCGTGCAATTCACCGAAATCACTGCAGAGAATCAAGCGCGCTTGGACAGGCTCGTGGCTCGCCTGTTGATGGCCGAGTCGAACACTCCCTCCGAGTCGCCTGCCCGCAAGTCGAAATAAATTTGCCCCCAGACGTTGCCAACAGCTAAAATCCGCCCAACAGACGGTCCCAAAGGAGCGTTTCATGGGCGACGATTTTGTTCCAGGACAGCGCATAGGCGACTACGAAGTCCTCGGTGTGCTCGGCGCGGGCGGCATGGGCAAGGTGTACAAGGTCCGCAACGTGATCTCGGATCGCGTTGAGGCGATGAAAGTCCTGCTCGCTAATCTCACGAGCCAGAAGGAACTCGCCGACCGGTTTCTCCGCGAAATTAAGCTCCTGGCCAGCCTGAATCATCCGAACATCGCTGCGCTGAACACGGCGATGACGCTCGACAACCAATTGATCATGATGATGGAGTACGTTGACGGCACGACGCTGGCCACGCGGCTGCAACAGGGGCCGATTGCTCCCACCGAGGCGGTCAACTATTCGACGCAACTGCTGAGCGCGCTGAGCTACGCGCACAAGCTGAACGTGATCCATCGCGACGTGAAGCCCGCCAACATGATGCTGACCCGCGAAGGCGTGGTGAAGCTGATGGATTTCGGCATTGCGCGCCCGAATAACGAACAGGGAATGACGGTTACAGGCACGACGCTGGGATCGCTGAACTACATGTCGCCCGAGCAGGTGCGCGGCGAAGCCGTCGATCAGCGCTCGGATCTGTATTCGATGGGTGTCTCGATCTACGAGATGGTAACCGGGCAGCTGCCCTTCCGCGGACACAGCAACTATTCGATTATGTCCGCGCATTTGCAGGAGACGCCGCAGCCGCCGGTGGTGTTGAGGCCCGATCTGCCGAAGGGATTGAGCGACATCATCCTGATGTCGATGGCGAAGGATCCGAAGGACCGCTTCCAGTCGGCGGATGCGTTTGCGAATGCGTTGAAGAGCGTGGTGGGCCCCAGTGCGATGGCAGCGGGGGCTGGGATCGTGAGCCCCGTGCCGGGAACCGTGCGCGTGCCGAGTTCTGTGGCTGTGCCGGCTGTTGCTGCCGTGCCGACGGTGCCCATGGCCGTGGCCGCTGCTACGGCTCCAGCGGCGCGAAGCAGCAATCGCGGCGTGTATATGGCGCTCGGGGGATTTCTGGTAGTGCTACTGCTCTTCGCCGGCGGATTCTATCTCCCGCGAATTATCAAGACTCATGCGAGTGCGGGTTCTGCTTCGCAGCCGGCCGCGCAACCCGGGGCGGATGCTCCGGTCGATATTTCCGCTCCGCCCGCCGATGCGGTGACGGTGACGGCTCCGGCGCAGGATGCCACGCCGCCCGCTGCTGCTCCGCAGGAAGATCCGAATGTGGCGAGGGCGCGGCAAGAAGCGGCGCAAAAAGAGGCCGAAAGGGCGCGTGCGGAGGCCGCGGAAGCTGCGCGCAAGGCTGCGCTCATGAAGGAAGCCGAGACGCAGGACGATCAGCTGGAGGCGCGGTCGGCCGCGATCGGCACGGGTTTGAACGCGCTGCGGCGCCAGCAGCAGGCAGCCGGATACGGTTTGCGGGGGGATATCGAGCAGACCGAGCAGATGATGCAGATTAATCTTTCACATGCGCAGACGGCTCTGCATGACGGCGATCCGGATAAGGCGAAAGAGTACCTCGACAAGGCCGAGGGCCAGGCGATGACCCTCGAGCGATTCCTGGGACGCTAGCCCTTTCGCTCCTTCCGCCGGGGGCTGTTAGAACGGCGGCGGTTCGACGGGCGAACTGCCCTGCGGTTGAAGGATGTAGATCGCGTAGCGGTACACCTCGAGTCGCATGGGCTCGCTGATGCTGTGAGGGCCTATTACTTCGCTGAAGACGCGATGCACGTCGTGCATCTGATCTTCCGGAAGCGCCTCTAGAATCTTCCCGAATCGATTTTTCTCTTGCGTCACCGGGTCTGCGTCGCTGCGCGCCCGTTCTTCGGCGGTGGCTGGCTCGTGAGGCGGCGTGTTCGCACCGGCCGGCGGCGCGCCTGGGGCCCTTGCCGCGGCCGCAGCGGATTTTGTGGCCGGCGCCGGGGGTTTTACGGCAGATGCAGCTGGCGGCTGGGCGCTCCTGGTCAGCCTCGATTCGTATTCTTCGTAGAACTCGTAGCGGAACTGTTTTTCGTACAGATCGGCATACGATTTTCGCTGGTTGTCGTCGGCAGCCTTCGTGTCGCTCAGTGCCTTCGACTCAAAATCCCTCAAGTCGGCTTCGAATGCAGCGAATTCCGCACGCGCGGCTTTTGTGGGGCCTTTGCCTGTGCGGGCCAGTGACGCCGCGAGCGCATCGGTTCGCGAGTCATAGCATTCACCGTACGCGGCGATCGCCCTGGGGCTCTCCAATTCCAGAGGGCCGCCTTGTGTCTTTTGTCGATAATTCTCGATCCAGTCCGTCGATGTCATTTTCAGAATCTGTGCGCAGGTGAGACCGAGCCGCTCGGCATTGGGTCTTGACGCGGAATGCGCCGGGGGCTCCCCTTGTGCCCGGGCACTGAAACATCCGCCGACAGCAAGATTCAGGGTGAGGAAGACCATTGCGCGTCGCATCGCTTCGATCCTACCGGAGCGTGCTGGCCCGCTGCAACTTGCCGATCGATTTCGGGCGAAACCTGCGCGCCAGCCTTCCAACAGAATCGGCGCACGGTGAAAGAACATCTCAAGAACGCATAACTGGCTGCCGGCAGGCCGCGCGGTCTCCATCGAGTCTTAACGGGGCTTCGGCTTCATGATCCGGCGTTCGATCAGATGATCGATCGCACGGTCCAAATGCTTGCGGCGGGTTTCGGGATTTTTGGACACTCCGAGCCATAGCAGGAATTGCCGGCGATGACCGGGCGGCATCTCTTGGAATCCCCGGCGCGCTTTCGGATGCTTCGCTAGCGCCGCGCGCAAATCGGGCGGAACGGGGACGGCGCGAGATGTGGGATCGACGCGCAGCTCGACCGTCACCGGATCGCCCCAGTCGACGGCTGCTGCTTTGCGCTGCGCAGTGTTGATCTGCATTCGATACGTGCCACCGCCCGCCGGAACGATTGTCGTTCGCGTGCTTCTTCCGCCCACGGCCGCGATCACGGGAATGTATTTTGATTTCTTCCCGGCGGTGCGTTTGGCGGCCGCCGCGGACGCTCCCATTTGTCTCCGCAACGCGCTTACGATGTCGTCCGGCACATTGATGTGGCGCATCATCCAGATCTTGTAGATCGTGGCCATGAAACGCAGCGGCTTGGATTTTGCGGGCATGGACTCGGGTCAGACGCGGTCGGATGAGGCGCTTCCTGCTTCGACCAGATCGATTTCATATTCGAGCTTGCGCATCACGTCGTCGCTGATCTTCTGATGATTCCGCAGATTCAGAATCGCGGCGCGCTGCAGGGCGCGAACCTGGCGAGAGACCTCGCGCCAGCGCTCGTAGTCTTCGGGACGAAAGCCTGCGTCAGCCTGCTCGTTTCTGTCGAGCATGTTGAGCTTGCGGCGCTGCAAGCGGATCATATCGTCGAAAACGGGCGCGGCATCTTCACCGCCATCCTCCTTCGCATGTTCGAGATAGGCCACGGCTGCCTCGACCATTTCCCGGCGTGCGTTTGCTTCCTCCGGATTCTTGGATTCCAGTCCCGCAAGCCCGAGCGCGCGGATCAGCGGCGGCAGGGTCAGCCCCTGGAGAACGAGCGTGACGAAGATCACGCAAAACGTGAGGAAGATCATTTCGTTGCGCTGCGGGAAGTCGCTGCCGTTGGCGAGCATTTCGGGCAGGGAAATGGCCGCCGCGAGCGCCACCACGCCACGCATGCCGGTCCAGCCAACCACAAAGATCGCGCGGGCGGAAGGAGTCGGTTCCACCTGATGGAGAAAGTGTCGCCGGATGAAGTAGGACGCCCACGCGCCGGGATATACCCAGATGATTCGCAGCAATATGACCACTCCGCTGAACACGAGGCCGAGAATCAGCAGCTGACGCATGCTGTATTCGCGGATGCCGGAAAGAATGTAGGGCAGCTGAAATCCGATGAGAATGAACACGAACCCGTTGAGGACGAACGTGAGCGTGTCCCACACGGCCCGCCCTGTGAGCCGCGCACCGCGGGAATAGTAGAGCGAGCTCTTGTGGCCGAGATAGAGGCCGCAAGCGACGGTCGAGAGTACGCCCGAAGCGCGTGCGCTCTCCGCGGCGAGATAGGCGACATAGGGGGCGATCAGGCTGATGGTGATTTCGATCGGAGCGTCGTTGATTTTCAGCTCGAAGAAGCGGATTAATTTTCCGACGAGCAGTCCGATAGCGATGCTGCCGACGACGAGGTAGAGCAGGCGGCCCACTCCTTCGGCGAGCGTCGGAGTGTGCCCCGTGACGAGCAACGCCGTGGCGAATTCGAGCGCTAATAGGCCGGTCGCATCGTTTACGAGGCTTTCGCCCTCGACTACCTGGACGATACGTCCGGGAAGGCCAAGGCGGGTCGAAATGGAAGTCGCGGCGATTGCGTCCGTAGTGGATACGACGGCGCCGAGCACCAGACCCATACGCCAATCGAAGCCCGGCAAGATCCAGAGCGCCGCGGCCGCGACCCCGAATACCGTGAAGCCGACGAGACCGAAGGCAAGACCGACGATGCTGGCCAGATTGTAGCGGAAATCACGCCAGGAGGTGACGAACGCGGCTTGAAACAGCAGGGGCGGCAAAATCACAAGGAAAACGATGTTGGGATTCAGCTCGATGTGCGGACCGCGGGGAAAAAGACTGAGTATCAGGCCGCCGATTACGAGCACGATCGGATACGGTGTGCCGAATTTCTTGGCAACGGCGGCCAGCGCGGCCACGAGCACCGACATCAGCAGAAAAACCAGTTCGACGCTGTGGATTCCTGCGGCTCCCATCTTTGCCTCGCGGAGTTAAAGATACCGCAGGCGGGGGAGTGGCGCGCAAACACAAAAAGCCGGCCCGATTTTCCGGACCGGCTTGGAAAATTGCCGATGCTGCGAACGAGAAATGCGTTCTGCGCCAGCTCTGTGAAGTTGTGACGCTAGGGCTGGTTGGACGACGAGCGGTCACCTGACGAACCGCGATCGTCGGACGATCGTTGAGCGCTGTCGATGCTGCCCGCAGGCGGAGTTGGCGCCGGGTTCATCGAGACGACCTCATAGCTGCGCGTTTTCCGGTCGCCGCCTTCGGGCATGGTGAGAAGGATGTCCTTGTCCTTGATCTTGAATTGGCCTTCCGTGCCGACCGGCAGCAGCGTCGCGTGCTTCAGGTCGAGCGGCCGGATTTCGTAGTCCATTTTATCGGTGCGCAATAAATATTGCGGGCACATCTTTTCGTCCGTATTGACGTGGGTGACGCCTGCCGACGCCCACAGCGTGCCGAGGCCCGAGAGACCGCGCTGTTTCGCGCCGCAGGGCACCGCTTCCATCTTTTCCAGCATCCCGCGCTGAAAATCTTTCTGCTTCTTGTCATTGGCGCTGAGCGGAAGCGCGCTAGCGAATGCAACCAGAACGATCAGTGCACTTTTGATCTTCATGAGCTCTCCCTCCCAGGAGGAAAACGCGCGGAGGGGAAGGCCAGGCTGCTGGCCTCCCCGTCGGAGCGCGCCAACAGTTCGCTACTGCTTGGTCTTGGGAGCGGGGGCTGCAGTGTCACTCCCTCCGCTCGGGTTCTTGGTTCCGGTGTTTCCGCTCGAGCCGGAGCCACTGCCGGACACGCCGGAACCGCCGCTACCGTTGTTCGACATCTGCTGCGCGCCTTTGACGAAATCCTGCGGATTCGCCATCAGGTCGCTGCGAACGTCAGGATGGGCATTGAGGTAGGTGTCAAGATCGGGGCGATTCTGGACGAATTCACGGTTCTTCACCGCGGTCGGATCGCGATCGAGATCACGAGCGATGTCGCGGTGGTCGCCCAGGAAACCGCCGAAATCGGCCATACGGTCGTGCCTCGCATCGCGGTAATCATGATTTTCCTCCGCGTTGATGCGATCTTCCTGATGCATGAACGCATTGGGATCCTCTCTGAGGTCCTCGCGTACACCCGGGTTGTCGCGCAGGAACGTGTCGAGCGCGGGGTGGTTCTGAACGAACTCCCGGTTATCCGCAAGCGAGGGATCCTTGCGGACCTGTTCGGCGATTTCGCGGTGGTCGTCGAGGAAGCGATTGAAGTCAGCCAGCTGCCTGCGATATTGGTCGCGATCGGGCTCGCCGCGATCCGGTCCGCCCGGATTGACGCCGGGTCCCGGGCCTGCCGCGCTGTATCCGCGTCCGCCGGAATTGCGGCTGAAGCCTTCCTCCTCCTTCATGAACGTCACGGCATTCTCATGCAGAGCTTGCTCTACGGCCGTGTGTTCGCCGAGGTAGGCTTTCAGCTCGGGATGACTCTGGAGGAAGTCGTAATTGTCCGCGAGTGTGGGGTTGGCCCGAAGTTGTTCGGCGACTTCGCGGTGCGTATCGAGGAACCGCGAGAATTGCGCGAGCTCGCTGCGCTGGGCGTCTTCCTGCATGAACGCGACCGGGTTCTGGCTGATTTCATCCTTCAGTCCCGGATGATCATTGAGGTAGGACCTCAGTTCCGGATGATTTTGCAGATAGTTGTTGTTGTCGATCAGCCAGGGCTTGCTGTGAAGTTCGACGGCCACCTCCTGGTGACCCTGGAGGAATCGATTGAATTCGACAATCTCTCGCGCCGATGCATCTTCCGACTGCGCCGGCTTGTTCGGGGCGGCCGTGGTGCGTGCGTGCAACGGTGCGCCCATGCACAACAATGACGTGACACCAAACGCTATGATCGGTGCTTTGCTGAATCGCAATGGTATCTTGCCCATGTTGCGAGCCTCCTGTGCGTAAGTTATGGGGGGGTTCCGCGGTAGATGCAGCAGGGCTGCCAAAAGGGATCGGCAAAATTAGAGCGCTGCGGTTTCAAGAGATTGCGGGGAGCGGGCTAAGGGTTCTAGGAAGACGCGCGGAAGAATTTTCACGGAAAATTCTATATCCGTTGGAAATTTCGTCCTACGGGATTGACCTGAGTCGGAACGATCTGCGTGGTGCTTTGAGTCTTCCGGGCCTGCAATCGACTCGATGAGATCCGCGCGGAGTGAAAACGAAAAGGGCCGATCCGATTGCTCGGACCGGCCCTTGAAATCTAATCCTGGCGGTGACCTACGTTCCCGCGCCGTTTCCAGCGCAGTATCATCGGCCCGGCAAGGCTTAACTTCCGTGTTCGGGATGGGAACGGGTGTGACCCTTGCGGTAAGACCACCAGGAAACTCGGAATCGAAATTCTCCCTCTCAAAATCGAAGGGTGAATTCCGATGAGCAACTGAATGAAGTAGGTTTTAAACCGTCAATTCCGCTAGAGAGTAGCGCTCTGCAGAAAAGCGCTTTCCGATCGGTCGTGTTGCCCTTCATTGTTCCGGCAAGCCGGAACTCCTCTGGGCAACGCTACGCGTTGGGAAAGTTTTATGGTCAAGCCGAACGGCCGATTAGTACGGGTCAGCTACACGCATTGCTGCGCTTCCACCTCCCGCCTATCAAAGTCGTAGTCTACGACTGGCCTTCATAGGGGACCGCAGCCCCCTTGGGAAACCTTATCTCGAGGCGAGCTTCTCGCTTAGATGCATTCAGCGATTATCTCTTCCGAACTTCGCTACCGAGCTATGCCACGGGCGTGACAACTCGATCACAAGAGGTTCGTCCATCC
>CAZLWY010000201.1:0-7459 GCA_964563425.1 uncultured Acidobacteriaceae bacterium | reverse complement strand
CACAAAAGGCTGCTGCTGGCGTCGCGAGCGCAGATGGACCATGCGGGCGACCACTTCCTTGCCGACGCCGCTCTCGCCGCTGATGAAGATCGGTACGTCCACCGGCGCAATCTGCAAAATCTGCTGGCGGATTTTGATCATTTGCGGGCTGGCGGCGAGGAACGAAATGTCCTCGGTGAGGGCCTCGCAATATTCCCGCAGCGCCTGGTTTTCCGAGCGTAGCTGCTGCTTCTGCTTGCACTTCAGGAAGGCTGCGTCGAGCTCGGGCTTTTCGAATGGCTTGGTCAGGTAGTCGAGCGCGCCGACGCGGATGGCTTCGACGACCGTGGTGACTTCGTTGGTGCAGGAAAGCATGATCACGTTGAGCGAGCGTTCGAGCTGCATCAATTGGCGGAGCGTCTCGAGGCCATCCATCTCCGGCATCAAGACGTCGAGGATGATGAAGTCGGGCCGTTCGCCTTCGCCCACGCGCTGGAGCGCTTCTTTCCCGCTCGAGAGCGTCTCGACGGCATATCCGTCGACTTCGAGCAGCGTCCGCAGGTATTTCCGGATGCTTGGCTCGTCGTCGACCACCATGATTTTCTCTTTAACGGGCTCTTTAGTAGCCATTGTTTTCTTCCCGGAGCATGAACGGCGCTCCCACAAGCTTACTCGACATAGATCGGCAGCAAAAATGAAAAGGAGCTACCACGTCCCAATTCGCTATCAACCCAGACTTTTCCGCGATGCGCCTGGATCAGGCGCTTGGTGATCGCGAGGCCGAGGCCCATGCCAGAAGACGAAGGGTCGACGCGAACGAACTCCTCGAAAATTTCCTGGTGAAATTCCGCGGCGATACCCGTACCCGTGTCCGTGACGGAGATCAGGATGCTGTTGGGACGCTGGCCGCTGCCGCGGCGGCGTTCCTCGGCGGGGGGCGCTTCGGCCAGGCGGCGCTCCCAGAAATGCGGTACGGCGCGCAATGTGACGCGGCCGCCCGCCGGCGTGTGTTTCAGCGCGCTGTCGATCAGGTTCACGACGCACTGCTGCACTTTCTGATAGTCGAAACGAAACAGCGGCAGACTCGGGTCAAGACTAATTTCGAGATGAACGCCCGCGCGCTGAAAAGCGTCCTTCCAGCGTCCCGCCAGATCGTTGACGCAATCGCGCAAATCGTTTTCGTGGAATTGCAGGACCAGCTTGCCGCTTTCCAGCGCCGAGTAATTCAGGAACATCGAGACCAGGCGCACCAGGCGGTCGCAGCTTTCCTTCGATTCGCGCAGGATTTCGCGTTGTTTCTCGCTCAGTTTTCCGAGCGAGCCGGAAAGCAGAAGCTCGTAGTAGCCCTTCATCACCGCGAGCGGCGTTTTCAATTCGTGCGCCGCGGACGCCAGAAAAACCGTTTTCTGGCGATTGGCTTCCTGAAGCCGCAAATACGCGGCCAAAAGATTCCGGTAAGTGATCTCGCGTTCCTGGATCAGATCCTGAACCTTCTGACGCATGTCCGTTTCGTCGGCCGCCGGTTCGATCGTGGGTGGCTCGATGAAGCAGGCCAACCAGTCGGGCTCCGGGAGCCATCGCAGGCGAACGCGCCGCTTGCCCTCGATGGCATCGAGCGAGAGATATACCTCCTGCTGGCCGCTTTCCAACTGGGACAGAATTTCCTTGCGGTCTACATGCAGCAGGTCCCGAAACAGGTTGGGGCCCGTCGCGGTGTCCAGGCCTTGAGACAGCAGGACGTCCTGCGCATGCAGATTGACGAACAGGGGCGTGCCGATGCGGTCGGATACAATCAGGGGGCGATCGACGGCGTCCAGAAGGCTGGCCAGCAACTGAAAGCCGGTCTGGCTACTACTGCCCGGCTTGTCCGCAGTCGTGGATTTGGCCAATTGGATCTCCGTGACCCCTCGTGCGAAAGATTCCCTTCTCTTTAGAAAAGCCGAGAGAGTTCAAGAGGTTTCGCTGAGGAGAGGTATGCTCGCAAAGGGCTCAAAGGGTGTCAATGGTAAATGCGTTCCACAGTTGCACCTTGTGGGAAATCAATTGCCGAAAACTTGCATATTCCGACGCCGAAAACACCCCATATCAATATGAGAATCCAGTTAAGTTGTCGTTTTTCAGTTACTTGAAAAGAAATCACTTTGGAGGCTTCAACTTGCATTGAAATTGCGAACTAATCGAGTACTAAAACTTAGGTACCAATGAACGCTAGAGAAAACGCGATCCATCAGAGGGTGGCCGTGCAGCCACTGGACGACGAGCGCAGACGACATCAGCGCATCCACCTGCAGATTCCCTTGTTTATCCGCGGGAAGGATACCCAGGGCGAGCAGTTTATGGAACTCGCTAAGACCTTGGATATCAGTGCAATAGGGGCCTTTGTCGCCAGCCCGAGGCCCCTAGTAGTCAACGCCTTCATCACGTTGACGATTCCGGCTCCATCCATCACCTCGTCCGGACTCGTTCCGGCGGGCATGGCTCCCATTCAGGGCAAAGTCCGTCGGCAGCACGAAGCCGGCGATGTGTACCTGATTGGTGTTGAGTTCCTGAAGCCGATTGGCTGAGGCGGGCTCTCTCCTGTCGAACTTCCATCGGCAGCTCCGAAAAGTGGAACGGTTTTTCACTTTTGCCTCTCCCTCGGCGAGCTGTCTTTCGGCGTCCTCTCTCGTGCTGGCAACCTCAAGCTGGCTAGAGGCTTACGGCTGCTCCTTCTGCTGAATCCATTTCTCTGATTGGACTGCCCCGTGCTATAACCCTAGCACCCCGCAGGTACACCTGGTTTTCCAGGGTAGGTTCGGTATTGTCTCGGAACATCGAATGTTACCAATAGGCGACCCGTCACAGCCGCTGCCGTCGGCCCAGGATTCCTTTCTCGATCTGCTGGTCGAGACTCTGGAAGGCCTCGACGAGGCGATCCGCGGCCAATTCCTTCGCCAATTCTTTAGGACCGTCGCGCAGATCGATGTGTCGGAAGAACAGGCGAACGGATTCTGGGTGCGCATCCTGCAGCGCCGCGCCGATATTGCCGACAGCCTGGGACAAAAAATCTCGCTGAAGACCGCGATGATGGACGTACTCTCGGGCGCGAACCTGATGCGCGTGCCGGTGATGATCGAATACGATGAGCTGAAAAAACTTCAGGTCAATGCGGCCACCGACGCCCTGACCGGCCTGCACAACCGGCGCCTTTTTGACGAATATTTTGACAAGGAATTGAATCGTGCGAAACGCTACGGGCAGCAGCTCGCCATCGCCATCCTCGACCTGCACAAATTAAAGGAAGTGAACGACCGGCACGGCCACCTGCAAGGCGATCAGGTTTTGCAAATGGCCGCGGCCACGCTGCGCCACACCTTGCGCAATTCCGATTTCGCGTTTCGCATCGGCGGAGACGAATTCGCGCTCCTTCTGCCCGTAACCGATTTCGAACAGGCCGTCACGCTCTGCCGCCGCGTCCGCACGCAGTATGAGAACGAGCTCCGTCCGCTGGCCCTGGATATCGGTGTCACGCTGGATTTCGGCGTTGCCGTGCATCCGCAGGACGGCGATCAAAAGAGCGGGCTGCTGGGCCTGGCGGACAAAAAGCTCTACGAACTGAAACAGTCCGGCCGAACGCCTTCGCGCGTAATCCCACTCGAGTCACATTCCGCTTCGCGCGAATCCGCACCGGCTCAGGCGCCGGCTTCGGCCCCTGCCGCAGCGGCGACCGCACCGGCGAGAACGATGCCGCCGCCTCCGCCGGCCCCAACCATTGTTCCTCCGCCGCCGCAGCGCAGTGAGCAGCGAAAATGGGAGCGCGTGTCGCTGGCTGGGACGAAAGCGCACGCTGTGCTTACGGAAGGTGGCCAGCGATCGGCGAAAGTGATTGATCTCAGCTACGGCGGTGTGGCGCTGCAATTTGAAAAGCCGGAAGACTTGCCGAGCCAATTCAACGCAGTCCTCAACGTGCCGATCCTGCCGCCGGTGCGCGTCGTGCTGCGCAAGACCTACACCACGCGCGGCGAAGGCGGACGCACGCGTGTTGGTTGCGCTTTCGTCTCGTAATTTCGTCGTCGGTGTCGGCTGCCGCTGTTCGCAGGCCGTGCGACCAGATTCCCGGCCCCATCCCCGATTTACCCTAGTGGAAAAAGCGCCCCCTCCGCGGTAGGATACGCGCTTCACTCCGGCCTACCGCACTCGACAGGGCGTTTCGGATGGCGATTCCATTTTCTTTGCCGTCGAATCATTCCTCCCGGAATGTCGGCCTGGAAGTGTGGATGGACCGGGTTCTCGAGCGCGCCGATCAGGTGCGCGAGAACTGGGACGCCGACGGCGTTCACGATTTGCGCGTGGCCTTGCGGCGCTGCCGCACCATCGCGGAAGCTTCCAGCGAAGTAAATCCGAGCCCGGGCTGGCGCAAGCTGAAACGCGCGACCCGCAACGTGTTTCACCACCTGGGCGACCTTCGCGACACCCAGGTGCAGCACGCACTGGTGAAAAAGCTGGGCGCGGCCGGCGATCCTGTGCGCAAACACCTCCTGCGCGTCCTATCCCGTCAGGAAGAAAAGCAACGCCAGGCCTCGGAAAAGGCCCTGGACAAATTCGACCGCAAGGAATGGAAGAAGCTCACTCGGAAGCTGGCTTCAAAGTCGCGATTTTTCCCGCTCAACAGCGTGGTCTATCAGCGGCTCGCCCTCACCCGGCTGCAGGCCGCCACGGAAATGTTGCAGAAGGCGCGCCGGCGCCGCAGCAGCGTAGCCTGGCACCGCCTGCGCATCGCCGTTAAGAGCTTCCGTTACGTGGTGGAAAACTTTCTGCCGCAGCGCTACGAAGTCTGGTCCGACGACCTCAAACAGATGCAGGATTTACTGGGCGAAGTTCACGATCTCGACGTGCTCCGCCAGCAGATTCGCCGCAACGGGGCGAAGCTCGACCCGGGGTTCGTGGGGCCATGGAAAGAGAAAATCGAACGCGAGCGAAAAATCCATCTGCAGCAGTTCCTGGCGAAAGCTTCCGGTCCTGGGTCCCCATGGCTTACCTGGCTGGCGGGATTTCAATGGTCGCACACGCTCGTCACCCACTCCGCCCCGCCTCAGCGCCGCACCGCGTAGCGGCGCATCCAGGTACCCGTCGCGCTACTGGCCCAAATCGCGCAGCACTTTCGGTGTCAAGATCCATAACAAGCTCCAGGCCCCATGCCCGGACTGCTCGAAGCAAGCCACGCCCGCTTTTTTCAGCTCCGTGAAAGGCGTGCGCGCGCCGGCAAGATGCGCGATCGTCAGATCCAGATGCGGCGCGTGGCCGAAGAACGCGACTTCCTTCGCCCGCAGATGCGTGATCTCCTTGATAATATCGGCGGGATTTGCCGCGGGTTTCAGATGGTCGTTCACGCGAATCTTGTCCACCGCAAATCCCAGAGCCTCGGAGAAGATTTCGGCCGTCTGCGCCGCGCGCACGAACGGGCTGGTGATCATCACGTCGGGTTTCGCGCCCATGGCGCGCAGGCCCAGCGCCGCCGAGCGCGTTTTCTGCACCCCCCGCGCCGTCAGCGGCCGTTCCGGCTCGGGCGGACATTTCGGATCGGTGCGATCGACTGCGATTCCGTGGCGAACAAGATAGAGAATCATGGCTTACGCAACCTCTTGCTTTCGCTGCACCCGCCGAAATTCCGGGCGTAAATGAAATTCCTTCTCGAAAAGGTCGGTTTTCCGCGCCAGCCCGGCGATATCGAGCCGCGTTCCCTCCGCCGCACAAATCTGGAAAATCGCCCGGCGCCCGGCGATCTGAATGTCCACGCCGGAAATTTTCTGCGCGTGTTCGGATTCCAGTTTCTCGGCGATGCGCAGCAGCGAGATCAGCAGCCGCACGTGCCGGCGCTGCTCACTGTCGAGCGAGGCATACGATTCGTGCGCCAGCTGCGGCTCCGATTTGCAGTTGTGGTAGCGGACCAGCGCCGCGACCATATCGCGCCGCCAGCCGCGCAGGCCCGGCACCTGCCCATTTCGGATCAGATACTCGCCGTGCCGGTGGTGCGCTTTGTTGTTCACGAAATGTCCCACGTCGTGCAGCACCGCGCCCATTTCAAGCACCAGACGTTCGTCCGGACCCATTTCGTGAATCGGACGCAGCTGGTCGAAGAGCGCCAACGCCAACCGCTCCACCTGCCGGGCATGCTGCGCGTTGTAGTCCATGCGCCGCGCAAACCATCGCGCACCCGCCAGCAGCTCTTCGGCGCGCCCTTTTTCCTCCGCGGACGAGGCCCCCCCCGAATATTGCTCGGCCACCAGATCGAGCAGCAATCCTTCGCGAACGCCCACACCGGGAACCAGCATCGACCGCAGCCCCAGCCATTTCGCCACGGTGCTGATGATGATCGCCGCGATGCCCATCACCTCGGCGCGATCCTGCCGCACGCGGAACGTCCGCATCCGCGCCGGCACGTCCAGCCGGCAGAGGTTCCACGTCTGATCTTTCAGCAGCCGCACATTGATGGTAGGCGCGCGCCCCACCATCGGACCCGGCGCCAGCCGCACCAGCGCTTCGGCATTTCCGCCGCAGACCACGCCGATCGCTCTCGAAAGATTCGGCGGCGAAGGCATGGCACTCCGCAGCAGCGAAAGCGTATGGTGCCGCAGCCGTCGCGCCGTGTCTTCGTCAATCGCGCCGTCGATCGAATAGGTTTCCATCAGCCGGATCGTGCCCAGCGGGAGCGCCACGCGGTTTTGCAGCACGCCGCGCTCGTAAAAATTCAGCTCCAGGCTGCCGCCGCCCAGATCGAAAATCAGCCGCGGCTGCACGCGATCGCCCAGCGCCCAATGCACCGCCGAGCAAACCAGCCGCGCTTCTTCCTCGCTGCTGATGACCTCCAGTACGATTCCGGTCTTTCGCTTGATTCGATCCATCAGCCGGCGATAATTGCGCGCCTCGCGCGCCGCTGCGGTCGCCACCGCGCGGTAGGTCGTCACGTTGTGGTGGTCCATGCGATCGCGGAAGTGGCGGAAGGCGCGGACTGCCCGCGTCATCGTTTTTTCGTCCAGCAGCCGGCGTGTGAAGGCGTTATGCCCCAGGCGCACGGGGGCACGCTCGCCTTCCAGGATCTGAATTTGCTGCGGAGAAGTGGCGCGCGCGATGGCTAGCCGGATCGCGTTGGACCCGGCGTCGATCGAAGCCAGCTGTACAGGGGCGGCCACTCTTAGCGCCAGAGATGGGCGAGTGCGTGCGACGGCTTGTAATTGGTGTTCTGGATGCCGAGCTGCGAAGCGATTCGCTTGCGCAGCAGTCCGTTCACTTTCGACACGCTGGCTTCCCCGTCGAGTTCCAGGAAACCGTGGCGCTTGGAAAGATATTCGAACTCGCGCTTGATCATCGACTGGTAGCGGATGAAGGACTGGAACAGATCGTTCGAAAGCGACATGTCGCGGCCCGACTCCCAGTAGCTGATCGTCTGCGATTTCTTGAATTCGCGGTCGAACGCGACTTCGGGCCGCACGTTGAGCCAGAA
>CAZLWY010000200.1:0-12034 GCA_964563425.1 uncultured Acidobacteriaceae bacterium | reverse complement strand
GGCGTGGCACACGCAAAAGCGCGCCGCATCACCTTGCGGGATTTCGGGCCACCGCCGGTGATGCGGCGCGCTTTTGCGTGTGCCACGCCATTCGTACCAACATCAGGAGTCCCCTTCACGACCATAATCTCGGTCTTTCCGCTCGCATCCGTGCCCTCGGAAATACCGGTGAGTGCGATACGGTCCTGCCCCCACGCGTCGATGTTGAACCTCCACCCTATGGCCATGCCGTTGTTGAACCCGAGATAGCCGCTTTCATACCTGGCGACAAAAATGCAGTTTCCCTTGTCGAAGCAAATCTGCAAATTGTCGGGAGGCCCTGCAGGAGCCGCTTGCGCGGATGCGACGAACGGAATCACCAGACAACTTAGCAAGAACACAATAAGCATTTTCACGGGCAGAGCCTCCTTTGCGGTTTAATAATGCCTGCTAACACGGACCTGTTGCACAGCGGTACCCGTCAGGAGCGCTGATATTGGTTCCTCCATGGGACCAGTAATCAAAGTCCCGCTCCCGCTGCATACGCTGCTCGTTAGGATTCGAGGTGAACGAAGAATGAGACTCCCCCGAATCTCCGGAGGGTCCCGACTCCCCGATAATCGCCGCGGCGAGCCCGAGGAACAGCAATGCCCCGAGGGCATTTGACGCTTCGCGCTGCTGCTGTTGCGCCTGCATCTGCTGAAGTTGCGCCTGCGCGCGATTTCTCCAGAACGCCGCTTGCTGCGGGTCCTTCTGCGTTCCTTCGCCCGCTTCATACATCTGCGCCAGACCGAGCTCGCCGTTGTAATTGCCCTGCTCGGCGCTTTTCTTAAGCAGGTAGAAGGCGGCCCCTTCATTCGCGGGCACTCCGTGTCCGTCCCGGAGCATCAGTCCCGCGAGGCTTTGCGCCTCACCATTGCCCTGCGCCGCGCCGATCAGGAAGCAATGCAGGGCCGACGCATAGAGTTTTTCCTGCGCGGCGTTGTGCCCGAGCCGCATGAACTGATTCAGGTCAAGTGGGCACTCGTCGAACGGCTCGCACAGCGCATCCGGAATCGCCGCATACCACGTCCCCTTCCCGCCTCCGTTAAAAGTGACGGTTCCATCAATACGGTTGCCGTGAATCGTCCCGACATAGTCGGCGAAGAAGACGCCGTCCGGGCGCTTGTTGAGATCGGCGAATCTCGGACTTGAATAGGACGGATTCGGGTCCTCGCGGTGAATGATGATCGTATGTCCGTCGAATTTCTGCACCGTCAGGCTTGCGACGGCCCCGTAATGCCACATCGCCTGACCGGTACGCCCCTGAAACAGCCAGACGGCTCCACCGCCCCCGCGCGTGCACTGATCGCCTTCGCATTGGTGAAGGGCGCCCGGAACCCCGGTTAATTCAGCAACCTCATTCGCTTGCGCCTTGGGCCTAGAAGCCACGGGCGGCAATGCGCCAGGCGGCGGTACATCCGGGGCGGTTTTCGCCTGCTGAGGAGTTTCGGTCCGCCCGGTGTTTGCGGCGGCGATCACGTTTGACGGTGTTTTGTCCCAGCGCAGCGTGAAGTCCGCAGTTCCCGACTTGCCATAGCCGACGCGCCAGTCATACAAAGCATCGATAAGGCTTCCGCCGCTTGGCGAAATCCTGCCATGGAATCTGCCTTCGGCGGGATAGACGCCATCGACGGCCTTTGCCGTCTTGCCGGTGAGTTCCACGTGATCGGTTTTCCAGACCGTAATCCAGTAGCGCGACGAAACTTCAGTCTCGTTGTCGCCCCGCCCGTCATAATGGTCACTTGCCCATGTCAGGTTCGCGCATGCGGTCGGGCTTATACAGAGCCGCATCCTCTGCGGCGGTTGGGTAGCTTCAGTCTTCTGTGCAGACATCGTTGCGAGATACGTACACGACAATAACAGCAATAGTGAAATCACCTTACTCCGGCGTTGATATTTCACAGCGCACCTCCGATGCGTCGGTTCGGACTTTTAGCTAGGCCGACGACCGGCCCGAGTAACAGAGGCAGTTCGATCTTGAACCAGCCCCCGTCACACAGCAAGGTCGCCGGGGCAGTTTTACGTGTTTATTTTTACGTGCAAGGCTTATATGCCTTGCACGTCTTGCACGTTCTTAGCAGCCGGGTGAGCCGTGCCTATTTTGTTTAAGGCAAACGACCGGCTAATCTCCGCGAGCTGCGCCCGGACCCCGGCCACCTCATCGCGGGCGACGCGATGCCTCTTTACGAACTTCCTGACCGCCCGCTGCGTCAGATCGTTCCACTTGCCCTGATCGACGAGTTCCGCGCATTTCCTGCACGCCGCCCACGATCCCGCGGCAACCCCCTTAGCGAAGACAGGCCTTCCCTTCGCGACGAAATTGGCGCACCTATACACCTTGAAAACCGGCGGCGTGCTGCAGAAGTCGCAGTGATCACCGCCGCGAGGCACGATGCATGCGGAAGGAGTTTGTGACTGGCGCGTGGATGACATACAAACGGATCTGCCCTCTATGACGGTTGGAAACTTCTTGGGGGAGGAGACCGTGCCCGGCGCTGCCCACCGGGGCAGCCCGCCCTTTTCCCTTCCAGGCACGGTCTCAAGCTCTAAGGAACATCATTACGGAGTCAACGTCCGACGAAAATAACCCTCTTCTTCGCTTTAACGTCGAATATCTCCGCACTCCCCTGTTAAGGCGAGCAGGACGGCACCGGAGGAGTCGCGATGAAGCCATGCAGTACGTCACTTGTGTCCACATACTGCCCGACGATCTCCCCGTGGTCATTCATGCCGGTGAGGATGGTCCAAATGGCTCCCGGATAATCCATCTGCGTGAAGTTGCCCACCTTGCCATAGAAGCCGTGATAGCTCCCGGCGGTGTCGGTGAAAGCGCCGACAATTGTGTCGCAGTCATTGATGCTGGAGGCTCCCGAAGACGAAGCGCCGGGGAATCCGAAGGTACGAATCGTGCCCGCTTCATTGCGTATGAACGCTCTGAACGCCGCACTGGTCGCGGTCGCCTTGTATAGGCCAACCACCACGTCCTTGCGATTCAGCCCGTAGGCAAACGTAAAACCAGCGCCTGCGACGGAAAAGACTTCCGTCGAGTTGGTCGAGGCCAGATGCAGGAACCCTGGATACTCGGACGAATCCTCCTCAAACACTCCGGTGAAGTCGCCGTTATTGTTGATGGCGTTGATCTGCGTATCTGGACCGATTGTGAAGTCGGTATAGACGCCATGGGACAAGGTAAAGGTCGTAATCGGGTTGGGCGGCGGGTAGTCTTGCCCCACTCCAACCGAGGAATAGCCGGTCATGACGCCGTGGTCGTTCAGCCCATCGAGGTAGACATTCTCTCCAGCCACGGTGATCGGCGCATTGAAACTGCCATTGCTCAAGCGCTTGTATCCCAGGACGGTCTTGCTCGAATCGACATAGCTGCCGACGACGACTCCTTCGTTATTGATTGCCCAAGCTTCTGTCGCCAATGAGCCTGGCGGGTCAATGTTGGTAAAGGTAAATGTCACAGGCTGCCCTGGCCTGTTCGCGCCGCCGGAGCCCGCGGGCTGCTTGGCCCGCGCCAGCCCCGTCGTCATGCAAAGAAAGCACCCGATCCACGGAAAAATACGCGCCATAACTTTCACGAAAGCACCTCCTTGAAGAGATTTAGTTTGTTACTTGCTGTGTTTGACATCGTTGGTTATTGCGAGAGGGCGTGCGAATCCTGCCCATAGCGCACGGCCAGCGCCTCGACTTCCTGGCAGGTTCTCCAGACATCGGCTCCCCTGGTCTCTACTTCCCTGGACCACCGGCTCATCTCATCCCTCATCTCCACCGAGCCGCCGGTGGGATTCTCCCGCCAGTCCCCGAAGAAAACGGCTAACGACCGCCTCTCCCCGCCTTGAGCGTCTTCTTTTTTAGGAACTATTGGCTTAATTCCGTCGCGTTTTTAGTGAATTTCTCTTGGCGGTCGCGGACTCTCTTTCCGCCCGCTGTTTTCAAAAAGCGGCTTTTTCCCCTTTGCAGACTGATCTTGCCATAATTGTTATTAAATATCAATATGTTGTTTCTAACTATCATTATTTTGGAGGAGGAAATAGAAGTGCTAACGTCGCGGTTTGAAACTCACGAACGGAAGGCAGTTGCGCGCGGCCAGAGCCCTATTGGGCTGGGACCAGCCCAGGCTTGCAAAATCCGCCAAGGTCGCCATCGGCACTGTCAGGCGCATGGAGTCCTTTGAAGGCTCCATCCAGTCCCACACCGGGACATTGCTTCGTGTGCAGGCGGCGCTCGAAAAAGGCGGCATTGAATTCCTTGACGACGAACGCCCCGGCGTGAGGCTGCGCAACCCGATTAAATAAAACCGAAATTATCACCTTCACAAACCAATGGGATTTTGTGTTCGGCATCAGAGGCTGAGCACTCATTCTCCCCTTCATGACAATGAGCTGCTCCTGGCCCTCTCGCTTATGACGGCGATGTGAGCGTGCGGCGCTCGCGCGTCAATGACGAATTTTCCCCTGCGCGCAAGTCACGCGCATTCCTCGCGGAAGCCAAAATTCTATGACCCGCTCGACTTTCCGCCCGCTTGTTCGCACGCCGTAAGCGAGGCCGGTTGGGTCCCCGCGAAAACCGAAACGGAGACGAGCATGTTTAACCCTCCCAAACTCTCACTTGAAATCTCAACATCTATGGATAAAGTACGCGCTGCAACCACCACCGGTAGTGTCATGGCCCCAGCCTTTGGAGCAACAGCCAGAAGAGCGCGCAACTCCAGCCAGCTTGACCTTTTTGCCAACCTCTTTATAGATCCTGCAAATCCGGCTTCGCCGGTTGAAACTCAACCCGAAGAGGTCAAGGGCGAGGATGGACGAGAAAAACCGCTTGCGGCAAATGATCCTGGTCCACTGGAAGCAACACCGGCCCCAGATGGTCGAGGAGCTGCGAAAGAAGAATCAACTGGAACAGGCGATTTCAGAAGCGGAGGAGCGCACGGCGGATCTTCTCTACGAACTGCTGTCAGTCAAGAAGATGTCGTATCAGGCGGCCTGGGAACTGGCGACACAGGAGTGGGCGTTGCTGCCGACCGAGGTCCCCCGCTAAAACGCGCCCTGTTCGACCTTGAACCGGCCAGCGAAGAAAAGCCCTCGCGGGATTTTCAGATAACGGATGCGCACCGCATCGGACAAGGAAGCCTGCATGAGAAGGCAAAGGACAATATCGCCGCCATCAGGACGCTGAAAACGCTCGAATCGGAAAACCGCGATGCCACGGACGCCGAGAAGGCCGTGCTTGCCCGCTATGTCGGCTGGGGCTCGATGCCGAACGCATTCTCCCCCTACCCGACTGGAGAATGGAAGAGCGTTGCAAATGAGGTAAGGCAACTCCTCAATGACGAGGAATACGAATCGGCGCGCGCCTCCACACCCAACGCGCATTTCACGTCGCCCGAGGTCATTACCGCTGTGTGGGATGCCATGCAGCGCCTGGGCCTTAAGTCCGAGGCGCAGATACTGGAGCCTTCCCTAGGCGTAGGCCACTTCTTCGGCCTCATGCCCGCCACCGTGCTTCGCGGCGCTAAACGCACCGGAGTGGAACTTGACTCCGTCACGGCCCGCATCGCGGCCAAGCTCTATCCCGACGCCACGATATTCGCGAAGGGCTTTGAGGAGACGCAGCTTCCCGATAATTTCTTCGACGCCGTGGTAGGCAACGTTCCGTTTGGCGATTACGGCGTGCATGACCCGGCTTACAAGCGCACGCTCACGCGCGCCATCCACGACTATTTCTTCGCAAAATCCCTGGACAAGCTGCGGCCGGGAGGCGGCATGGCGCTCATTACCAGCCGCTACACCATGGACAAGCAGGACAGCGCGGTGCGCGACTATCTTGCCGAGCGCGCGGATCTCTTGGGCGCGATACGCCTGCCCAACACGGCGTTCAAGGCCAATGCCGGGACAGAAGTGACCACCGACATTCTCTTCCTGCGCAAGCGCGCGCCGGGCAAGGCCCCATCCGGTGAGGCATGGCGTCATCTCGCTCCCATCCATACCCATGACGGCGACATTGAGGTCAACGAGTATTTCGCGCGGCACCCGCAGATGATGCTCGGCGAAATGAAACTCGAAGGCACGATGTACCGGGGAGCGGAGCCGACGCTTGTGGGCGCTCTCTCGCCTGCCCTCCTCTCCCGCGCCGTAGCAAGACTTCCGGAAGGCGCGTATGTCCCAAGGGATGAAGGCCGCGGCCCGCCCGAACCTGTCAAACAATTAGCCGACACCTCCGGCGTCAAGGAGGGCGGATTCGCAGAGCGCGACGGCGCGCTGTTCGTCAGGAACGGCAGCAGGTTCGAGCCGGTCGAGCTTGGCGCAAACGTCGCCGCGCGGGTGCGCGGGATGCTGTCCGTGCGCGACGCGGTGCGGCTTGTCTTTGCCACTCAGCTTCAGGACGAACCCGAAGAGAAGATCGTGCAGGCGCGCGAGCTTTTGGGCCGGATGTACGGCTCGTTCGTAAGACGTTACGGGTGTTTATCGTCGCGCGAGAACATCCGCGCCTTTGCCGGTGACCCGGATCTCCCCCTTCTCCTCTCGCTTGAAAACTACGACAGCGAAACCAAGCGCGCGACCCGCACCGCCATCTTTGAGCGCAGGACGCTGGATCGCTACCACCCCGTCGAGCACGCAGAGACCGCGGCGGAAGCGCTTGCCGTATCGCTTAATGAAACCGGGGAAATCAACTGGCCGCGCATGGCGGCGCTCACCGGACGTAGCGCCGCCCAGATGCAGCGCGAACTTGGCACCCTCGTCTACCGCAATCCTGCGGGCGGCGCATGGGAAACGGCGGATCGCTACCTAAGCGGCGATGTCCGCGAAAAGCTTAAAAGCGCAACCGCCGCGAGTTCTCTTGATCCTAGCTACAGCCGCAACATCGAAGCGCTGAAATGCGTGCAGCCCGCCGACATCCCGCCCGGCGACATCAGCGCCAGGCTGGGATCGCCGTGGATTCCAGCGAGCGACATCCGCGACTTCATCACGCAGCTCCTTGATGTGCCCGAGCGCGCGGTGTCCGTCTCCCACTGCGGGGCAATTGCGAGCTGGACCGCCGCGCTGGAGAGTTACGCGAAATCGAGCGTCAGTAACACGACCACGCACGGCACGGCGCGCTTTACCGCGACCGATCTCATCGAGGATGCGCTTAACGGGCGCGTGCCCACGGCCTACGACGAACTGCCGAACAAAACGCGCGTCATCAACCAGCGCGAAACCATCTCCGCCCGCGAAAAACAGCAGCAGCTCAAGGACAGGTTCAGCGAGTGGATATGGCAAGACGAGCAGCGGGCTACCAGGCTCGCGCGGTTTTATAACGACACGTTCAACAACCTGCGCCTTAGGACCTTTGACGGCTCGCACCTGACTTTCCCCGGCATGGCGCGCGAGCACCTGCGCGAAGCGGATCTGGATAAACACCAGAAGGATGCGGTCTGGAGAATCATCCAGACCGGCAACACGCTGCTTGCCCATGTCGTTGGCGCGGGCAAAACCTTTGAAATGGTCGCCGCCGCGATGGAGCTGCGGCGCATGGGCCTTGCGAAAAAGCCGATGATCGTCGTGCCCAATCATCTGGTGGAGCAATGGGGCAAAGACTTCCTGCAGCTCTACCCACAGGCCAACATCTTCATCGCCGGCAAGGACCAGTTCGCCTCCGGCAACCGCCAGAAGGCGATGTCGCGCATCGCCACCGGCAATTACGACGCGGTCATCGTCTCGCACAGCTCGTTTGAGAAGCTGCCGGTATCGGACGCGCTGTTCAACCGTTTCATGGGCCAGCAGCTTGAGGAGCTGGAGGAGGCCATACGCGAAGCCAAGGCGGAAAAAGGCGACAACCGCCGCATCGTCAAGGAAATCGAGAAAGCGAAGAAGCGCCTGGCGGCCAAGATCAAGGAGCGCGCCGACCGCGAGCGCAAGGACAACGCCATCACGTTTGAGGAGCTCGGCGTTGACCAGCTTTTCGTCGATGAGTCCGACCTTTACAAGAACCTGCCTTACGTCACCAAGATGAACCGCATCGCGGGACTGCCCAACTCTGAGAGCAACCGCGCGATGGACATGTACATGAAGACGCGCTATCTGCGGGAGAAGAGCGGCGGGCGGGGCGTGGTGTTCGCCACCGGCACGCCGATTTCCAACACGATGGCCGAGATGTATACGGCGCAGCGCTACCTTGCCCCTGAAATGCTTGCGGCCTGCGGCATGGAGCATTTTGACGCCTGGGCCGCGAATTTCGGGGAGGCGGTGACTTCGCTTGAGCTCGCCCCGGACGGCTCGGGCTACCGGATGCACACGCGCTTCGCGAGGTTCGTCAACCTGCCCGAGCTGCTCTCTCAGTTCCGCAGCTTCGCCGACGTGCAGACCGCCGACATGCTGAAGCTGCCGCGCCCCGATGTCGCGGGCGGAAAACCGCACATCGTCGCGGCTCCCGCAAGTTCCGACCTCAAGGAGTATGTGAAGACGCTGGTGGAGCGCAGCGAGAACCTGCGCAGCAAACGCGTTGACCCGCGCGAGGACAATATGCTCAAGATCACCGGCGACGGACGCAAGGCCGCGCTCGACATGCGCCTGGTGCGTCCCCTGTCGGACCCGCACGGCGACAGCAAGCTTTCCCGCGCGGTTGAGCGCATCTATGCCACCTGGGACCAGACCCGCGACACAAGGTCAACGCAGCTGGTGTTCTGCGACCTATCGACTCCGAACGCCGATCGCTTCAACGTTTACGATGAAATCCGCGCAAAGCTCATCGAGCACGGCATTCCCGAGCGCGAGATTGCCTTCATCCACGACGCCGACTCCGATGCGGCAAAGGCAGTGTTGTTCGATTCGGTGAATGCGGGACGCGTGCGCATCCTTATCGGCTCCACGGAGAAGATGGGCGCCGGGACCAACGTGCAGAAGCGCCTCAAGGCGCTGCATCATCTCGACGCGCCGTGGCGTCCCCGCGATATCGAGCAACGCGAGGGCCGCATTCTGCGACAGGGCAACGACAATCGCGAGGTCGATATCTACCGCTACGTTACCGAAGGCAGTTTCGACGCCTATATGTGGCAGACGCTGGAGAACAAGGCCCGCTTCATCCAGCAGGTGATGAACGGCAGCACGACGGTCAGGAGCGCCGAGGATCTTGAAGGCGGCGCGCTCACCTATGCCGAGATCAAAGCGATTGCTTCGGGCAATCCGGCGGTGATGGAAAAAGTGAAGGTCGATACCGAAATCAGGAAACTCGACCAGCTGCGCTCCGCCCATATCAACCAGCAGCACACGATACGCAGCGAGGTACGCAGGCTCCCGGAGCAGATCCGCGAGCTGAAACAAAGCCATGAGCGCATCACCGCCGACATCGCGACCCGCGACGCGCACGAGCAGCCGGAGTTTTCGATGATCGTCGGCAACCGGCGGTATTTTGGGAAAGGCGCGCGCGAGGAGGCAGCGCATGCGTTAACCGAGGCGGTCCTGTCCTGGCGCGGCGATCATCGCATTCAGCCCCGCGCGCAGTATCGCGGCTTTGAGATCCTGAGCCGTGGCACCAGCATGAGGCGACTCGACGGCGAAGAGGAACTGCCGGAGCTTTTCATCCGGGGCAAAGACACCTACCGCGCAAACCTGAATGCTGAAAATCCCATCGGCACCATCCAGAGCATCGAGCATGCGCTGCGCGCACTCGACAGGCTGGCCGAGGAAGAGCGCGCCCAGATTGAGCGCAAGGAAAAGGCGCTTGCCGACTACAAAGCCCAGCTCGACCGGACATTCGAGCACGACCAGCGGCTCAAAGACCTCCTCGTCAAGCAGGCACAGCTTAACGCCGCACTCGACCTCGATAAGAATGAGCACCAGGTCGCGCAGGACTCCGCCGAGACGGAAGTCACGGAATCGCCGCTTCCGGCTAGGAACAGCTTTGTCCAGCGCCTGCAGCCCGCGGATAACCGGCAGGATGCGATGACACCCTGACGCACTGGTATTTTCTGATTCGTATCAGTCGCAGCTTGTGAGCGACTTCGCGAAAGAGTTTCCTCCGCCGGCCGATTCCCCGAGTTAATGCGCCGCCGCGAGCTGGAGCAACGTACCGGCATTGGGCTGGGAGCTGTCAGCGGTCAGCGCGTAGGCCGAAGCGGTCGCGCCATACTCGTTGGCATACTGATTCAGCAGTGCAATCTGGGCGCTGACACCGTTGTCGGTGATGGTGATAGTTGTATCAGTGCCTGATGCGCCCGTGCCTGTCACGTTGCTGATAGTTGTGCCATTGGAAAACAGGAAGTTCGCAAGGTCGATGCCGTCGCCGGAGGCAAGACCCGCGACCGTGCCGGTGAAGCCCTGGGCGTCCTGAAGCAGCAAGGTGCCGAGCGCATTGAGATTAAAGTTGATGTTCTCGGCGGACGCGGCCGAGAATTCGAGCAGGGTGCCCGTGCCGCCGATAGTTGCACTGCCGCTGCCGTCAACCGCGCTCAGGATATCGACGCTGTTTCCGGTGCCGCCGACAATCACACTGTCGCCGCTGCCGGAGAGCAACAGGCTGTCGGCCGCGCCGCTCACATTGTAGAGATTAGTGCGGCTGTTCGCATCCTCCGCGACAGTGGCGTCGTTACCCGAGACGGTGAGGCTATCCCCATAAGCACCTTTAAGCGCCAAGCTGGCGTTATTGCCGAGGCTCAGCGTGTCCATGTTGCCGGTCAGCGTCGCCGACGCGGCGCTCTGAAGCGTGATGGCCGCGTTATCGAGGCCGGAGACGTCTCCCTGGCCGGAAATTACCGAGCCGATGGCTCCGCTCGCTTGAACCGTCGTCGTTTGTGTGTAAAGCGATTTGCCGGTGCCGTTGCTGCCCGTATAGCCGGTATCGTTCTCCACGAACCCGCCGCCAGAAGAGAGAGTGAAGCTCTCGACCTCCGATCCCCCCGCGCTCCAGTTAATGGTGTTCTTCGGGCCGGAGACGCTGTTGTTGGTGGTGAGCGTGCCGTCGGAGCCGACGACAGTCGTCTGCGCGCCGCCCGCAATGGTCACCGTATTGCCGCCCGGCAGGTCCAGTTGCTCGCTGGTTCCACTGAAGCCCACCAGCGAACCCTTGAGCGCGGAGGCAGTTGTGTTCCCGGCAATGTTGACGGTATCGGACGCGCCGCTCACGGTCACGGTATTGAAAATCCCGTCATTGACGACAATGGACCCCTTGCCCGACAGGGCGATGCTGCTTTGCGCCGAATTGGGATTCAAGGTAAGCGAGGCCTTGTTGCCAACGCTGATGCTGTTCTGCGCATCGCCGACCGAGGCGGTAGCGCTGCTGGCAAGTACGATGGAGGCGTTGCTGACACTCAAGGCGTTGCCTTGCCCGCTGACTTGATAGGAAACACCATTGCCGGAGTCGGAGATGCCGGAATCGTTCCCCTTGACGATCACTGTGCCCGCTGCGCTCATTGTCAGAATATCGTTACTGCCGGTGGTGACGGTGTCGCCTTTGCCGGCGATAGTCGCCGTTTCGTTATTCTTTAGCATCACGGAGCTGTTGCTGGCGCTGATGGTGGTGCCGCCCGACTGGCGCGCGTCCCCGCCATCCCCGTCGTCGCCATCATCCTCGTCACCCTCATCAGTATCGAAGTCGCCAAAGGTATCATCATCGGAGCCATCTGCGGAAACAATATCGTAAGAACCATACGTTCTGTCATCGCTGCCGTCGAAGGTTATGAAATCGTAGTTGCCCGCATTGACGACATCCCCCGAGCCAATAATGGTCACATGCGTTTCATTGGCGCCCAGCGTGATTTGGACATCGCTGGCTTCAATCGTGTCACTGTTTCCATTGACGTTGACATTGCCTGCCTCGGCGGTGACGACGCCACTGGACATATCGACGGTGTCATAGTTGTTGCCGGTCGGTCCCGTAACAACCTCGTCGCCGGCGTGACCGATGATCGTATCGAGGCTGCCGTTAGTAACGACGCCGGCATCCGACGCAACAAGGAGAGTGCTGCTGCTCGTATTGACAGTGTCGCCCCCGTTCTCCCCGTACTCCCCGTTGCCGGCGATGTTGAAGATGC
>CAZLWY010000199.1:0-1964 GCA_964563425.1 uncultured Acidobacteriaceae bacterium | reverse complement strand
GAATGTTGTCGAGGTCGGTCATTACTTCTTCCTCGTGGCTGGCCATCTCGGTGATGGAGGCGGGCGAAACGCCGCCACGATCGAGCGACCAACCCTTGTCACCGTTGTAGACGCTGATGATGTTGCGCTTGGGAAGATTTTCGTCGCGCTCTTTCCCCGGCGGCATCACATATTCGACTTCCTTGGCAAAACTGTTCAGTTCGCCGGAATGGCCGAAGCCGCTGACGCGCGCCTCGCAGGTGAAGTCCTTCACGTTCAGGTAAGCAGGGCCACCAAGCGCCGCTATGGCTTGATTGAGGACTTGCTTGGCCTTCGCGGCGCTCTCCTCCGGCATCATCACCTGTTCCGAAGCCTGATTCTGCACCTGATCGGCTTGGCACACGGCGACCGGAGCAGCGGCGGCGCACGCGAAACCGAGCGAGAGGGCCAGGAACAGGGGTCGCGAGATCATCCGCAGAGTACAGATCCTCCGTTAACGTTGATTACTTCCCCGGTGATAAAGGTTGCCAGATCGGATGCGGCGAAAAGTATCGGGCCTGCAATTTCTTCTGCCGTGCCGACGCGCTTGACCGGAATAGGCACGAGCGCGCCCTTGAGGCCGGTCTTGGTGCGCAACACGGACGCGGACATATCGGTATCGACCCAGCCGGGTGCGACGCAGTTAACCAGGATGTTCTGCGGGCCGAGTTCGCTCGCGAGTCCCTTCACGAAGCTGATGATCGCGCCCTTGGAGGCGCCGTAATGCGTGTGGAAGGCTTCGCCGCGCTGGCCGGCCGTGGAGCTGATGGCGACGATGCGGCCTCCCTTCTGCGCGATCATGTGCGGCACGGTGTAGTGGATGACGGAATAGACGCTCTTCACATTGACGCGCATCATGTCGTCCCACTCGCGCTCGGTCATTTTGCCGATGGGTGCGTCCTGCTCGTTCCAAACGCCGGCGTTGGCGACGAGAATGTCGATGCGCCCCAGGCGCTCGCGGGCGAAGTCGACGAGCTTTTTGGCGTCGGTCATTTTGCCGAGGTCGGCTTTGAAAGACTCGACGCGAGTCCCGTGCTTGCGCGATTCCTGCTCTAGGTGCGTGGCGGCTTCCTTGCTTTTGTTGTAATTGAAAACGACGTCGGCTCCCGCACGCGCGAAGAGCCGGACGGTGGCCGCGCCAATACCGCGCGAACCGCCGGTGATGAGTGCCGCCTTGCCTGCCAGCGAAATCATGGTTCCCCCAGGTGGTTTCAAAATTCGATTGTCGGAGCGCCGCGCACCTGCAAGCGGCGCCGAAGCGCGGAGCGGCCGACGACGTTACGAATCACGCCCCACACAAAAAAGGTGAAACAAAGCTACGAATTAACGGGTGTTGCCTTCCGAGCGGCGCCGATCAACTGACGAAACAAGGATTGCGCCAGAGGGTCCTGATAAATCATCCGTTCGGGATGCCATTGCACACCGGTGACCCAATTGTCGTCGCCGGTCCATTCGACGGCTTCTATCACGCCGTCCGGCGCGAGGCCCACGACGCGCAGATTCTTTCCGGGCTCGAGAATCGACTGGTGGTGCGAGCTGTTCACGTTCGCTTCGCTGCCGCTGGCGAGTTCGGCGAGGCGAGAGCCCGCCTCGAACTTCGCGGCATGATGCGGCTCGGGGCCTTCGTGCTTCGGCCAACTGTGCTGGAACGTGGTGCGGACTTCGCTCGGGATGTCCTGCACGAGAGAGCCGCCGCAATACACGTTGAGGCTCTGGATGCCGTAGCAGATTGCCAGGACCGGCTTGTGCTGGGCGAAGGCGTGATCGAGCAGGGCGAAGTCGGTGCGCTCGCGGTCGGCGTCGGCTTCGGCAGCTTTCGGATGGCGCGCGGCGCCGAATTTCGCGGGTTCGACGTCGGCCGGGCTACCGGGGAGGATGATGGCGTCGACAGAGTTTGCCAGTGCTTCAAGTTCGGCGGGCTGGAGGCCGAGGCTGATCTCGACGGG
>CAZLWY010000198.1:0-5366 GCA_964563425.1 uncultured Acidobacteriaceae bacterium | reverse complement strand
CATCGGCGTGGTCGACGACATCGACCATCTCGGCAACCGCCGCGTCCGCGCGGTCGGCGAACTGCTCGAAAACCAGTTCCGCATCGGCCTTGTCCGCATGGAGCGCGCCATCAAGGAAAAGATGAGCGTGTACCAGGAAATGTCCACGGCCATGCCGCACGATCTTGTCAACGCCAAGCCGGTTATGGCGGCGATCCGCGAATTCTTCGGATCCTCGCAGCTCAGCCAGTTCATGGACCAGACCAACCCGCTCAGCGAAATCACCCACAAGCGCCGTCTTTCGGCTCTTGGACCTGGCGGTCTTTCCCGCGAACGCGCAGGATTTGAAGTGCGCGACGTTCACCCCACGCATTACGGCCGCATCTGTCCGATTGAAACGCCGGAAGGTCCGAACATCGGCTTGATCAGCTCGCTCTCCTGTTTTGCGCGCATCAACGACTACGGCTTCATCGAGTCGCCATATCGCCGCGTGAAGGGCGGGCGCATCATCGACTACGTCCAGATCGTCAACGCGGGCGACAGCGAATTCAAGGCCGGCGAAATCGTCGAGAAGGATAAAGTCGAGGAGCTCAACGAGGAGCTCAAGCGCAGGAAAGTCGTCTACGAGCCGTACTGCTTCTACCTGTCCGCCTGGGAAGAGGACAAGTACGTGGTGGCGCAGGCCAACGTTTCGCTCGATGAACGCTTGAAGATCACGACCGAGCTCGTCAACTGCCGCCAAGCCGGCAACTTCGTGCTGAAGAGCCGCGACGAAGTCGATTACGTCGACGTTTCGCCGAAGCAGCTGGTTTCCGTGGCCGCCAGCTTGATTCCGTTCCTTGAGAACGACGACGCCAACCGTGCGCTCATGGGTTCGAACATGCAGCGCCAGGCCGTGCCTCTCATTCGCGGGGAAGCGCCGCTCGTCGGCACCGGCATGGAGCGCGTCACCGCGCGCGATTCCGGCGCAGTCGTGCTTTGCAAGCGCGAAGGCATCGTCGATCAGGTCGACTCCGAACGCATCATCGTGCGCGTCGAGTCCGATCACTCCGGCGTGCTCAGCCGCGAAGTGGGCGCGGACATCTATCAGCTGATCAAGTTCAAGCGCTCCAACCAGAACACTTGCATCAGCCAGAAGCCGTTTGTCCGCGTCGGCGACCGCGTAAAGAAGGGACAGGTCCTTGCCGACGGTCCCTGCACGGAACGCGGCGAACTCGCTCTTGGCCGCAACGTGCTCGTGGCTTTCGTGCCCTGGCGGGGCTACAACTTTGAAGACGCCATCCTCGTCAGCGAGAAACTGGTGAAGGACGATTACTACACTTCGATTCACATCGAGGAGTACGAAATCGAGGCGCGCGACACCAAGCTCGGTCCCGAGGAAGTTACTCGCGACATTCCGAACATCAGCGAATCGTTCCTTCGCAACCTGGATGAAAGCGGCGTCATCCGCATCGGCGCCGTTATCAAGCCAGGCGACATTCTGGTCGGCAAAGTCACGCCCAAGGGCGAGACCACGCTGACGCCGGAAGAAAAACTTCTTCGCGCCATCTTCGGCGAAAAGGCCGGCGACGTTCGCGATGCTTCTCTCTACTGCCCGCCGGGCATCGAGGGCACCATCGTCGACGTCAAGATCTTTACTCGCAAGGGCGGCGAAAAGGACGAGCGCCACAAGGCCATCGAAGCCACGCAGGTCTTCAAGCTCGAGAAGAACCTCGCCGACGAAATCCGCATCCTCACGGATGAGCGCCTCAAGCGCCTCTCGGATTTGCTTGGCGGGAAGATTCTCCAGGCCGACTTGCACGACGAAAAGACCAACAAGCGCCTGCTGACCAAGGGCACGGACTTGACGCGCGAGCTGATCGAAAAGATCTCGACCCGCAACCTCAAGCGCCTGAAGCTCAACGAAAAGGATCCTCTCCTGATCGAAAAGATCGAAGAGATCGAGGAGATGACCTCGCGCCAGATCGACGTCCTCCGCAAGATCACCGAGGAGCGCAAGGAAAAGCTCAAGAAGGGCGACGAGCTGCCCCCGGGCGTCATCAAGCTGGTCAAGGTCTATATCGCCATGAAGCGCAAGCTTTCGATCGGCGACAAAATGGCCGGACGCCACGGTAACAAGGGCGTGATCGCCCGCATCGTGCCGCAGGAAGACATGCCTAGCCTTCCCGATGGCACGCCCGTCGAAATCGTCCTCAATCCTCTCGGCGTTCCTTCGCGTATGAACGTCGGACAGGTTCTTGAGACGCACCTCGGCTGGGCGGCCAAGGAGCTGGGCAACAGCCTCAAGCGTTTGCTCAGCAAGGAAGTCAAGGCCGAGGCCTTGCGCCGCTGGTTCCGCGAAGTCTTCACGGAGACGACCGTTTGGAAGACGCTTTCCAAACTCAGCGACGACGAGTTGCTCGATTACGCCGAGGGCTTCAAGGAAGGCATTCCCTTCGCCACGCCGGTCTTTGACGGCGCGCGCGAACCGGAAATCCGCCACTTGCTCGAAGTTGCTGGTCTGCCGCATGCCGGCAAGATCAACCTCTTCGACGGCATGACCGGCGAACAGTTCGATCAACCGGTCACGGTCGGCTACATCTATATGCTCAAACTTTCGCATCTCGTCGACGACAAGATTCACGCGCGCTCGATCGGTCCGTACTCGCTCATCACCCAGCAGCCGCTGGGTGGCAAGGCGCAGTTCGGCGGCCAGCGCTTCGGCGAAATGGAAGTCTGGGCGCTGGAAGCCTACGGTGCGGCGCACATCCTGCAGGAGCTGCTCACGGCGAAGTCCGACGACGTGTATGGCCGCGCGAAAATCTACGAGGCCATCGTCAAGGGCGAGCCGGGTATCGAGCCAGGCGTTCCCGAATCGTTCAACGTCCTGGTTCGCGAGCTGCAGTCGCTCTGCCTGGATGTCGAGCTGATGAAGCGGCAGAAGCCGCCGACGGAAAAGGCCGCCGACTGAGTGGAAATCACGCTCGCCGGGGCGCCGCAGCCTGCGCCCCGGCAAGGTTTCGCAATTCTGTAGGTTTTGGTTTTTTGGGTTCTCAGCCGGTCCGGTGCAAAACATCGGATCGCGTCCCCGGTGAAAGCCGGGGAGGGAGGAAACAACCTTGTATCGCAGCAGCCCTTATGATCGCGCCAGTTTGATCGCCGATTTCGATTCGATTCGAATCAGCTTGGCGAGTCCCGAGAAAATCCGTTCGTGGTCCCACGGCGAAGTCACCAAGCCGGAGACCATCAACTACCGCACCTTTAAGCCCGAACGCGACGGCCTTTTCTGCGCCAAGATCTTTGGCCCCGTCACCGACTGGGAATGCCTGTGCGGCAAGTACAAGCGCATGAAGCATCGCGGCGTTATCTGCGATAAGTGCGGCGTCGAAGTCACGCTCAGCAAGGTCCGCCGCGAACGCCTCGGCCACATCGAGCTCGCTTCGCCCTGTTCGCACGTGTGGTTCTTCAAGGGCCTGCCGAGCCGCATCGGCTACCTCTTGGACATTTCCATGCGCGACCTCGAGCGCATTTTGTACTTCGAAGCCTTCGTGGTCGTCGATGCCGGCGAAGTCGCCGTCCTTCGCGAGCGCGAAGTTCTTCTCGAAGACAAATACCGCGAACTGCAAAAGGAATATCCCGGACAGTTCACCGCCAAGATGGGCGCCGAGGCCATCAAGGAACTCCTCCGCCGCGTCGAAGTGGACAAACTCTCCGAAGAACTTCGCGAGAAGATGAAGGCCGATCCTTCGCTTCAAAAGCGCATCAAGTTCGCCAAGCGCCTGAAAGTTCTCGAAGCCTTCCGCAAGAGCGGCAACAAACCGGAGTGGATGATTCTCGACGTGATCCCGGTTCTTCCGCCGGAGCTGCGCCCGCTTGTGCCTCTCGACGGCGGCCGCTTCGCCACGTCCGATCTCAACGATCTCTATCGCCGCGTCATCAACCGCAACAACCGCCTCAAGAAGCTCATGGAGCTTCGCGCGCCCGACGTTATCGTCCGCAACGAAAAGCGCATGCTCCAGGAAGCTGTTGACGCGCTCTTTGACAACGGCCGCCGCGGCCGTGTTCTGCGCGGCACCAACAACCGCCCGCTCAAGTCCCTGAGCGATACGCTCAAGGGCAAGCAGGGCCGCTTCCGCCAGAACCTTCTCGGCAAGCGCGTCGATTATTCGGGCCGCTCCGTGATCGTGGTCGGGCCGGAATTGAAACTCAACCAGTGCGGTCTGCCCAAGAAAATGGCGCTCGAGCTCTTCAAGCCCTTCATCTATCACAAGCTCGAAGCGCAGGGGCACTGCACCACCATCAAGCAAGCCAAGGAAATGGTCGAGCAGCAAGAGCCGGTCGTCTGGGACATTCTCGAAGACGTCATCCGCGAGCACCCGGTCCTTCTCAATCGCGCTCCGACGCTTCACCGCCTCGGCATCCAGGCGTTTGAACCGGTCCTTGTCGAAGGCAAAGCCATCCGCATTCACCCGCTGGTGTGCACCGCGTTCAACGCGGACTTCGACGGCGACCAGATGGCCGTGCACATTCCGCTTTCGCCGGAATCCCAGGTCGAAGCGTCGGTGCTCATGCTCAGCTCGCGCAACATCCTGTCTCCCGCGCACGGTCTGCCTCTCGCCGTTCCGTCGCAGGACATGGTTCTCGGCATCTATTACCTGACCAAGTCCAAGCCCGGCGCCAAGGGGGAAGGCCGCGTCTTCGGTCAATCCGATGAAGTCGTCCTTGCGCTCGAAGCCGGCGAGGTCGAGCTGCTCACTCCCATCCGCCTCCGTTACAGCGGCGAAGTGATTGATCTCACTACCGCCTACGACGATCAGGACGTGCCGCACACCGAGCCCGTCAAGATGGAGCGCCAGTTCATTCAGACCACCGTCGGCCGCGTCATTTTCAATTCGCACTTGCCGGCGAAGTTTCCCTACGTCAATGGTCTTCTCAAAAAGAAGGGCGTCCAGCAGCTCGTCTATTACGCCTACCTGCGCTATGGCCTGGCGGACACCGTCGTCCTGCTCGATCACCTGAAGGAACTGGGCTTCACCTACGCCACCAAGTCCGGCATCTCCATCGGCATCGACGACATGCTCATCCCCAGCGACAAGTACAAGCTGGTCGAAAACGCCGAGAAAGAAGTCGTCAAGGTGCAGCAGCAATACCTCGACGGCGCCATCACCAACGGCGAGCGCTACAACAAAGTCATCGCCATCTGGGGCGACGTCACCGAAAAAGTTGCCGACGAAATGTTCAAAGCCCTTGAGAACCAGGACAAAGAAGGCAACATCAACCCCGTCTACGTCATGGCGGACTCCGGAGCTCGCGGTTCGAAACAGCAGATTCGCCAGCTTTCCGGCATGCGCGGTTTGATGGCCAAGCCGAGCGGCGAAGTCATCGAAACGCCCATCACATCCAACTTC
>CAZLWY010000197.1:0-5507 GCA_964563425.1 uncultured Acidobacteriaceae bacterium | reverse complement strand
TGCCGCGCGCGTCGATATCAATTTTCTCCGCGCCCACGATGCAGCACTTCCCCCAGCCGCGAGCGACCACGGCCGCATGGCTGGTTTTTCCTCCGGTGGCGGTCAAAATTCCCTGCGCCACATACATACCGCCCACGTCCTCCGGGCTCGTCTCCCGCCGCACGAGAATCACCTTCTCGCCCTTCAGTGCCCAGGCTTCGGCTTCCTCCGCCGTGAATACCGCCTTGCCGACCGCTGCGCCCGGCACGGCATTGATTCCCTCGGCGATCTTGCGGTTGGCGAGTTCGCTGCGCGCCAGCTTCGGATCGAGAACCGGATAGAACAATCGCTCGATGTCCTCGGACTTGATCCGTTCAAGTGCTTCTTCAACTTTAATAAGTTTCTCGTTCGTCATGTCGACAGCCATGCGAAACGCCGCCGACGGAGAACGCTTCCCGGTTCGGGTCTGCAACATGTACAGCTTTCCGCGCTCAACGGTGAATTCCATGTCTTGCATGTCGCGATAGTGGCGTTCAAGTTTCTCGCGAACCCGCTCGAGCTGCTGATAGACCTTGGGCATGAGCTTCTTGAGCTCCGTCAAGTGCAGCGGGGTGCGGATGCCCGCCACGACGTCTTCCCCCTGGGCGTTCAAGAGAAAATCCCCGAAGAAGACCTTCTCGCCCGTCGAAGGATCGCGGGTAAAGCAGACGCCGGTGCCGGAATCGTCGCCGGTGTTGCCAAATACCATCTGTACGATGTTGACAGCTGTCCCGAGCAAACCGGTGATCTTTTCGACGCGCCTGTAGGTAACCGCTTTTTCGCCCATCCACGACTCAAACACCGCGCCGATGGCGCCCCAGAGTTGTTCGATCGGATCTTCGGGAAAATCCCGGCCCGTCTTTTCCTTGAAATAGGCTTTATAATCGCCGACCAGCTCGCGCCAGCCCTCGGCCGGGACCTGCGTGTCGTCCTTTATATGGAGCTTGGTTTTCAGAGTCCGGAGGCGATGCTCGAGCTCTTCTTTCGGCAAACCGATCACTACACTGGAGTACATCTGCACCAGACGCCGATAGGCATCCCAGGCGAACCGCTCGTTGCCAGTGACTTTTGCGAGCCCGTTGACCGACTTTTCATTGAGACCGAGGTTGAGGATTGTCTCCATCATACCCGGCATCGAGCGCGCGGATCCGGATCGGACGCTTACCAACAACGGGTCGTCGGCGCCGCCGAGTTTCTTGTTCGTCAGCTTCTCGAGCTTCGCCACGTTTTTCGCCACTTCCGCGCGCAGCTCGCTGGGATATTTGTGAGAGTGCTTCAGATAGTAATCGCACGTCTCGGTCGTGATCGTGAATCCAGCGGGCACCGGCAGTCCGATGCGAGTCATCTCCGCCAGTCCCGCTCCCTTTCCGCCGAGCACATCCCGCATGTCGCCCGTACCGTCCGCTTTGCCCGCCCCGAAGAAATATACGTGTTTCATGTCGCTCCCTGAGATCATGCTTTAAGTTATTCGCCTGCGCGATCTTTAAAACTGTCGGCGCGCCGATTGTTCAACCAAGACATGAATCGCGCTATTTCGCTTCCTCGCTGCCCAATTCGGAGAAATCGGCAATCGTCGAGAATTCCTTTAATAAACCGCCGAGCAGCGCGATTCGATTTCGACGGACACTTTCGTCATCAACCATCACTAGAACCTTATCGAAAAAGAAATCGACCGCTGGACGAAGCTCTGCGATCTTCTCCAGAGCCCGGCGATACTTCTTCTCTTTCTTGAGTTTCGTCGCCTCGTCGCCAATGCGCTGCGCCGCGGTGTGAAGTTGAAGTTCAGCTGCTTCCTTAAGTAGATCCTGCTTAACGGTTCCCTGCCCGCGATCACCCTTGTCGGCGGATTTTTCCAGAATATTCCGGATGCGCTTGAAGCTTGCCGCCAGCGGGGCGAAGTTCTTCGTGTCGCGGATCGCCTTCACGGCGTCTACACGCTCGACCGCGTCTCCCAGATCGTCCGCTCCGGCGGTGAATGCCGCGTTGATTTCGTCGTAGGCGTAGCCGCGCCGTTCACGGAGGATGTAACGCGCGCGTTCGAGAAGGAAATCAAGCACCTGCCGTTCAACCGCAGGGGTCGTTTCAATTCGCGGCGCATGCTCCTTGAGAGATTTCGCCGCGGCGGTGATGGCGGCCGAAAGAGAAAGCGGCAAATCCCTTTCGAGAATGATTTTTACGATGCCCAGGGCGGCGCGTCGCAAAGCGAAAGGATCGCTTGAACCTGTCGGAATTGCGCCTACGGCGAAACATGCCACGAGCGAATCGAGCTTATCGGCCAGCGAGACGGCGCATCCGGTCAGGTTTCGCGGCAGGGGGTCGTCGAGCCCTGCCGGCTTGTACTGATCGTAGACGGCCCAGGCAATTTCCTCGGGCTCGCCCTGTGCGCGTGCGTATAACCCGCCGACCACGCCCTGTAGCTCGGAAAACTCGCCGACCATCCCCGTCACCAAGTCGCACTTCGCCAGCTCCGCTGCGCGGTCCGAACCCGCCACGTCGGCACCGGTGACGCCTCCTGAAAACCACTGCTCGGAAACCCAGCGCGCCAGCACTCGCATGCGCTCCACTTTATCGCCGTAGCTGCCTAGGCGTCTCTCGTAGGTCACCGCTGACAGTTTCGGCAAGTATTCGCCGAGCTTGATCTTCTGGTCGCTCTCCCAGAAGAACTGGGCGTCGGCGAATCGTGCGCGCAGCACCCGCTCGTGGCCGCCGCGAATCAGCCCCTTCGGATCGTGCGGCAAATTAATGATCGCCAGGAAATGTGGCGCCAGGTCGCCGTTGCGCGCCTCGACGCCAAAGTATTTCTGATGTCCCCGCATCACGGTGATAAGAATTTCGTCCGGAAGCGCGAGATAGGCGGGGTCGAAATCACCCAGGATCACGCTGGGGCATTCATTCAGATAGGTCACCATTTCCAGTAGGCCAGAATCGTGATGAACCTTTAGCGATTTTCGCGATGTGAGCGAGTGAAGTTCGGCTTCAATCTTCTTTCGGCGCACCTCGGGTTGCACGATCACGAAGTTTTTCTTCAGCTTAGATTCGTAATCGTGCGGGCCGGTCACAGGAATCGTTCGTTTGCCTAGGAATCGATGCCCGTCGGAGGCATTGCCTGCGCGCACGTCAGCGTAGGTGAAAGGCACGACCTTGCCCTCGAGTAGCGCGACGATCCAACGAATCGGCCGGATGAACCGGGGACTCTGTGCGCCCGTCCAGATCATCGATTTCGGCCAGGCAATCTCGCGAATCGCTTCTGGAAGAACTTCTTTAAGTACGTCGATTGCGAGCTGCCCCTTGACCAGCTGACGCGCGACAATGTATTCGCCCTTCGGTGTCGTGGCGATCGAAAGCTTCGAAACCGGAATTCCCTGCTTCTCGGCAAAACTGAACGCCGCCCGAGTCGGCTCGCCAGCGGCGTCGAACGCCACCGCTTTCGGGGGACCGTTCACTTCGCGGATGACGTCTTCTTGTTTTAGTTTAATATTTCTCGCAATCGCCACGAGGCGGCGCGGAGCGCCAAAAGTTTCAATCGCCACCTGAACTGTCGGCTGGTCGACTAATCCGTGCGTCGAAAGTTGCGTCACAAGAATTGCTTTAAGTTCCTGCGATGCTTTTGCGATCATTCCGGCGGGAATTTCCTCGCAGCCGATTTCGAAAAGGAGATCACCGCGCGACCTCATGCCCGGACCTCGACCGATTGCCGTGCGGCGGAGCGTTGATCGAGCCAGGCACTGGCGACGTGCGTCGCAAGCTTGCGCACGCGCGCAATCATCCCGGCGCGCTCCGTTACTGAAATCGCACCGCGCGCGTCAAGCACGTTAAAGAAGTGCGAACACTTCAGGCAAAGATCGTACGCCTCGAGCACCGGGAAACGATTCTTGGCCGCACCCTTAAGTGCATCATATTCCGCCAGCAGGCGCGCAGCCTCGCCCTCGGTCAGATCAAACTGCTTCCGCGTCGAAACCGTATCTGCGTGATCAAAGCTGTACGCCGAAAATTGCTGCTCTTCAGCCAGGCGCACCTCGCGGTAGGTCATGCTTTTGGACCAGCGCACGTCGAATACATTGTCGACGCCCTGCAGATAGGCGGCGATGCGGTCGAGTCCGTATGTCAGCTCCACAGAAATCGGATCCAGATCGATACCGCCGCACTGCTGAAAATACGTGAACTGCGTGATTTCAAGCCCGTCAAGCAAAACCTGCCAGCCGATTCCCCACGCGCCGAGCGTCGGCGATTCCCAATTATCTTCTTCGAAGCGAATGTCGTGTTCCTTTAAATGGATGCCGACTGCGGCGAGGCTGGCAAGATAGAGGTCCTGAATATCGGCAGGCGAAGGCTTGAGTATAACCTGAAGCTGCGTGTGCTTGTACAGGCGATTCGGATTTTCGCCGTAGCGTCCGTCGGCTGGACGTCGACTCGGTTGCGCGTACACCACACGATACGGATCAGGGCCCAGCACTCGAAGGAATGTTTCCGGGTGCATCGTGCCGGCGCCAACTTCAATATCGTAGGGCTGCTGCAAAATGCAATCGCGCATGGTCCAGTAATGTTCAAGTTTCAGTAGAAGATCTTGAAATGTGAGTCCGCGGGGCTTGGGAGCTGCTTGATGTTTTACCTTCATGTTTCCGGGACCGGGTGTCACGCAGGCGTCTCCAGCAATTCGCGCGATTTGAGCTTGCGATCGATCTGATGTTCGATGATGTCGAGCATCGCGTTCGTTAGGTCCCGGGCCGCGCGCACGCGAATGGGGTTGGTCGCTTCTTCGCGCACCAGCCGGTCAAGCCGGTCGCCCAGCATACGCCGCGCAGCTGCGAGAGCGCCCGGCGAAAGCGCCCTCATGCCCGGCTTGCGGCAGCTGGCACACCCCGTCGCCGAGGCTCCCGGCCCGATATAGGCCGCCGCGTCACCAGCCAAAGCTCTGCCGCAGAACGCACACCGGTCCAGCGCCGGCAGCCAGCCGCCAAGTTTCACAGTCCACAATGCGAAATACGCCAGCGGCAGTTCGGATTTCCCCGTCTGCTTTACTGTCTGAGTTGCGAGGAGCAGCAGGCGGAAATTCGCATCGCTGGCCTCCCGCTCGGGCAGGACGGACTCTGTAATCTCGCTGAACAGCGCGAGCGCGACGCTGGAGGGGTAATCACGAAAAACATCAAGAAACGATTCAATCATTTCGCATTGGCTGATCCGCACCAAGTCGCGGGACTCACGCTCGAAAAACCAGATTCGAACGTGCGAGAGCTTTTCCAGTGTCGAACCGAAGCGGCTCTTGGTCTTGCGCGACCCGGCGGCCACTCCGCGGACACGGCCCATGCTACGCGAAAGAAAACTCACCAGGCGGTCCGCTTCGCCGAGCGGATAACGCTGCAACACAATGGCCTCGGATTCATGAAGTGGCATCTGAAGTGTCGGCGTGTCGACCGGCGGGCGGGCTGACGTTCCGAATCCATCGGAGCTCGAACAGGCCGCGCGCGCCGCGCGCAGCGGGACTAATTTTT